>NZ_JAUTYT010000002.1:0-424976 GCF_041946075.1 Flavobacterium sp. LAR06 | reverse complement strand
ATGCGAAAGTAGCTCAGTTGGTAGAGCTCCAGCCTTCCAAGCTGGTTGTCGCGAGTTCGAGCCTCGTCTTTCGCTCTAAAAAAAACGGAACTTAATTGTTTCGGTTTTTTTATCAAAGTTAAATAATTATTGATTTTTATTTTTTTAAATGATTTAATTATTTATATTTGCACCCTGTTAATGCGAAAGTAGCTCAGTTGGTAGAGCTCCAGCCTTCCAAGCTGGTTGTCGCGAGTTCGAGCCTCGTCTTTCGCTCTTCAAAATCCTCAAACAATTTGTTTGGGGATTTTTTGCTTTAGACTACCATGGAAATCACAATATTCTTAAATTCCAAATTCCAAACTTTATAACAAAAATGTTTTTAAAATTGGAATTTGGAATTTAAAAATTTTGAAATTTTATTTTAAGTCGCTCAAATTGCTTTCTGTTTCTAATTCTGCTGGGTTTTGGTTTTGTTTGAACAAACGTGCGTTCAGACTTCCTTTCAGGGTTATTTTATCGCCTTTTACTTCAAGCCAGCTTCCTTCTCTCAAACCTAAAACCGGAATAGAATTGAAAGCGTGAAATTCTTTAATTCTGGTTTCGCGTGTTTCACCCATGTGTTTTGATTGTAAATCCGGATCTAAATAATGTGGATTCAAATTAAAAGGAATTAATCCTAAAGTTTGAAAACTTGGCGGATAGACAATTGGCATATCATTGGTTGTTTGCATTGATAAACCGCAAATATTACTCCCTGCACTTGTTCCTAGGTAAGGTGTTCCATTTTTTACAGTTTCAGAAAGAAGCTGCATAATATTGTGTTTATATAGTTGAGTGACCAATAAAAAAGTATTTCCGCCGCCTGTAAATATTCCTTCTGCATTTTTTATCGCTTCCGCAGGATTTTCGAACTCATGAATTCCTTTTACTGAAATGTTAATTGTTGTAAATGCCTGTGCTACTTTTTCAGTATACTCATTATGTGAAATTCCGCCGGGACGTGCGAAAGGAATAAATAAGATGCTTTTGCAATTTTTAAAATGTACTTGTAAAGTAGGTAATAAATACTCTAAATAACTGCCTTCGTGAAGGGTAGAGGTGCTGGCAATGATAATGCTTTTCATAAAATTTGTGCTCAAATTGTTTAGGTTAAAGATATTAAAAACTCTTTTTTGAGGCTAGAAAAACAGAGTTTAATTAACATATTTTTACCAAGCCGTTAATACTAATTTTGGAACACATTAAGATATTTTTACATTTTTAACGGTAATCTTAATTTTTTCATTTTGATCAATAAAGTTTTATGTGTTTTGGTTGTTGTTTTGAGTCAGACTGCATGGTCTCAGGATCAGGATCGTGCTGCTGTCAATGGTAAAATCGTTTCGAATACAAATGATTTGGAAGGTGTTTATGTGGTAAATGCACAAACAGAAGTTATGGTGACAACGGCTGCTGATGGATCTTTTTCGATAATGGCCAAACCGGGCGACACACTTGTTTTTTCTTCTATTCAATTCAAAGAAAATAGGGTTTTGCTAACTAACGAAAACTTTACAGATCTTAATTTTACTGTAAAGCTAAGTTTGGTAATGCATCAATTGCAGGAAGTTATCGTAAGACGCTATGATAATATTAATGCTGTGGCTTTGGGAATTGTCCCTTCAAATCAAAAAACTTATACCGAAAGCGAGAGAAAATTGCGAACTGCTACCGCTTTAGATGCGACTGCAAGCGCAAGTGGAATGGCTGGCGGTTCAATTTCTGCTGATCCTTTTTTGAATTTTTTATCAGGCAGAACAAAAATGCTTAAAAAGGAATTAATAGTTGAAAAAAAGGAATTTTTCATGAAACTTTTAGAGAATATGTTTAGTCTGGATCATTTTGTGAACCGATTGAAAATTCCGAGTGAGTATGTGAAAGGATTTGAATATTATGCCGTAGAAAATGATAAGTTTACGGTCATTTTAAATTCCAAAAATAAAACTTCAACTGAATTCTTGTTAGCTGAATTGGCTGTTAAATACAAGGAAATATTGGCTAATGAGAACAAGTAATATTTTATTGATTCTATTTTTAATAATTGCTCAAATTTCATTTGGACAAACCTCTGGTGCCAAAGAAATTCTAGGGCAGGTATTTGAGCAGTCCTCTTCGGTTGAAGGTGTCAATATTATCAATAACAATACGCAAATTACTGCTGTTACAGATGAAAACGGAATGTTTTCTATTGTTGTAAAAGAAGGCGATGTTTTGGTTTTTTCTTCAGTTAATATGGAGCCTTTAAAACTTAGAATTACAGCGGAAGATTTGACATCTTCTGGAATTAAGATAAAAATGACCGCGAAACAAATCGAACTGAAAGAGGTTGTTGTTAATGACAACGCGGGTATTACTGCTGAGAATCTCGGAATTGTGCCGCATGGTCAAAAAACATATACACCTGCCGAAAGGAAGTTATACACGGCCAAATCTACTTCGATAGATAAAATATTAAATGGAATTTCAGGACGCACGTCGATGCTGAAAAAAGAAGTGAAAGTAGAGAAGAAAGAAATGCTTTTCAGAAAACTGGAGTATCTTTTTGATGAGAATTATTATACAGAAAGATTAAGGATTTCGTTGGAAGATATTAAAGGATTTCAATTATATTGTGTAGAGGATTCTGAATTTGCCGTATCTTTGAATAGTAAAAACAAAACAATGAGTATGTTTTTAATAACTGAATTAGCCAGAAAATATCTTAAAATCCTCGAAAATGAAAAATAGCCTAAGAGTACTCGTTTTGTGCCTGTTTTGTCAAATCTCATTTGGACAAAATTCGACCAGGATGCCATTACACGGGCAAGTGACTAACAAATCGCTTGCTATTGAGAGTGGATACGTAATGAATATAAATGCCAATGTTAGAACTTTTATTGGTTCCGGCGGATTGTTTGATATCATGGCAAAGCCAAAAGATACTTTGCTGTTTACCGGAATGGCATTTCAGTCTAAAAAGATTGTTTTGACTGAAAAAGATTGTGCTCAAATTCTGTTTACGGTTCCTTTAGATTTAGTAAATAATCAGCTTAAAGAAGTTTTGGTTCATAAAGATTTAAAAGTAAAAGCTTTGGGAGGTGGTTCTCAGGGGATAGTAGATATGCAGTTTGAAGATGACAAACAATCTACAGCAAAAAACACTGTAATGTATTCAGATCAGACCATTAAATATGGAACTGATTTTGTTCGAATATTTAAGGATGTCAAGAAGCTTTTGCGCAAAAATGATGAAGTGAAGGAAGAAGTTATAAGTGATATTGCATTTACAGCTTATGCCAGAGATAATTTTACTCCTGACTTTTTCAATAAAACATTGAATCTAAAAGATGATGAAATAGAGTTGTTCTTAATGTATTGCTCTAATGATCCTGAATCTAAGCGCTATTTAAAGCCTGATGATAAATTTCAGTTAATCGATTTCATGATTAACAAGAATAAAGATTTTAAGAATATTACTGTTTCCAAAAATGAAAAATAAATTAATATACCCCTTAATTGGGGTTTTATTTTTATCGCTATCCTCATTTGCTTTTCATAAATTTTATATGGGTGTTTTTCAGGTGAATTACGCAGCGGAAAAGAAAATGATTCAAATTACATCCCGTATTTTTATTGATGATCTGAATAACGGAATGGAGAAAAAATACCATAAAAAAACCTTTGTTGGGACAGAAAAGGAAACACCCGAAGATCTGGAATTGTTTAAGAAATATCTTTCAGAAAATTTTACAATAAAAGTAAACGGGCAGCCAAAACCAATTACTTTTTTGTCAAAGGAAATTGAGGCTGGTGATGTATTGGTTTGTTATTCGCGAATTAAGGATGTTGAAAAATTTAAGACACTGGAGATTTTAAACACCATTTTGGTTGATTGGAATGCTGAGCAGCAGAACATTACACATATTTCAGCATTCGGTAATAAAAAGAGTGTTCTTTTTACAGAATCTTCAAGGAAAGAAGTGTTAAAGTATTAATGAATGGGTATAATTATCATTTTAATTGTTATTTTCACACCCTGATAAAATTACCTATTACATTTTATGAAAAAACTTTCATTATTATTAATTTTTCCTGCCTTATTAATGGCTCAGGAAAAAAATACCGCAGTTGCCCCAAAACAACAAGGTAAGTACGATACCAACAAATTCAGTCAAATGTATGATTTGCTGGCAACACCAAACATGTTTCGTACGGCTTCAGGAGCGCCAGGTCCTGCTTATTACCAACAACAGGCAGATTATAAAATTGATATCGAATTAGATGATAAAAATTCAAAATTAACAGGTTCTGAAGTGATTACCTATTCAAATAATTCTCCGGATAGTTTAGAATATTTATGGATTCAGTTGGATCAAAATCAGGCTAAAGCAAATACTCAGACGCCATTGGCGGAGAGCGAAAAAATCAATCAGGTGTTACCATTAGATGGTTTTTCTAATAAATATCTGAAAAAAGATTTGGAGCGTGGTTTCAACATCGAACAGGTAAAAGACACTAAAGGAAATCCAATGTCATATATGATCAACGAAACGATGATGCGTATTAATTTGGCAACCCCTTTAAAAGCGGGAGAAAAAATTTCATTAGCTATAAAATGGTGGTATAACATCAATAATTATAGAAAAGAAGGCGGACGTTCAGGTTATGAATTATTCGAAAAAGATGGAAATAAATTATATGTAATTGCGCAATTCTACCCAAGAATGGCGGTTTACAATGATGTTGAAGGATGGCAAAATATGCAATTCTGGGGAAGCGGAGAGTTTGCTCTTCCTTTCGGAAACTTCGATGTAAACATTACAGTTCCTGCAGATCATGTTATTGATGCAACAGGAGAATTAACAAACAGAGCGGAAGTTTTTACTGCAGAACAGGTTAAACGTTACGAGCAAGCTCAGAAATCATTTGATAAACCAGTTGTAATTGTTACTCAGGCAGAAGCAGAAGCAGCTGAAAAAGGTTTCTCTGAAAAGAAAAAAACGTGGAAATTTAGTGCTAAAAACGTACGTGATTTCGGTATTGCTTCTTCAAGAAAATTCATTTACGATGCAATGGCTGTAAAATTGGGAGGTAAAATTGTTATGGCAGAATCTGTTTATCCTAAAGAAGCAAATCCGCTTTGGGGAGAAACTTCTACAATGACAGTAGCGCACACCTTAAAAAGTTATTCATCTCATACTTTTGATTATCCTTATCCAAAAGCAGTTTCGGTTTCGGCTGAAGATCAGGGAATGGAATATCCAATGATTTGTTGGAATTTTGGACGTCCTGATGAAAATGGCGTTACTAGCGAACAAGTTAAAAACGGAATGATCGGTGTTGTAATTCACGAAGTGGGACATACTTTCTTTCCGATGATTGTAAACTCTGATGAGCGTCAATGGACCTGGATGGATGAAGGTTTAAATTCATTTTTAGAGTACCTGGCAGAACAAGAATTAGATCCGAAATTCCCATCAAGACGTGGGCCTGCAAAAAATATTGTTCCTTACATGAGTGGGGATCAAAAGTTTTTAGAGCCTATTATGTCTAACTCTGAAACAATTGCGCAATTTGGTAACAATGCATACGGAAAACCAGCTACAGGTCTTAACATTTTAAGAGAAGTGGTTATGGGAAGAGAATTGTTTGATTATGCTTTTAGAACCTATTCAAACAGATGGAAGTTCAAACACCCGACTCCTGAGGATTTCTTTAGAACTATGGAAGATGCTTCTGCAGTAGATTTAGATTGGTTTTTCAGAGGATGGTTTTACTCAACAGATTTCGTAGATATCGGAATTAAAGACGTAAAACAATATTACGTTTCTGATACTCCAACAGCTGATTTGAAAGATGTTAAGGTTAGAAAAGGACGTTTTGGATCAGATAAAGGTCCATTCGTTTATTTAGTTGCAAGTGATAACGCAGAAGTTAATGCTTCTCAGAAAAAAGCTTTGAAGGTAGATGACGTGAAATTATTGGCTGATTATGTAAATCAAAGTTTTACAGCTGAAGAAAAAGCAGGTTTAAAATCACCAAAATATTTCTATGAAGTAGAGTTTAATAAACCAGGCGGAATGATTATGCCAATTTTGGTTGAGATTACTTACGAAGATGGTTCAAAACAAAGCTTCCAGTATCCGGCTCAAATCTGGAGAAAAAATAATGATACAGCTAAGAAAGTTTACGCAACTGAAAAAGCAATCAAAAGCATACAGATAGATCCAAAATTAATGACAGCTGATATTGATGTGACCAACAACTCTTGGCCAAAAGTAGAGGAAAAGTCAAAATTTGATTAAGTATAAAACTAAAGAGACTCTGAAAAGAGTCTTTTTTTTTAAGTAAATTTTAAAACAGTCAGCTACAAAATTTAATATCTTTGTGGCACATAAAAATATAAGATATGTTTGGTATAGGAGGAGGAGAATTAGTTTTCATACTGTTTATAGTACTTATGCTTTTTGGTTCTGACAAAGTGCCTGAAATCGCACGTACAATGGGAAAAGCTATGGCGCAATTAAAAAACGCGACCAACGATATTAAAAGTGAAATTCATAAAGGAGCAGAGGCAAACGGCCTTGATTCAAGAGCTCTTACGGATATTACGGGTAATATCAATGCCCAAATTAACGATGCAAAAACTAATTTATTAGGCGATACCACTAACTTGACCGGTAATCTGTTAGGCGATACCGCTACAGAAATCGACAAAGTAAAAGAGGATATCGACACAATCTCCGGACCTGTAAAACGCCAAATGTAATATGCTTGAAAAAATACAAGAATTAGATACCAATCTCTTTGTGTATCTTAATGGATTAGGTTCTGAAACATACGATAAACTTTGGCTGATTATCACCAATCAATTGTATTGGACACCATTTTTTTTATTCCTGTTTTATCTTATTTATAAAAAGGTAGGTATAAAGCAAACCTTATATATACTTCTTTTCATTGCGGTACTAATCGCTTTTACTGATCAGATGACTAATTTGTTTAAACACACTTTCGAGCGTTTACGCCCATGTAATAATCCCGAAATAAAGTCATTTATTCGTATTGTTCAGGTTAGAACTTCCTACAGTTTTTTCTCTGGTCATGCGGCAAATACCATGGCGGTAGCGACATTTTTATTCTTAGTACTAAGAAACAAATTTAAATATTTGGGATTCCTGTTTTTATGGCCATTAATCTTCGCTTATAGCCGAATTTATTTAGGATTACATTATCCTGTAGACATTCTTACGGGTTATTTCTTCGGAGCACTTTTTGGGTCTTTGATGTATCTTTTGTATCGAAAATTAAAACCACAATATTTTCCGGGATAATTTTTTTTAAGATTCTAAGGTTCTAAGTTTTTCTCTTGGTGTAATCTTAGCAACTTAGAAGCTCAGCATCTCAGTAGCTATTTTTTCACTCCATTCTAATCCATCTGGAAGGATTTGGTTACTAAATTCAATATGAATAACTCTTCGTCTTTCATTATTGGTAGTTTTGTTCGAAGCATGAAATAACAAAGGCTTCATAATCATTATTCCACCTTTTTCAACTTCGCAAATGGTTTCATTTTCAGTCTGTAGATTTTCAACTCTGAAAATTCCTTTTGAATGCGAATTATTTATGACTTTTAAAGCACCATTATCTTTTGTGGTAGTGTCAAGATGAATTCTGATAGTGAAATTGTTTTCCAGAATTTCTTTTGGAGGCTGAACGGCAAACTGATTTTGTTTTGTAGTCCAGTTTTCAAAGTTTTCGATTTCAATTTTCTTGTCAACAGAAATCGTTAAATCCTGATGATAAGCGACAAACCAATTTGATTTTTCCGGTTTATCAAAATAGATGGATTTCGTTATAAAGTAGCCTTCTCTAAAAGTAGCTTCAATAATATCTTTTAAATTTTGATTGAAGATATAAGGTAAAGTTTCAGGTATTTCTTTGTGAAATTGTCTAATAGCAAATAAATCCTGAGATTTTCTAAAAGTAGCTGTATCCGCTCTACTTTCTGTATTATTCTCAATCAACGAAATCAGTTTTTCGATTTCATTTTCAGTATAAACAGTATTTATAATTGTAAAACCTTCAGTATTTATTTCGTTTAAACAATTCATTTTGAAATCAAGTATTATTTAATTACAGATGCTAAAAAAAAACTTAGAATCTCAGTATCTTAGGGCCTAAGCAACTTTTTTTAAAGTACTCTACTCACCGTCAATCCATCACGAATTGGCAATAAAACCGTTTCAACCCTCGGATCATTTTTTAAAAGTAAATTGTATTCTAAAAGCACTTTTGTACTAACATCATTTGGATGAACCGGTTCAAGGATTTTTCCGCTCCATAAAACATTATCGGATAAAATAATTCCGCCTTTATTCATTTTCGGAACAATCATTTCCCAATAATTTAAGTAGTTTTCTTTATCAGCATCAATAAAAACCAAATCGAACTTCACATCCAAAGTCGGAATAATGTCTATTGCTTCTCCTAAATGCTGAAAAATTTGTTTTCCCCAAGGTGAAGCATCAAAATATTTACGTTGAAAATCAATTAATTCTTCTTTGATATCAATAGTATGCAATTGACCGTTTTCCTGCATGCCTTCACACAAGCATAAAGCAGCATAACCGGTATACGTTCCGATTTCCAGAATGTTTACAGGGCGAATTAATTTAGATAGCATACTTAAAACACGACCCTGAAAATGTCCGCTTAACATTCTTGGTAAAAGAATTTTTTGGTACGTTTCTTTATTAAGTTTTGCTAACAATTCTGGTTCGTTTTCAGAATGTTGTTCGATATAATCTTCTAAGTCTTGTGAAATAAAATGCATGTTGTAGTATCTTCTAATTTAAGACAAAAATACAAAAAATATCCGCTCGCTTTTTTGCATAAAAAAAAACCATCCGCCGTAGGAGGATGGTTTCAGTTTTGTAAATTCAAAAGAGATTATTTTTTCAATGCTTCATCAACGTCTTTAGCAGTTTTTACTGTTCCGTCTTTGGCAGCTTTTGCAGCGGCCTCTGCTTTTTCTGCAGCTTTTTTAGCGGCTTCTTTTACATCATCGGCTGCTTTTTGGGTAGCATCTTTTACATCTTCAGCTGCTTTTTCAGTTTTAGTAACGGCACTGTCTTTTACTTCTTCAATATCTGTTGTAAGAGAATCTACTTTGTTTCCAAGGGTTAATTCGTCTTCTGCTGGTTTTGGTTCTTTCTTCTCACAAGATTGAACAGCGAATGCTAATAAAGCTACAACAGCTAAGCTTAAAATTTGTTTTTTCATGATTAAATTCTTTTTAAAAGTTGATAAAATATAAAGGTTATAAAGCTGAAAAAATAAAAGTACAAATTTTAAAATTAAGCGCTCTTTGTAAGATTATTTTTCTGTGAAGAGCAAGACAATTCCCGTGCCAATTTTTTTGATTTTGAAAGTTTGGTATTAAAGTTTTTTAAGAATTAAAAGGTTTCCATAAATACTTAGTAACTTTGCACCATGCAAATCGAGAAAAAAGACATAAGAGCCTTATCAAAAGATCAATTACGAGATTTTTTTGTCGCAAATAATGACAAAGCTTTTCGTGGAAATCAAGTCTATGAATGGTTATGGAGCAAGGGAGCACATAGTTTTGAGGATATGACAAATGTTGCCAAAACAACACGGTCTATGCTTGAAGAGAATTTTGTAATCAACCACATTAAAGTTGATACCATGCAGCGTAGTAGCGACGGAACAGTAAAAAATGCAGTTCGTTTGCATGATGGTTTGGTAGTTGAATCAGTTCTGATTCCGACCGATACCAGAACAACAGCCTGTGTTTCTAGTCAGGTGGGTTGTAGTTTAGATTGTAATTTCTGTGCAACATCAAGATTGAAAAGAATGCGTAATCTAGAACCGGGAGAAATCTACGATCAGATTTTGGCCATCGATAAAGAAAGTCGTTTATATCACAATCACCCGCTTTCGAATATCGTGTTTATGGGAATGGGAGAGCCTTTAATGAACTATAATAATGTCATTAAAGCTATTGATATGGTTACATCATCAGAAGGTTTAGGAATGTCGCCAAAACGTATTATGGTATCGACTTCCGGAATTCCGAAAATGATTAAGAAAATGGCTGATGATGATGTGAAATTCAAATTAGCGGTTTCACTCCATTCAGCTATTGATGAAATTCGTGCGCGAATCATGCCTTTCAGTGTGAATTTTCCATTGAAAGATTTACGTGAAGCCTTAGAATATTGGTACAGAAAGACAAAAAGCAAAATCTCATACGAATATGTGGTTTGGAAGGGAATTAACGATGATAAAGCCTCAATTGATGCTTTGGTAAAATTTTGTAAATATGTGCCTTGTAAAGTCAATTTAATTGAGTATAATCCAATTGATGATGGCGAGTTTCAACAAGCTTCAGAAGAATCTATTATGGCTTACATAAAAGCTTTAGAGAATATTGGAGTAGTGGTAAAAGTACGCCGCAGTCGCGGAAAAGATATTGACGCTGCCTGCGGGCAATTGGCAAATAAAGAAGGATAAGTTCCTGATATTTTAAATAAACAAAAAAGCATTAAAAACGAGAGATCTTCTTGTTCTTAATGCTTTTTTTCTGGGCAAAAAGGATTCTTATTTTTTCAAATCGATTTCTTCCGTCACGCCGTCTTTTGTGATTTTAGCAAGTGTGTCGCAACTTCCGTCTCCGTAATCAATAACTGCCGAAGCACCATTTTTAGTTACAGAAACAATTCCTTTTACAGCAAATGATTTTTTACATATTGCTTTAAATTGTAAAGGTGTTGTGATTTCAGCTGAAAAAGTATCTCCATTTGGGAAAGTGGTTGTACCACTGCCGGTTACCAAATAAGCATTGTCTTCCCAATTGAACCAGGTATCATAACCTTCTACCATTTCTTTAACCAAAGAACCTTTTCTGATGTAAACACCTCCGTCATCAAAAGTAATGGTCAAATCAATTGCGGCTGTAAATACAGGATGTGCTGTTGCCAGTAAGTCAGTTGTTTTTACAGTTCGTACAATGCTTTTACTACCCTGAAGTTTTTTGCCATTGTGATAAAACCCATCAAAAGTATAACTAATAGTCTGCGTTGAAGCTGAAAAGTCATTAGAAAAAGAAATAACCATTTTTCCTTTTACGGTATTTCCATTTTCTAAGGTACAGCCTTCAACTCCAAAATCTACAGTTCTGGTCCAGGTATTGTTAGTTAATACTGTTGTAATAGTAGCACAACTCGGAAGGAAATTTTTTACCGGCCCGCTTGGTTTGCTTGTCACATTTTGTTGTGCGCTAAATTGATCTTCAGCAATATTGGTTACATCATCTATCGAGGCGTCAATTTTAGAATTTGTAACTATTTCATCTTTAGAAATGGCTGCTGATGTTCCGTCATTTGTTTTTTCATCAGAATTACAGCTGATAAAAAAAGATAAAGCCACTAATGTTCCAATAAATAAAAATTTTGTTTTCATAATAAATTAGTTTTACGTGATTTTAATTAATGAACTCAAATTAGGCTTTAACCAGATTATGTTTTGGGTGGTGAATTTACATTAGTGTACAAATTGTTGATATACTAACGTAAAATACACAACGTTTTTTTATTTAAAATAGTATATTTGGAATCGAAATGAATATTACTTCTCAAATAAAACAGCCCATTTTTAACGAGATGGAACTTTTTGAAAAAAAGTTCCATGAATCGATGACCTCAAAGGTTGCATTACTGAACCGTATCACGTATTACATCGTAAATCGTAAAGGAAAACAAATGCGTCCTATGTTTGTTTTTCTGACGGCAAAAATGGTTTCTGACGGTATTGTAAACGAAAGAACCTATCGAGGAGCTTCGGTTATTGAATTAATTCATACCGCTACTTTAGTTCATGATGATGTGGTAGACGACAGTAATCGCCGCCGTGGTTTTTTCTCTATCAATGCACTTTGGAAAAATAAGATTGCCGTTTTGGTTGGTGATTATTTATTATCGAAAGGATTATTACTTTCGATAGATAATGGTGATTTCGATTTACTCCGAATCATTTCTGTTGCCGTTCGTGAAATGAGCGAAGGTGAATTGCTCCAGATTGAGAAAGCCCGAAGACTAGATATTACAGAAGATGTTTATTATGAAATCATCCGAAAAAAGACCGCTACACTTATCGCGGCTTGTTGTGCTCTTGGCGCAAAATCGGTAATTGAAGATGATATTCAGGTGGAGAATATGCGAAAATTTGGCGAGCTTATCGGGATGGCTTTTCAAATCAAAGACGACTTATTCGATTATAGCGAAGAAGCAATCGGTAAACCAACCGGAATCGATATTAAAGAGCAAAAAATGACTTTGCCTTTAATTCATGTTTTAAATACTTGTACTCCTCAAGAAAAAAAGTGGCTGATAAACTCCATTAAAAACCACAACAAAGACAAAAAACGCGTTAAAGAAGTTATTGCTTTTGTAAAAGACAATAATGGTTTGGCTTACGCCGAAAATAAAATGGTGCAATTTCAGCACGAAGCACTTTTACTTTTAGAGAATTACCCTGATTCTGAGTTTAAAGCTGCTCTTATTTTGATGGTGAATTACGTTATTGAAAGAAAGAAATAATTTTTTAATTAGATAATTAGAAAATTTGTCAATTAGAAAATTATTTTTAATTGATTGTTTTTTAGTGTTTTAGATTCTGTTATTGGGATTTGGAATTTATTTTTTGATTTTTTTTACTTCCCATGCAACCATTTCTCAACCTAACTCGTCTATGCTAATAGAAGTCTGTTAGTAAACCAAAACCGAAACGCTTATAAATGAAAATTATTCATTTACATCAAGAAGAAACTGAACTTATAAAGTTGGCTGTCGAAAATAATCGACAAGCTCAGCAACAAATATACAGTCGGTTTTCTTCGAAAATGCTGAGTGTTTGTCGACAATATATAAAAGACATTCAATTAGCAGAAGATGTAATGATAAGCGCTTTCATGAAAGTGTTTACCAACTTAAGCAAATTTGAACATAAAGGAAGTTTTGAAGGCTGGATTCGCCGAATTATGGTAAACGAATGTATTTCCTATTTAAGAGTTCAGAAAAAAGTAAAATTTACAGAAGATGAAATTTATGTAGAAGAAAGTTTTAATGCAATTGACAGTCAGTTTTCAATAGATCAGATTCAGTTTTTAATTGATGCTTTGCCGGACGGTTATAAAATGGTTTTCAATTTATACGCCATTGAAGGATACAAACACAATGAAATTGCCAAGATGTTAGGAATTAATGAAGGAACATCGAAATCGCAGTTATCACATGCCAGAAAAATGTTGCAAACACAAATTACTATTTTAAAAAAACAAAATAATGGAACCGAATAATTTTGAAAAGGATTTCCGTGAAAAACTAAACGAGCGCAAAATTGAACCAAGCGATAAAGCCTGGGATCGATTGGATGCTATGTTGAGTGTTGCTGAAGAAAAGAAACAACCCAAAAAGAAAAACAAATGGTTGTACATCGCAGCAAGTGTTGTTGGGTTTTTATTGGTGGGAACTTTCTTTTTTAATCAGAAGGAAAGCAAGGCTGAAACGTCAAAAAATACTATTGTAATTAAAGAAGCTCAAAAGAAAGATTCGGTTGAAAAACCAACTCTAAATACTATTGATCCTGTAAAAACAGAAGTTGTAATTTCAGAAAAACCGGCAGTTCAATATTCAAATAAAAAAGAAGAGAACATTTCAAATCAAAAAACGGATAAAACCATTAAAAATGAATCAAATCAAATAGCGGAGTCTTCAATCATCATCAAAAACAATCAGGAAAAACAATCCATCAACAATCAAACTTCAGTTGTCGAAACTTCTAAAAGCGAAACAGTAGATCAACTATTGGATTCGGCCGAAAAAACAATAATTGCTGAAAATTCGACTAAGCCAAAATCAAGAGTAAAAATAAATGCTAATGATTTACTTAATCAAGTCGATGGAGAATTAGAACTCTCTTTCAGAGAAAAACTTATTTCTAAAATCAATAGAAATTATCAAACGGTCAAAGTGGCTGTTGCCAATAGAAATGTTAAAGATTAATTATTAAAATTATCAGTCAAATCATCAATCAAAAAAAACAATCATGAAAAATTTCACCATTTATTTATTTATTTTATTCTTCTTATTAGTCAATAAAATGATAGGGCAGGAAACTTTTGAGAACAAAGCAAAAGCAATAGCTGTAAGCATTGAAAAAATCACCACTGAGGAAAAAGCAGCTTTAAAAAAAGAAATTGACGAGGTGAACAGTCAATTAATTGAAGGAACAATTTCTAAGGAAGAAGCTGAAAAGAAAAAGAAATCTTTTGCTGAAATTAGAGCACGTAACATCGAAAACAGAACTGCAATAGAGCAGGATAAGTTACAAGAATTAGTTCAGGAAAAGGTAGACGGCAAAATAGATTATAAGAAAGAACGAGGAGGAACAATTATTTTACTTGGCGGAAGCAATGATTCTATTAGACCGAATCAAACAGAGATTAACATTCCTTCTATGAAAGTTTATGAGGGAAGAGAGGCAAAAGTTAAAAGAGAATCTAAAAGAACAACATCTCAATTTGTGTTTGCTGCCGGGTTAAATAGCACGATGGTGGATGGAAAACTTCAGGATTCAAATTACAGTTTTATAGGATCACATTTCTACGAGTGGGGTTTTACATTTAACTCAAGAATAATGGCCGATAATAATTTATTGCATGCCAAATACGGACTTTCGTTAATGTATAATAATCTTCGACCAACAGATAATCGCAGTTTTGTTGTTAATAATGAGGTAACAGAATTAGTGACCAACCCAATAAATTTAAAAGAATCACGCTTTAGAAATGTTTATTTGGTAGTTCCTGTGCATTTAGAATTTGATTTTTCAAAAGATGGCAATTATGAAGGTAAAAGCTATTTTAGAACCCATAAAGGTTTTCGTTTGGGAGTTGGAGGATATGCAGGAATTAATGTAAAATCTAAACAGATTTTAAAGTACGAAGACAATGATTATAAAACGACGCAAAAAACAAAAGGAGACTTTAATACAAACAACTTTATTTACGGGCTAAGTACCTATATAGGTTATAAGGAAACAAGTTTGTATTTGAAATATGATTTGAATTCAATATTTCAAGACAATCCGGTAAAGGAGAATAATATTTCATTAGGTATACGTTTCGATTTTAATTAAATAAAAATTAAATTAGTTAGTAAGGAAAGCGCTTTGAAAAAGGCGCTTTTTTTATGTGACAAATCGATAAATTTCAAGATGGATTTATGTATTTTTACAAGCTCTCAACTTTTAAAATATTTTACGTTTTGATCTCACAAAGTACAATTGATTCTGTTTTTGAAACTGCTCGTGTAGAGGAGGTTATTGGTGATTTTGTCAATTTAAAACGTGCCGGAAGTAATTTTAAAGGATTGAGTCCTTTCTCAGATGAGCGCTCTCCGTCGTTCATGGTGTCGCCTGCAAAAGGAATCTGGAAAGATTTTAGTACCGGAAAAGGAGGGAACTCTGTTAAATTCCTAATGGAGCACTCGCAATTTACCTATCCGGAAGCCATTCGGTATTTGGCCAAAAAATACAATATCGAGATTGAAGAGACCGAGCAAACAGACGCAGAAAAAGCGATAACTGATGTTCGTGAAAGTATGTATTTGGTTTCAGAATTTGCAAAAGATTATTTTCATAAAACACTTTTAAATTCAGAGGAGGGAAAAGCAATTGGGCTTTCTTATTTTAAAGAAAGAGGATTTACAAATGAAACGATTAAAAAGTTTAGTTTGGGATATTCGCCGGAAACCTGGGATGCTTTAACTAAAGAAGCTTTGGGTAAAGGTTATAAATTGGAATTTCTTGAAAGTACTGGTTTAACAATTCCTCGTGAAGACCGTCCTTTTGACCGTTTTAAAGGACGTGTAATGTTTCCGATAGAAAGTATGTCGGGACGTGTTTTGGGTTTTGGAGGACGTATCTTAACGAATGATAAAAAAGCGGCGAAGTATTTAAACTCACCGGAAAGTGATATTTACCATAAAAGTAAAGTGCTGTATGGAATTTTTCAGGCTAAACAGGCAATTGCTAAACAGAATAATTGTTATTTAGTTGAAGGATATACAGATGTTATTCAGTTTCATCAGGCAGGAATTGAGAATGTTGTAGCTTCTTCTGGAACTGCTTTAACGCCAGATCAGATTCGGTTAGTAAATCGTCTGACCAGAAATATTACCGTACTTTTTGATGGCGACGCTGCAGGACTTCGTGCTTCTATTCGCGGAATCGATTTGATTCTGGAAGAAGGAATGAATGTAAGAGTTTGTGGTTTTCCTGATGGTGAAGATCCTGACAGTTTTGCCCGAAAAAATTCTCACGATGATTTAGTAGCTTATTTAGAAGAAAACAGTAAAGATTTTATACAGTTTAAAGCGTCTCTTCTAATGAAAGAGGCCAAAAACGATCCTATAAAAAAAGCCGATTTGATTCGCGATATGGTTGTTAGTATTTCGAAAATTCCGGATCGTATTCAGCGTGAGGTTTATACTCAGGAATGCGCCCGAATTATGGATATTTCGGAGCAGGTTTTGGTAAGCACGTTGGCACAGTTGATTCAAAAAGATCTTACAGAAGCCAATAAAAAGCAAAAGCAGGAACAAAAACCTTTTGAAGTTGTTAGAAACCAGAATCCCAAAAATACTGGTTTTTCAGGAGGAGACCCGGAAGATCCAAGAAATGGACCGCCTGAGGGTTATTTTGAAGAACCGGGATATCCTCAACAACAACAAAATGAAAAGGTTGATATATTATATCGTCTGGAGCGAAAAGTAATTGAAATTTTATTGCTTTATGGCGATAAAACAGAAGAATTTGAAGATGTGCTTTTAAAAAATAATGAAGAAGGGGAGATTGTAATGGTCTCTGAAAAGAGACAATACAAAGTTTTTCAGCGAATTTATTTGAGTTTGCAGGAAGATGAGGTAGAGCTTTCCAATAATTTATTTCGGGATATTTTTACCGATTTAATTGCTTTTTATCATCAAAATGAAAAGTTCAGTCTTGAGCAATATTTAATGCGTTTGCAGCCTGATTTTGCTCAGGAAGTTACGGATATTTTAATGGAAGATGAAAGATTGGCTCTTCATGATTGGGAAGGGCAGAATATTTTTACAAAAGGTAAACACGAAACGATAGCACAATATGTAACTGAAACAGTTATGTCTATGCGTTGGTTTTTAGTGGGTAAAATTATTGAAGAATTAAAAAGCTCTATACAACCTGATAATTCAGATAATACAGAGCTTTTGTCTATGGTAATGGATTACTCAAGTTTAGTTAATTCATTCTCGAAAAAACTCGGAAGAGTAATGTCGAGATACCATTAAATAATTTCTAAAGTCTTCGCTTTGTTAACTAAGTCAACTAAATTAGTAACATTCAATTTAGTCAATAATCTTAATTTGTAAGTACTGATCGTTTTTTCGTTCAGATTTAAGATTTTAGAGATTTCATTGTTTTTCTTACCATCACTTAAATAACGTAAAACTTCAATCTCGCGATTTGACAGTTTTCTGTACAAACGTTCGCTTTTGCTTTGTTTAGCAATTAGAGCCATGTTTTTACGTACAGTCTCGTTGATGATAATTTTTCCTTCATGTACTTTGATAATAGAAAGACCTAAAGTTTCAAGTTTTTCTGTTTTGTGTACATACCCGGAAACTCCTGCTTTAATTGCATTTGGAGCATACATTTGTTCAGCGAGGTCACTAAAAATTACAATTTTTGTTTTTGGGAAGTTTTTCAGGATTGATTTAACTTCAAAGATACTAGAAAGACCTTCTAACTCTAAATCGAGAATTAGGATGTCAATTTCCTTCGTTTGAAGAATATCTCTAACCATTGAAAAATTGCCCACATTGGCAACAATTGAAATTTGATCGTGGTCTTTAAAATAAGACTTAACGCCAAAGTGAGTCACAGGATGATTGTCTGCAAGACATACTTTAATCATAATTTTTACCTTTTTAGAATTGTTTTATCATGTTTTTGGAGCTGTAAAATTAATAAATAAATTCTGTAATTAATCGAAGGTAAATGTTAAAAAGTTTTATTTTAACGTTTTTGGTATTATGCAGACAGGTATAGCATCCATTTTGTGCTTGTTGCTGGTGTTTAATCGTTTATAAATTTCAAAGACAGATTTTTCTCTCCCATTAAAGTTATCTGCCGTTTTTCCTGACTCCGCCGCTAACATGGCCCATTCAAGTTCATCATAACTTGCTCCTAATTGATCCTCATCGGTTCTGTTATCACCAAAAAGTCCATCTGTTGGAGCTGCTGTTAAAATTGAATTTGGAATTGCTAAAAATTCTCCAAGAGCATAAACATCAGATTTCATTAAATCAGCAATCGGACTTAAATCAACTCCGCCATCTCCATATTTAGTATAAAACCCTACTCCGAAATCTTCTACTTTATTTCCTGTTCCGGCTACCAAAAGTCCGTGAATACCTGCTAAGTAATACAGGGATGTCATTCTGATGCGAGCACGTGTATTAGCTAAAGATAAGCTTACCTTGGCTTCGTCATCTGTTTGTGGAACAGAGCTTTTAAAAGCTTCAAAAGTGGCTGTTAAATCAGTTTCTATGCTTGATACGTTTGGGAAACGTTTTTTCAATTGCTCAATATGTTCTCTTCCTCTTGAAACTTGACTTGCGGCCTGGTGGATTGGCATTTCAACACATAAAACCTGTAAACCCGTTTGGGCACATAATGTAGAGGTTACAGCAGAATCAACTCCGCCGGAAATTCCAATTACAAAACCATTTACTTTTGCACTGTTAGCATAATTTTTTAACCAATCTACAATGTGGGTATTTACTTTTTCTGTTTGAATTGTACTTTTTTTAGCCATAATAGTTCAAGTTTTAAGATACAGGGATGTATATTTGCACAAATATTTTTAAGTATGTCTTTATTTAAATTTATGCAACACAAATCTAATTAAAATAAAATGAAAATATATCGCTTTATAGTGGTTCTGTCTCTGTTTTTTTTGTCTTGTGATCAAAAAAGCAAAGTCGAAAAAGAAGTGGAAGAAATTCCGGTTGATATTAAAGTAGAACGTTTTGATAAAGTATTTTTTGAAACAAAACCAGAGGATTTAGTCAAAGTAAAAAGGCAATATCCTTTCTTTTTTCCTGCAGGTAATGATGATTCAGTTTGGCTGCAGAAAATGCAGGAGCCAATTTGGAGAGAAGTGTATGAAGAAGTGCAGAAAAAGTATGCGAATTTTGAACCTGTACGTCAGGAGTTTAATTCGCTTTTTCAACATGTTAAATATTATTTTCCTAAAACTAAAACTCCAAAAGTAATTACTGTGATTGGTGAAATGGATTATAACGCCAAAGCAATTTATGCTGATAGTCTGGTAATTGTAGCTTTGGAATTATACTTAGGGAAAGATCATAAATTTTATGAGTTTCCGAATTATCTGAAGCAGAATTTTGAAGAAAAACAAATTATGCCAGATGTGGTTTCGAGTTTTGCTTACAGAAATATTCCGGCGTTTCCGGATAGGAATTTAGTTTCTCAAATGATTTTTGAAGGTAAACAATTGTACGCAAAAGATTTATTATTGCCAGAATATACAGATGCCGATAAAATTGGTTATATGCCTGAGCAAATAAAATGGTGCGAAGAAAATGAAGCGTATATGTGGCGTTATTTTCTTGAAAAAGAAATGCTCTACAGTGATGATCCTAAATTAACAACCCGATTTATGACACCTGGACCGTTTTCTAAATTTTATTTGGAAATAGATAATGATACACCAGGAAGAGTTGGGGCTTGGATCGGCTGGCAAATAGTGCGTTCGTATATGAAGAATAACAATGTTACTTTACCGGAATTGTTAAAAACAGATAATAAAGAGATTTTCGAGAAGTCAAAATATAAACCTAAGAAATAATGTCAGATACAATAAACTCAGAGATTAAATTCAATATAGAATTAGATGAAAACCGTGTTCCGGAAAAATTAAGCTGGAGCGCGCAAGATGGCGGAGTGCAAGCAGAAGAAGCAAAAGCAATTATGTTGTCTATTTGGGATAGCAAAGCCAAAGAAACGATGCGTATTGACTTATGGACAAAAGATATGCCGGTTGATGAAATGAAAATTTTCTTTCACCAGACTTTAGTGGCAATGTCAGATACTTTTAAGCGTGCAACTGACGATGAGAAAATGTCAGACACTATGAAAGATTTCTGTGACTATTTTGCAGAGAAACTGGAACTGACGAAATAATTTTCAAATTCCAATAATAAAAAATCCCAAATTCCAATTGCTATCTGGAATTTGGGATTTTTTTATTATTGTTGGCTACTTAACCGATCTTTTGTCTAAATCTTTAAATATTTTTTTTAAAGCTCCGGCCATTAATTTATTTGATGTTTTGTAAAAATCGATGTTGTCAATAAGCTTATCTGATTTTTCTGTTGCCCAGACAGATTCGTTTTTTGTTTTTCTTGCAACCCCAACCACATTTTGTGAGTAAATAATTTCCTGGGAATTCAAATCATAAATTTCAACAAGTACAGATGCTTCATTTTTTCCTATTTCATTATCGGTTTGATAGAGCTCGATTGCGAAAAGATCACTTTTGTTTTTCTTTGTCGAAATATTGATAAAAAAATCAAAACCAGTTCCGTCTTTTAGTTCTTTTAGTTTTGTTTTGCTTGGATTTAACGGAATCTTTCTGGTAACAAGTAACCCGTTCACATCATTTATATAGAAGAGACGTTCACCTAAATTCTTTTTAAAAAAGGTTAAAGACTCTTCGGTTAATTTATCTTTAGATTTTTTTGGGCAATCCAATTCGTTCATCAGCCATTTTCCGGAAGTAAAATCAACACCAGATCTTGGTCCGGACGTAAACATATAAGTTTTTGAGGAGCACGATGTTAAGGCGAGGATTGTAAAGATGAAAAAGAATAGTTTGTCGTTCTTCATAAGATATATTTTATTCCAAATGTTGAATTTGGTTTTTTTATTTGCATCAAAAGAATTATTTAGCAACTGGTTTAATGGATTTCTCTTTTATGTCATTTATAATTTTATTGTAAGTGCCTAATATAATTGTAGTCGTAGGTTTATTTGTGAAACTGTTCTCGTCTTCTATTGAGCCTCCTACTGTTTGTGAATAAATTATTTCTCCAAGATTTAAATCATATACTTGTAATGTAACTTCTGCAAAAGACATTTGTTTTTTATAGTAAAAATGATCTGCAAAGTCAAAATCGCTTAAGTCATTTTTTGCATTTTTACATTTAATATTTACATAATAATCGAAATCAGCTCCTTTTTTTAAATCTAAAATTGTTGATTTACTTGGATTAAGGCGAACTTGTTGAGGTAGTAATAATGATTTTTCAGCCAATGAATATTTTACTCTCTCGCCTAGATATTCTGAAAAATCTTTTAAAACTAAATTAGTTATTTTGTCCTTAGCGTATGGATTTGCTGAAATGTCACCGATTAACCATTTTCCGTTAGAGAAATCTATCCCCTCAGTATGTCTTTTACTGATTACGAAATAATGAGTAGTGTTACAAGAAGAAAGGAATAATAAGATTAGAAAGTAAAAAAAAATCTTCATAGTGATAAGTTAGTTTTAAGCAAATATAATTTATTTTCTTTGTTAAGAATTTTCTGCAAATAAAAAATCTCAAATTCTAACTTATAAGTTGGAATTTGAGATTTTAAAAATTGTAATTTATTTTCTAAAATTGTGAGTTGTTTTTAAATACTTCCTGATTTACTTCATCGATATAAGATAAAAGATCTTCTTTTCCAGTTGATTCTGTTGATGAGGTTACAAAATATTGAGGCATTTCTTCCCAGTTGTTAGCAAACATTTGTTTTTTGTATGCTGCAATATGAGAATCAATTTTTGTTTTACTGATTTTATCTGCTTTCGTAAAAATAATACAAAACGGAATTTCGCTTTCGCCCATATAAGACATAAATTCAATATCTATATTTTGAGCTTCATGACGAATATCAATCAAAACAAAAGCACAAACTAATTGCTCTCTGGTTTCAAAATAATCGGTAATAAATTGCTGGAAAACTGATTTTGTTTTTTTAGATACTTTTGCGTAACCATAACCAGGTAAATCAACTAAGAACCAATTATTATTGATTTTAAAGTGATTTATTAATTGTGTTTTTCCAGGTCTTCCTGAAGTTTTTGCTAAATTTTTGTGATTGGTAAGCATATTGATCAACGAAGACTTACCAACGTTTGATCTTCCGATAAAAGCATATTCCGGCAAAAATTCCGCAGGACATTTTGCAACTTCAGAATTGCTGACAATAAATTCGGCGGTTGTAATTTTCATGTTTTTTGTTTTTAAAACCTCCTAAAAGTCGAAAGTTAGATGCTATAAATTCTTTTTAACGAGCCATTCTTCAAGAATTTTGTTGAATTCCTGAGGATGTTCCATCATAGCAGCGTGTCCACATTTGTCTATCCAATACAAAGTTGAATTAGGCAATAATTTATCAAATTCTTCGGCAACATTTGGTGGCGTAACGGCGTCATTTTTTCCCCATATAATACAGGTTTCCACTGTCATTTTTGGTAAATCTTTAGCCATATTGTGACGAATTGCGCTCTTGGCAATTGTTAGGGTTTTGATTAATTTAATACGGTCATTAACCGTTGCATAAACTTCATCAATAAGTTCGGGAGTGGCAATTGCAGGGTCATAAAATACATCTTCAGCTTTCTTTTTGATGTATTCGTAATCACCTCTTTTTGGGTAACTGTCTCCCATAGCGCTTTCGTAAAGGCCAGAACTTCCGGTAATTACAAGTCCTGCTACTTTTTCGGGATATAATTTTGTGTGATAAAGGGCAATGTGTCCTCCTAATGAATTACCTAATAAAATTACCTGATCAAAACCTTTGAAAGTAATAAAGTCTTTTACATATTTTGCAAAGCTTTTTACGTTCGTTTTTAAAATGCTTTGCGTGTATATTGGCAAGTCAGGGATGACAACTTTGTATCCTTTTGTTGGAAAATATTCGGCTACAGCATCAAAGTTACTAAGGCCTCCCATTAAGCCATGTAAAATAACGATAGGAGTTCCTTCTCCAGCTTCATAATAGCTGTATTTGCCTTCTTTTTTGTAGTGTTTGTCCATCTAATTTAATGCCAATTTCAATTTGGACAAATATAGGGTTTAATAAATAAAAATGAATTTTTGGTACCGTTTTTTAACTAGATAATTTTCGTAGAACATCTAAGTGCTTATAAATCAGATTTTAGAGGCGTTTTTGGTGTATTTGCTAAATGTTAAGAAACTTACGGAATAGACATTTTTTTAAGAAAAATGATGCATATTTTTTCCGATTGATTAATGTAATTGAAAATTCAGTAATAATTAGCTAAGGTATTGATTGGTTGTAAATTAGGTGTAGTGGTAGGAAAGTGGTTAAACTTATTAACAAAGTGGTATATTGTGGTAAAATGTGGTAATATTTTTTATATTTTTGTCCTATAACATATTAATTGATTTTTCTTGAACACAATTGTTGGAACATATGAGTGTAAAGTCGATGCTAAAGGGAGGCTAATGATGCCTGCGCCTTTGAAAAAGCAATTGGCTTCTTCTCTTCAGGACGGATTCGTCTTGAAGCGCTCTGTCTTTCAACCGTGTTTAGAATTATACCCGATGGAAGAGTGGAATCTGATGATGCAAAAAATCAACAAGCTGAATCGTTTTGTAAAAAAGAACAATGATTTCATTCGAAGATTTACTGCCGGAGTTAAAATGGTAGAAATTGATGCATTAGGGAGATTGTTGGTGCCAAAAGATTTGGTGACTTTTTCAGGTATTGCTAAAGATGTGGTTTTTTCGTCTGCGGTTAATATTGTGGAAATTTGGGATAAGGATTTATATGAAAAATCAATAAGCGGCGAAGATATGGATTTTGCAGATTTAGCCGAAGAAGTAATGGGAAATATTAATGACGACGACAATGGAATATCATAATCCGGTTTTACTTCATCCTACAGTTGATGGTTTAAATATTAAACCTGACGGCATTTATGTAGATGTTACGTTTGGAGGTGGTGGGCATTCAAAAGAAATTTTGAGAAGATTAGGGCCAAACGGTAAATTATTTGCTTTTGATCAGGATGAGGATGCGCTTGCAAATGCATTGCCGGATGAAAGGTTTACCTTAATTAATGAGAACTTTAGATTTATAAAAAGATTTTTACGTTTTCACGGTGTTAAGGGAGTAGATGGAATCCTGGCCGATTTAGGAGTTTCATCACATCAGTTTGATGTTCCGGAAAGAGGATTCTCTACAAGATTTGATGCCGAACTAGATATGCGGATGAGTCAAAAAAATGATTTAAATGCTTATCGGGTGGTTAATGAATATGAAGAACAGGATTTACGTCGTGTTTTTTTTGATTATGGGGAGTTGAAAAATGCACCGGCTCTGGCAAGAACAATTGTTGAAGCCAGGGAGAAATATCCAATCAAAACGACAGACGAATTAAAAGTAGTTTTGGCAAAATATTTACCTGAAAGAGTTAAAAATAAAATATTGGCTCAGATTTATCAGGCAATCCGAATTGAGGTAAATCAGGAAATGGATGTTTTGAAAGAGTTTATTGAGCAGTCATTGGAGATTTTAAATCCGGGCGGAAGATTTTCAGTGATCTCTTATCATTCTTTAGAAGATAGATTGGTAAAAAGATTTATTAAAAACGGAATGTTTGAAGGAGAGCCGGAACGTGATTTTTATGGAAACTTTTCAGTTCCATTTAAAACTATCGGAAAACTGATTGTTCCTGATGACGCTGAGATCAAAATTAACAATAGAGCGAGAAGTGCAAAATTAAGAATTGCTGAGAAGATATAATATAAAGGTAGAAAAATGAAAGGTGGAGTATTTGGCATATTAAAAGCAAGATTTCTTATAAATGACGATGCAGTTAAAAACTGGCGATTCATTGTTTTTATCATTTTGCTTGCCATACTAATGATTGCCAATACACAGCGATACGAACAGAAGGTTTTTGAAATTGCAAAACTAAACAATGAAGTAAAAGAATTGCGATCTGAGTTTGTAGACCGACGTTCAGAATTAATGAAATTAAAAATGGAATCAACGATATCGGATAAAATGCTTGAAAAACAGATTTTTCCATCGACAGTTCCTCCAGTAAAAATAGAAGTTAAAAAAGAAGAAGAAAAAAATTTCTTTAAAAGAATATGGCAGTAGACGATAAACATATATCCTACAGAATTTACCTCGTAGCAGTTTTCATCTTCGTGATGGCAATTGCTATTGTCGTTAAATTAACCAATATTCAATGGGTTGAAGGAGATTATTATAGAAGACTGGCGAAACAGCGTACAGTTAGAAATTTTGTGATTCCGGCAAACAAAGGAAATATTTATTCGGCTGATGGAAGTTTGCTGGCAACATCAATTCCTAATTATGAAATTAGATTTGATGCAAAAGCACCAAAAACGGAAATTTTCGAAAAACATGTAAAAGCATTATCAGATTCATTGGCTACTGTTTTGGATAGACCGGGAGGTTATTACGAACAGGAGTTAAGAAAAGCCAGAGCGAACAAAAACCGCTATTATTTGATTGCCCGCAATTTGAGTTATACGGAATATGTAAAAATTAAAGGTTTTCCATTATTCAATTTAGGCGCTTTCAAAGGTGGGATTATCGTTGAACAAGAAACAGTTAGAAAACATCCAATTGGAAAAATTGCTGAAAGAACAATAGGTTATGACCGAATCGATCCGGCTACCGGAATTGAGGTTGGAAAAGGAATTGAATGGGCTTTTAAAAGTTATCTGAACGGAAAAGACGGTAAAATTCTAAAGCAAAAAATTGCAAAAGGACAATGGAAACCAATTCGTGATGTAAACGAAGTTGACCCGATTGATGGCTACGATGTGATTTCGACAATTGATGTTTTTATCCAGGATATTGCACATCACGCTTTATTAAAACAACTTCAGGATTATGAAGCAGATCATGGTTGTGTGGTAGTTATGGAAACTGAAACAGGCCACGTAAAAGCGATTTCGAATTTAGGAAGAGCAGAAGACGGATCGTATTATGAAACCACAAATTACGCAGTTGCAGAATCTCACGAGCCAGGTTCGACTTTTAAATTAGTCGATTTAATGGCGATTTTAGAAGATAAAGTAGCAGATACAAGCACGGTTTACGATAGTCACGGTGGAGAAATCAGATACTATGGACGTGCAGTTCGTGACTCGCATAAAGGGGGTTATGGAAAAGTTTCATTGGCCCGCGGATTCGAACTTTCGTCAAATACAGTAATGGTTCAGGCGGTTTATGAAAATTACAAAAATAATCCGTCTAAGTTTGTAAATCATATTAATGGATACGGATTAAATAAGACATTAGGATTGCATTTTAAAGGAGAAGGAAGGCCATATATCCCGCAGCCAGGAGACAAACATTGGTCAGGGACTACACTTCCGTGGATGGCTTTTGGATACAATGTTTCGGTTACGCCAATGCAGACTTTAACATTATATAATGCAGTGGCAAATAATGGCGTAATGGTAAAGCCACAATTTGTATCAGAAATTAAAGAATGGAATAACACCATTAAAAAGTTTGATACAGAAGTAATCAATTCAAAGATTTGCTCACCTGAAACACTTAAAAAAGTAAAAGCAGTTTTGCAGAATGTCGTTAAAAAAGGAACAGGCTCTAAGTTGTATTCGAAAGATTTTCCAATGGCAGGAAAAACAGGAACAGCCATGGTAAATTATAGTAAGGCAGGAAGAGAAGGAATGTATTATGCTTCTTCTTTTGTTGGATATTTTCCAGCAGACCATCCAAAGTATTCTTGTATTGTGGTAGTTCATAAGCCAAATACATCAAAAAATAATTATTACGGAGCAGATGTTGCAGGACCGGTTTTTAAAAGAATTGCACAAAAGATATTTACAGACGCACCATCAACTAATAAAATCAAACAACTGGATTCGAGAATTCCAAAACAGGATTCCAGTTATGAAAAGTATACTACTGAAGTAAATAAAAAAAGGAATCAGATTCCAAATTTAAAAGGAATGCCAGGAATGGATGCGATTGCTTTACTTGAAAATCTTGATTTGAAGGTAAAAGTTATTGGTGTTGGAAAAGTGAAAAAACAGTCCATTCAGCCAGGACAAACTATTAGTAAAAACACAACCATAGTATTAGAATTATCGTGAAAATACTGAAAGACATATTATATAAAGTAGCTATTGAATCTGTAACAGGTTCGACAGAAATCGACGTACACAAAATTGATTTTGATTCAAGAAAGATTGAAGCAAATGATGTTTTTGTAGCCATTCGCGGATCACTTTCTGACGGGCATGATTATATCGAAAAAGCAATACAATTAGGCGCTATTGCTGTTATTTGCGATGCTTTACCAGAAAATATTGAAAAAGGAATTACTTATATAAAAGTAAAAGATACAAATACCGCATTGGCTTTTATGGCAGCTAATTTTTTCGGAAATCCTTCTGAAAAATTAAAGTTAGTTGGAGTTACAGGTACAAACGGAAAAACAACAATTGCTTCGTTATTATTTCAATTGTTTGAAAAAGCAGGTTTTAAAGTTGGTTTATTATCAACTGTAAAAATCATGGTGGATGAAACAGAATATAAAGCAACACATACAACGCCGGATTCTATTACGATCAATTATTATTTAAATGAAATGATCGAAGCTGGTGTGACACATTGTTTTATGGAAGTGAGTTCTCATGGAATTCATCAAAAGAGAACAGAAGCATTGCATTTTGTGGGTGGAATTTTTACAAATCTTTCACACGATCATTTAGATTACCATCCAACTTTTGCTGAATACAGAGATGTAAAAAAATCGTTTTTTGATTCATTGCCAAAAACTGCTTTCGCTTTATCAAATATCGATGATAAAAACGGAACTGTTATGCTTCAAAATACGGTTGCCAGGAAATTTACCTATGCCTTAAAATCCTATGCTGATTTTAAAGCGGTGATTTTAGAAAGTCAATTGTCTGGATTATTGCTGAAAGTAAATGAGAATGAAGTTTGGGTAAAACTGATAGGAACTTTTAATGCTTACAACGTTTTGGCAATTTACGGAACTGCAATTGAACTAGGAATGGATAGTCTTGAAGCGTTGCGTTTACTGTCTGATTTAGAGAGTGTTTCAGGTCGTTTTCAATATATTGTTTCAGAAGGAAATATTACTGCAATCGTTGATTATGCACATACACCGGATGCATTGGATAATGTATTAAAAACAATTAATGATATCCGTACCAAAAACGAACAATTGATTACAGTTGTGGGTTGTGGTGGAAACAGAGATAAAACAAAAAGACCAATTATGGCTAAAATTGGTTCAGATCTTAGTGATAAAGCAATCTTAACTTCTGATAATCCAAGAAACGAAGATCCTGAGGTGATTTTAGATGAAATGGAAAAAGGAGTGGAAGCTCATAATTATAAAAAAATATTGAGAATTACCGACAGAAAACAAGCTATTAAAACCGCTTGTCAATTGGCTCAGCCAAATGATATTATTTTAATCGCCGGTAAAGGTCATGAAACCTATCAGGAAATAAAGGGTGTTCGTCATCATTTTGATGATATGGAAACAGTAAAAGAAATTTTAGATCAATTAAAAAAATAAAGTTTAACCGGTTAATTGATTGTTCGTTTAATCGAATAATTATTTGAATCAAAAACTAAACAATAAACAAAACAACGATTAACCAAATAAACCAAGATATATGCTATACTATTTATTTGAATATTTAGACAAAACATTAGATATACCGGGAACGGGAGTTTTTCAGTATATCACTTTTAGATCGGCTTTAGCATTAATGCTTTCGTTGCTTTTGTCAACGATTTACGGAAAGAGAATCATTAACTTTTTGAGAAATCAGCAAGTAGGTGAAACCGTTCGTGAGCTTGGTCTTCAAGGGCAGAATGAAAAAGCAGGAACGCCAACAATGGGGGGATTGATTATCATTTTTGCAACCCTTGTGCCTGTTTTGTTATTTGCTCGTTTACATAATATTTATATTGTATTGCTTATTGTAACCACACTTTGGATGGGGACAATTGGTTTTGTAGATGATTATATTAAAATATTCAAGAAAGATAAACAAGGACTTAAGGGAATTTTTAAAGTAATTGGACAAGTTGGTTTAGGAATTATTGTTGGAGCTGTTCTGTATTTTAACCCGGCGGTAACGGTTAGAACCGATACCGGAAGAACAGATGTATTTAAAGTTTCTACTAACACCACAGTGCTTTTACCAGCTCCGATGGAAGAGAAGTCAACGGCAACGACAATTCCTTTTGTAAAAAATAATGAATTTGATTATGCTGAAATATTGGCTTTTACTGGTGAAGGATATGAAAAATGGGCTTGGTTAATTTTTATTCCGGTAGTAATTTTTATTATCACAGCAGTTTCAAATGGAGCTAATTTAACAGATGGAATTGATGGTCTCGCCGCAGGAACTTCTGCAATATCAGTCCTCGCACTCGGAATATTTACGTTCGTTTCGGGGAATATTATTTTCTCGAATTATCTGAATATAATGTATATCCCGAATTCAGGGGAGATGACAGTTTTTATATCCGCATTTGTGGGAGCCTTGATTGGATTTCTTTGGTACAACTCTTATCCTGCATCTGTTTTTATGGGAGATACCGGAAGTTTAACTATTGGTGGAATCATTGCAGTCTTGGCCATTGCAGTTAGAAAAGAATTATTGATTCCTTTGTTGTGTGGAATCTTTTTAGTGGAAAATTTCTCAGTTGTTTTGCAAGTGAGTTATTTCAAATTTACTAAAAAGAGATACGGTGAAGGGAGAAGAATTTTCCTGATGTCACCACTGCATCACCATTATCAGAAGAAGGGGTATCATGAAAGTAAGATTGTTACCCGTTTCTGGATTGTTGCCATCATGTTAGCCATATTATCAATCGTTACTTTAAAATTAAGATAGATGAGGCTAGTAGTTTTAGGAGGAGGAGAAAGTGGTGTTGGAACTGCTATTCTTGGGAAGAAAAAAGGATACGATGTTTTTGTATCGGATTTTGGAAAGATAAAAGAGAGTTATAAAGAAGTTCTTATCATTAATAAAATTGCCTGGGAAGAGGAACAACATACCGAGGACCTGATTTTGAATGCTGACGTGGTGATGAAAAGTCCGGGAATTCCAGAGAAATCTCCCATCGTAAAAAAGCTGATTGAAGCAGGCGTAAAAGTGATTTCAGAAATTGAATTTGCAAAGCCTTTTACAGAAGCACTTACAGTTGGAATTACGGGAAGTAATGGTAAAACCACCACAACAATGCTGACGTATCATTTATTGAAATCAGCTGGTTTGAATGTAGGTTTGGGAGGTAACATCGGAAAAAGTTTTGCCTGGCAGGTAGCCGAAAATAAATTTGATGCGTACGTTCTGGAATTGAGTAGTTTTCAGCTTGATGGAATTATAGATTACCGGCCGGATATTGCCATAATTACGAATATTAGTCCAGATCATTTAGACCGATACGAGTATAAATATCACAAGTATATAGATTCAAAGTTTCGAATAACAATGAATCAGACCGAAAGCGATTATCTTATTTACGATGCAGACGATGAGGCAAGCGCAGAATGGTTAAAGAACAACACAACAAAAGCAAAATTAATTCCTTTCTCGCTGACTAAAAAATTCGATGAAGGGGCTTCTATAAATAACAACAAAATGGAAATAAAGATCAACCAAGAAGAGTTTACAATGGAAACAGAATACATTGCGTTAGAAGGAAAACATAACATGAAAAACGCAATGGCAGCAAGCTCTGTAGCAAAATTGATGCAAATTAGAAATGCAACAATTCGCGAAAGTTTATCAAATTTTCAAGGTGTAGAACACCGCTTAGAAAAAGTATTAAAAATTCAGAATGTTCAATATATCAATGATTCGAAAGCAACAAATGTAAATGCTACTTTCTTTGCTTTAGACAGTATGAATGTTCCAACTGTTTGGATTGTTGGTGGTGTTGATAAAGGAAACGATTATAATGAATTGATGTCATTAGTACGTGAGAAAGTAAAAGCAATTATTTGTTTAGGAATAGATAATCATAAAATTATCGAAGCTTTTGGCAACGTAGTTGATATCATGGTTGAAGTAAATAACATGAGCGATGCTGTAAAAACAGCACAGAGATTAACAGAAAAAGGTGATGCTGTTTTATTGTCTCCAGCCTGTGCAAGTTTCGATTTATTCGAAAACTACGAAGACAGAGGAAAACAATTTAAACAAGCGGTCCATAACTTGTAAAAATAGTTTCAAGTTTCAGGTTTCACGTTAGGAGGAGCCTGAAACCTGAAACAAAAGAAACTTGAAACAAAATAAAAATTATGAAAGAGCTAGTAAACAAATTAAAAGGAGATAGAGTAATATGGTCATTCGTGGCTTTATTAGCGCTGTTTTCGTTTATGCCTGTTTTTAGTGCGAGTAGTAATTTGGCTTACATTGGCCATGGAACGGGGAATACATTGGGTTATTTGGTAAAACATCTGGCTCACATTTGTATTGGTTTCCTGATTATTTATTGGGTACATAGAGTACCGTATCATTATTTCAGGGCGATTTCAAAAATTGCTTTGCCAATTGTATGGTTCTTATTGCTTTATACTTTATTGAAAGGAACTGTAATTGCTGGAGCAAATGCAAGTCGTTGGATTCAGGTTCCGTTTATTGGAATCACGTTTCAGACTTCGACACTGGCTTCTATCGTGCTGTTTATTTTTGTGGCGCGCTATTTGTCTAAAACGAAAGAAGAAAACGAACCTTTTCAGGTTTCATTGATACAGCTTTGGTTGCCTGTTTTTATCACATTGGCACTTATTTTACCAGCAAACTTTTCTACCACAGCATTGATTTTTGCTATGGTTATGATGTTAACGTTCATAGGTAAATATCCATTAAAATATATTGGTTTTATAGTAGGTTCAGGAGTTGCAATGTTGGCGTTTTTCCTTTTGGTAGCCAAAGCTTTTCCAGATTCAAGATTCTTTAGCAGGGTATCAACCTGGGAAAGTCGTATTACGAACTTTACCACAGACAAGCCGGATGAAGATGATTATCAAATCGAAAAAGCAAAAATTGCAATTGCATCAGGAAGATTAGGAGGTTTAGGCCCAGGGAAAAGTGTTCAGAAGAACTTTTTACCACAATCTTCTTCCGATTTTATTTATGCCATTGTAGTGGAAGAATATGGTTTAGTTGGAGGAGTTTCGATATTGATTTTGTATTTATTGTTATTATTCCGATTTGTAATTGCATCTCATAAAGCGACTACATTATTTGGAAAATTAGTCGTCGTCGGACTCGGTTTTCCGATGATATTTCAGGCGATGATCAATATGGCCGTTGCAGTTGAATTATTACCGGTAACGGGACAAACCTTACCATTGATTAGTAGTGGAGGTAGTTCGATTTGGATGACTTGTTTTTCACTAGGAATTATCATCAGTGTAACTAAGAAAGAGGAAGAGATTGCCGAAGAAAAAGAAGAGAAAGAAAGAAGGAAAGAAGCACTTCAGAGATTGATTGATAAAGAATTGTCAGAAGAGGATTTACCAGCTGACGAGATATATGAAGAAGAAGGAATGATGTATTCAATTGAGGATAATTCGAGAAATCCGATGAATGCCGTTTTAAATAAATAAATTAAGAACAGTATAGTTTTTAAAGAGTAAAATTTTTTAAAGATGACAAATTATAAATTCATATTAAGCGGTGGTGGTACAGGAGGGCATATCTATCCTGCGATTGCGATTGCGAATGAATTAAAAACACAATTTCCTGATGCAGAATTTCTTTTTGTAGGGGCACAGGATAAAATGGAAATGCAAAAAGTGCCTCAGGCAGGTTATGAAATAAAAGGGCTTTGGATTGCAGGTTTACAGCGAAAATTGACATTGCAGAATTTAATGTTTCCATTAAAACTGGCAACAAGTTTGTTAGAATCAAGAAGAATCATTAAGCAATTTAAGCCCAATGTTGTAATTGGAACCGGTGGTTTTGCGAGCGGACCCTTATTACAAGCTGCTGGTTCAGCCGGAATTCCGACAGTAATTCAGGAGCAGAATTCTTTCCCGGGAATTACAAATAAGTTATTGAGTAAAAAAGCGAATGTAATTTGTGTAGCCTATGGGAATTTAGAGCGTTTTTTTCCAGAAGGAAAAATTGTTTTGACAGGAAATCCGGTTCGTCAGGATTTAATTGATATTGAAAGTAAGAAGGATGAAGCAATCACTTTTTATGGTCTGGATCCGAATAAAAAAACGCTTTTAGTTTTGGGTGGAAGTTTAGGTGCCAGAAGAGTCAATCAATTAATTGAAAAAGAATTACAGAGTATGCTTTCGCAAGATGTTCAGATTATTTGGCAATGCGGAAAATTATATTTTGAAGATTATAAAAAATACAATCAGCAACACGTAAGAGTGGTTGATTTTATTGAAAGAATGGATTTTGTATACGCTGCCGCAGATGTTATTATTTCTCGTGCAGGAGCATCATCGGTTTCGGAATTATGTATTGTTGGGAAACCAGTGATTTTTATTCCATCACCAAATGTAGCAGAAGATCATCAGACAAAAAATGCACAGGCAATTGTCGACGCAAAAGGTGCTATTTTATTGAAGGAATCAGATTTAGACAGTCAGTTTAGTATTGTTTTTGAAGCTTTAATGAAAGATGACGGGAAGCAAAAACAGTTGAGTGCCAATATAAAAAAATTGGCGATGCCGAATGCAACAAAAGTTATTGTTGAGGAGATTAAAAAGTTGTTATAATATAAAGTTTGTTCAAAATTATACAACACAAAAAAGAAAACAGAACGCTAGTTTAGGCATTTTTGATATGTTTAAACTGTGAAAATATAAAGACCTAACTGTTAGTTTATTACAAAATAAATAGGCGGAAGTGTCAAAGAATTAGCAAGTAATTAAAAATAAAAAAGTCATAAAGTATAAGGCTTAAAGCCTAAAGCTTAATGCTTAAAGCAGAAAATAAAATGAATTTAAATCAAATACAAAACGTTTATTTTATTGGTATTGGAGGCATCGGAATGAGTGCTCTGGCTCGTTATTTCAAATATATCGGGAAACAGGTTTCAGGTTACGATAAAACGCCATCAATGTTAACTAATGAATTGATTGAAAGTGGAATTGATATTCATTTTGAAGATAATATTAATTTGATTCCGAGTGATTATTTTGTGGAGAATACACTGGTGATTTTTACACCTGCCGTTCCAAAATCACATTCTGAGTGGAATTACTTTATCGAAAGAAATTATGAAATTAGAAAGCGTGCTGAAGTCTTAGGAATCATTACGAAGGGCACTTTTAGTTTTGCAGTTGCCGGTACACACGGAAAAACAACAACCTCAAGTATACTAGGACATATTTTGTATGAGAGTGGAGCAGATGTTACCGCATTTGTGGGTGGAATAGTTGAGAATTACAATTCTAATTTAATTGGAACCGGAAAAACGGTAACAGTTGTAGAAGCTGATGAATTTGACCGTTCGTTTTTACACTTACACCCAAATATTGCTTGTATCACTTCTATGGATGCTGACCATTTAGATATTTATGGAACCAGCGATGCTATTGAGGCTTCGTTTGTAGAATTTGCTTCGAAAGTTGAAGATAAAAGCAAGTTGTTTATAACCAAAGAATTGCCTCTGGAAGGAGTGCAATGCGCTATAAATGAAGATGCTGTATATAAGGCGTTTAATGTTCGAATAGAAAATGGAAGTTATGTTTTTGATGTGCAGACACCATCAGAAATTATGAAAGATTTGCATTTTGGATTACCAGGAAAACACAATTTAATGAATGGATTAATGGCTATTGCAATGGCTAAGACTTTCGGCACCCCGACCGACTTAATTGCAAAAGCCATTGCTTCATTCAACGGAATCAGAAGACGTTTTTCTTATCAGATTAAATCTGAAAATTTAGTTTATATAGATGATTATGCGCATCATCCAACGGAAATAAATGCTGTACATCAGGCTGTTACGGAATTGTATCCGGGACGTAAAGTTTTGGCAATATTCCAGCCGCATTTATTTAGCAGAACGAGAGATTTTGCTGATGGATTTGCGGAAAGTTTATCGCAATTTGATGAAGTGTTTTTAATGGATATTTACCCGGCACGCGAATTACCGATGGAAGGGATTACATCGGATTGGTTGTTAGGGAAAATGACAAGTTCGAACAAAAAAATTGTTGCAAAAAATGATTTATTAGCGGAAATCAAAGCCAGTGATGCGCCAATAATTGTAACAATAGGAGCTGGAGATATTGGTGAAATGGTTCCATCAATTAAAAAAATGCTAAATGAAAATGTTTAATTGGACAAATATTCGATTGATTCTCATTTTTGGGCTCGTACTTTTTTTGTATTCGTTCGCACAGCATCGAAACGGTGACCGAAAACTGAAGAAATCTATAGTTGTTTTTGTAGGAGAAAACACGCTGTTTGTAAAGCCGGAATCGGTTAATAAATTGTTAATAGAAAATAAAAGAGACGCTTCCAGTATCCGAAAAGATGAACTAGATTTGAATAAGATAGAAAAAACCCTTGATACGCAAGACATGATTGAGAAGTCAGATGTTTTTGTAAGTATTGATGGCGTTCTAAAAGCGAGAGTAAAACAGAAGACACCAATAGCGAGAGTTTATGATGGTGATAACTCTTTTTATATTGACTATGAAGGACATAAAATGCCTTTATCAGACAATTTTACAGCTCGGGTTCCTCTTGTTTCGGGGGCAATAAATGAAAAAAATAACGAAGATTTAGCTGCTTTATTTCGCACAATTTATGACGATGCGTTTTTGAAAAAAAACATCATTGCGATTCAAATTATGCCTAATGGCAGCCTAAAAATGTTTAATAGAAATTATGATTACTTCATCGATTTTGGCAGAACGATGAATGTTGATAAGAAATTTAGAAACTATAAAGCCTTTTTTCAAAAAGCAGTTTTAGATAGTTCGTTATATAAATACAATAAAATTGACCTTAGGTTTACGGAACAAGTAGTTTGCACAAAATAATAGAAAATGGAAAAAGATAACATTGCAGTAGGTCTAGATATTGGAACAACCAAAATCGTTGCCATGATAGGCAAGAAGAATGAGTATGGCAAGTTGGAAATTTTGGGTATTGGGAAATCCAAAAGTTTGGGTGTTGCGAGAGGTGTTGTAAACAACATTACGCAAACTATCCAATCAATTCAACAAGCTATTTTAGAGGCAGAAAATAATTCAGGTTATAAAATTAAAGATGTGGTCGTGGGTATCGCCGGACAACACATCAGAAGTATTCAGCATACAGATTACATCAGCCGTAGTAATCCGGAGGAAGTAATTGGCGAAAAAGATATTCAGCTTTTGATTGACCAGGTTAATAAACTAGCCATGTTACCAGGAGAAGAAATCATTCACGTTTTGCCACAAGAATTTAAAATCGACGGACAATCTGAAATTAAAGAGCCAATCGGAATGTACGGTGGAAGACTGGAATCTAGTTTCCATGTGGTAGTAGGGCAGGCTTCTTCTATCAGAAATGTCGGAAGATGTATTCAGAGTTCAGGAATCGAATTATCAGGATTGACATTAGAACCTCTGGCTTCTGCAGATGCAGTTTTGAGTCAGGAAGAAAAAGAAGCTGGTGTAGCATTGATTGATATTGGTGGTGGAACAACCGATTTAGCCATTTTTAAAGATGGAATCATTCGTCACACTGCAGTAATTCCTTTTGGAGGAAATGTAATTACAGATGATATTAAAGAAGGCTGTTCGATTATTGAAAAACAAGCAGAGCTTTTAAAAATAAAATTCGGATCAGCCTGGCCGGGAGAAAATAAAGACAACGAGATTGTTTCTATTCCTGGATTAAGAGGCAGAGAGCCAAAAGAGATTTCGCTTAAAAACTTATCTAAAATTATCCATGCCCGTGTGGTGGAAATTGTTGAGCAGGTTTTTGCAGAAATCAAAGCTTATGGACACGAAGACCCTCGTAAAAAATTAATTGCCGGAATCGTTCTTACAGGTGGTGGTGCTCAACTAAAACACATTAAACAATTGGTAGAGTACATTACCGGAATGGATACCAGAATTGGATATCCAAATGAGCACTTAGCAGGAAATTCAAGCGAAGAAATTTCCAGTCCATTGTTTGCAACTGCAGTTGGTTTGGTAATGAACAGTATCGAAAATAGCACCCAAAGTGCTGTTAGAATGGAGTTGGTTAACGAACAGCCGAAGGTGGTTTACAGAAATGTTCCACCGCAGCAACAACAGCCAGTACAGCAGCGATACGAAGTTGAAGAAAACTACGTTGAAAGAGTAGAAACTATTGAACAGCCTCGAGAAGTTAGAAATAACACTAAGGTTGAAGCAGAATCTACCGAAACAAAAATAAGAAGATCATTTTTTGATCGTTATGTCGATAAAATCAAGGATTTTTTAGACAACGCAGAATAAAATAATAATAGACGAAAAGGATTACTATTGGCCCCAAGTCAAGAAGTAAAAAATGTATTTAATAAGAATTTCAAAACCAAAAAGATGATGAGCAACTCAGAATTTGGAAGTATTTCATTTGATTTACCAAAAAACCAATCAAATGTAATCAAGGTAATAGGTGTAGGTGGAGGCGGAAGTAACGCAATCAACCACATGTTTAAACAAGGTATTAAAGGGGTAGATTTTATCGTTTGTAATACAGACTCGCAAGCATTGCAGAATAGTGCAGTACCAAATAAAATTCAGTTAGGGATGAACTTAACAGAGGGTCTTGGAGCAGGAGCAAATCCTGATGTAGGACAACAATCTGCTATTGAGAGTATCGCTGATATAGAAAAAATGCTGGACCGTGGTACTAAGATGGTATTTATTACCGCTGGTATGGGTGGAGGAACAGGTACTGGAGCTGCTCCGGTAATTGCGCAATTGGCAAAAGAAAGAGAGATTTTAACGGTTGGTATCGTAACAATTCCGTTTCAGTTTGAAGGGAAAGTTCGTCAGGAACAGGCTCTTTTAGGAATCGAAAAATTACGTAAACAAGTCGATTCGTTAATCGTTATCAATAATAATAAGTTAAGAGAAGTATACGGAAATCTTGGTTTTAAAGCTGGGTTTTCTAAAGCGGATGAAGTATTAGCAACAGCCTCAAGAGGTATTGCTGAAGTAATTACGCACCACTATACTCAAAATATCGATTTACGTGATGCAAAAACTGTTTTGTCAAACAGTGGAACTGCGATCATGGGATCTTCTGTTGCTACAGGTGAAAACAGAGCGAAAGAAGCTATTGTTTCAGCTTTGGACTCTCCGTTATTAAACGACAACAAAATTACAGGAGCCAAAAACGTATTGTTGCTTATCGTTTCTGGATCTAATGAAATCACGCTTGATGAAATTGGAGAAATCAACGATCATATCCAGGCAGAAGCAGGTTACAACGCTAATATTATCATGGGAGTTGGTGAAGACGAAACTCTTGGTGAGGCTATTGCGGTAACTATTATTGCGACTGGTTTTGATGTTGAACAACAAAATGAAATTGTAAATACAGAACCTAAAAAAATCATTCATACGTTAGAAGATGAGCAAAGAAGTGTTCATAATTTAACGAATAAATCGGTTACTTCTTTTGATTTAAATCCTGAAACACCTACTGCGAAATCAGAAGAAAAAGTTGTTTTCGAATTAATGGAAGATGAGCCTTTTGCTAATACTCATAATCCTGTAGTTCCAACTCCTGTTGCTCCAGTTGCAGTTGCTCCAACTATCAATCAGGAAGAATTAGTAGTGATGTCGGAGTTTATCAAAAATCTTGATGTAACTTTTGAAATTGTTTCGCCAATTACAGATATCGATTTTACGATTTCAGCTCCGGCAGCAGAATTTGTTCAGGAAGTAAAACCAGTTCAGCAAAGAACTTTTGAAAGAGAAGAGCAAACGACTTTCTCTTTTGATTTGCCTCTTTTCAGATCTGAGCCAGAAGTGAAAAAGGAACCTGTTGTTGAGGAGACTAAAATTTTATTCGAATTATCAAACGAAACTCGTAATATCAAAGTTAATGATCCAGTACAATTTGTACCGGTAACAGAAGTTGCTGAAAACGGAGTTATCAAATATTCTTTGGAAGAATATATGGAGGTTGAGGACAATTTAATGGCTTCTAAACCAGTTGAAAAAGTGGTAGAAGATGTAATTCCTGCTGAATTGAATATTCAGTTGAAACAAAAGGTTGATTTTGCTCAGGAAGCTGATTTCTCAACGACTTCAAATGTTTCTCCAATGGAATTAACTATCGAAGAAACATTACGTTTAAGAGCGGAAGAAAGAAGAAAGAAACTAAAGGAGTTTAACTATAAATTCCATAATAATGTTTCGAGAATTGATGAACTTGAAAAAGAGCCTGCTTACAAAAGATTAGGAATCGATCTTTCAAATAATCAGTCGAATACAACCAATTCAAGAATATCTGTTGGTACTGATAGTAATAACGATTTGCAATTGCGTTCAAACAATTCATTTTTGCACGACAACGTAGATTAATTTTACATTCATAATATTAGGATAACCCGAAAATTGGATTTAATTTTCGGGTTATTTTTTTTATCTTCGCACAGAATTTTAAAATTTGACTTCTTTAATACACTTTTAAAGTGAATCTTATTGTCATTTGAAGTGAAGTCGGGAATAATTCAAATAATCATAACAATATATAAGCCTTGAGCTTATTTAAATAAAATAAAACGATGAGTTTACAAACATTAATCATGGACGAGATCAAAACCGCCATGAGAGCAAAAGATACAGTTGCATTAGAAGCATTAAGAGCTATTAAATCTGAAATGTTATTGGCTGCAACAGCTTCAGGGTCAAAAGAAGAATTAACAGAAGACGATGAAGTTAAATTACTTCAAAGACTAGTTAAAACCCGTAAAGAAAGCGCGAGAATTTTTACAGAGCAAAATCGTCCTGATTTAGCTGAACCAGAATTGGCTCAGGTTGCTGTAATCGAGAAATTTTTGCCTGCTCAATTAAGCGAAGAAGAAGTAGAAGCCGTTGTAGCAAAAATCATTGCTGAAACTGGAGCTTCTGGAATTGCTTCAATGGGTAAAGTTATGGGATTAGCCTCTGCTCAATTGGGCGGAACTGCTGAGGGAAAAACCATTTCTGCAATCGTTAAAAAGTTATTGGTATAATAAAATTCCAAATTAAATATTTTTGACCGCGTAGTTCAACTGGATAGAATATCAGATTTCGGCTCTGAGGGTTGGGGGTTCGAACCCCTCCGCGGTCACTTGACGGGACAAAGAAGATTTTTTCTTCTTTGTCCCGTTATTCTTTGGGTCTAATTCCTCATTAATTAAGTAAACTAGCTTAACGACCTCATTTATTCTTGCGGTTCGAAACTGCTTTTCTTCGATTGTGAATTTTTCAGGATATATTGAACCGATAATATTTCTAAAATGAGTTAAATCCGCTTCGCTACAGCATTCATTAAGCTTCATCAAATTTTTAATTCCTGTTTTTAATAAATCCGAAAGACTAATATTCTCGCCAGCTAAATCTGCTAATTTAATTTCAAGTCGATGAATTTTATTGTCATAGTCAGTTTTCATCTCAGTGTAATCTTTCACTTCAATCTTTCTTGAAGCGAGCAAATCTCTGATATAAGAAATCTTCTGTTCAAATTCTTTCAGCTGAGAAATTACTCTGTTCTTTTCTGCAATTGATTCCTTATTGAAATCATTAAAATATTCTTTAACAGCTGTTATGTAAATCTTTTCTGTTTCAGGTTTTGGAATATACTTTTGTAATTGTTCATAGAAAATGCGGTTAACCTCACACGATCTGATTCTGTAATTACAGCCCTTATAGCAATGATAATACGAATAATGGCTGTTTCTTCCTTTAGATATGCTTGCAGTTAAGATTTTATTACATAGAGGGCACTTAAATAAGCCTTTAAGAGGAAATGGTTCGGAGATTGTAGATTTAGTTCTGAAATTCTTTCTTCGTCCTTCTAAAACATCTTGAACAAGATAAAATAGCGCCTCAGAAATTAATGGCTCGTGTGAGCCCATTACGTATTTTGCTTCCTCGTCTTTGAATTTCGGAATTAAAATTTTTCCACAATAAAGAGGATTGCGGATTTGTCTCCAGAAATTATTTTTACTTGTTTTAAGTCCTTTTCTTTTTGCCTGAAGAAAAATCTGCTCCGTATTAAAAATATCTTTTGCAATTTCTTCAAAACACCATTTTAAGATGGATGCTTCAGGCTGGTCAAAAGTTATATATTTCTTACCATCCTCGGTTATTTTGTTTATGTAACCAGAAGGAGCCAGTCCCATATATCGCCCCTCTTTTCTGGCTCTTCTCATACCGTGAAAAGTATTTAACGCCCGTCTGTCATTTTCTACTTCAGGAGCTGCTAGATAAAAAGCAAGCATCATTTTGTTTTCTGGAATAGACAAATCTAAAGGCTGTTCTATTGCTTGTGGCTCAACACCAAGTCTTCTCAGAGTATTAATCATCTGGTATGCATCGCCAGCATTTCTGCTGAACCTGTCCCATTTGGTAAATAAGATCAAATCCGTTTTATTTTTGTACCGTTTAATTGTTGTTAGATAAAGTTTCCATTTGGGTCTATTAAACGTTTTTGCAGAATGATCTTCATAAATAACATCCCTTACAGCAATACAATTAATCTCACAGTACTTTCTTAGCATTTCCTCTTGATTTCTTTGCGAGTAACCTTTTTCCGCCTGCTCGTCTGTACTCACTCTCACATATAAATCTGCTGTCTTTTTCATCCCTCTTATTCTTTAAATAATTCAAAACTGTTACTTTGGCAAGCAGTCGTAAAAAATCTAATACTTTACCTGCCTGTTCAAGCGTTACATCAACATTCTCATCTTTCAGCATTTTCATAGCTTGCTCTGCCGTCATTTTCCCTCTTTCATTCTCATCTTCATTTCTCATTTCACAATTCCTCTTCATTAAAAAAAGACCGAGCCTCGGTCTTTTTTGTTCCACAATCATTAATCGCTATAAAGCTATAACACTTTTTTCATTTTATCCTGATCAAAATATGGTGGGGATAAAACAAATATAAAACCTAAATCACTGAGAATCATGAGTGAAATTTACTTATCATAACTCAATCATTTTTCAGATTACTATAAAGATAAGTCACTTTTCTGTCATTCTCATGGACATAATATGTACATAAAAAATTCTATCATTATTAATAAACTTATTTAGTGTAGTGTTCATTTATCTTCGCTCTCATTCAGCATTCTGTATATTTCGTCCAGAACCTCTATTTCGGCACTTGGAATCAGCTGAAGAGCAAGTTCCAGAATTGAACCTATGTAAATATCTCTGTTATCAAGTTCATCCGAATAAACCACATTCAGGCACATTCTAATAAGATTCACTCCCAGACATGTCATATCTGCATAACCATAAAATCTTATCTCACGTATTGATTCCCTGCCTTTGTCCCCAGCAGGTTTCAGCAGTTTAAAATGATAGGATGCAAAATCTTTAAATTCTTCCAGTGTTTTTATTTTATCAGTTTCCATAATTTTAAATATTAAACTTAATGTTGGCTATGCTGTCTCTTCTTTATTTTCTGAAAACAGGTCGTTAATCTCATTTAGAAGCTCAAATTCGTCAACTGGAAATAACTGAAGAGCAACTCCCAGTATAAGCCCAACATCAATATGCTGATTTTCAATCGTCGGAGGAACTTCTGCGCTGTCCTGATGTGTAGTGATAATACACAGCTTTATCAGGTTTGTGATAACAGAGGCAAGTTCATAATAATCGTAAACTCTTATCTCTGCATTATACATTCCCCTTTTGTCGTCAGCTGGTTTCAGAGTATTAAGCAGTCTTCCGCTTAATACTCTGATAGTTTTTAGTTTTTTGATTTCATCGGTTTCCATAACTTCATTTTTTTATGCTGATAAAGTCACATCCTGATGAATTTCCTCAAGTCTTAATAATTCCTTCTGAATCATAACTTCTGCCTCTTTCATAAAATCACGGCATCTGTCCTCCATCAGCTGATAGTACAGATAATCAGAGCTGTTTCTTCTGCTGAATCGAAGCGTGTTTGGATTCTTTTTCAGAAGTCTGAACATATTTTTTTCATCCCTGCTGTTTCGGGGGAAGTAATCAGAAGTTATGCCTGTAAAGTATTCGCACAGTTCAAATAAGTAGCCCATAGAAAAATGGTTAGGTGTGTAGCCCAGAAATACCCTTATAAGTGAAAGACATGTCTGCTCTACGATCTGATGAAGGGAACTCATTCTGACTTCATAGGAAAAATATTGATCATTATTGTAAATTAGATCCCAGATCGATGCAGTAACAGTACTTCGGTCTCCAGCATATAATGTGGTGCTTTTTACATGGCGTATACCAGAATTAACGGCAACTTTAGGATGCTTTTCAGTATCAATAAACAGAGCCTGCGAGTTCCTAATAATATTATATAAGAATAACTGCTGGTCACCGTATAATTTCACAATATTTCGCACGCTGTGCAAGAGAATAGTGACGGTTATTAGGCCTTTTGATCTGCCCTTAATCTTATCGGTAATGTCATTGGCAATGTTATCTTCGAACTCTTCTGCTATGACCAGCAGATAAAGATGAACATGCTTTTCTTTTTTAACAGGCTTTTGAAAAGGCTCATTAAAAGTATAACTGCTTTTCTTCTCTGCAAAACAGTAAATGCCTATCGGATCGATGTTCTTAGAAATAACTCGATAAATTAAATCGGATGTGGTGTCTTGAATTGCTTTCATAATTTTACTCATTTTAGTTAATACTTGTGTGAAAAATTGTATTTTTGTTTAACACACAGGCAAGTAAGCAAATGCCAGTACTGTATGGTATCAAATTTTACCGTACCGTACATGAGATTTTTTGTATCATACATGAATCCAGCTTTTTTATTCTTAATTATTATCTTTGAGTTATGAGTACATTAACAAAACCGAATCACATGGGGCGCAAAATCAGCCGTATCCGTGAACTGAAAGACATGAAACAGGAAGCGCTTGCGCAGGCTATGGGAACAAACCAGCAGACTGTTTCTATTTTAGAAAACAGCGAAACTATTGATGATGAAAAATTAGCAGAAGTGGCAAAAGCTTTAGGGGTTACTGTAGATGCGATTAAGAATTTTTCAGAAGAAGCTGTTTTAAATATAATCGGAAATACTTACAATGATAGCAATGTAGTCAATGGAAATGCATACAGCTGTAATTTCAATCCACTTGATAAATTAATGGAGTCTGTAGAAGAGAATAAAAGACTTTATGAAAGATTATTAAAATCTGAACAGGACAAAATTGAATATTTGGAAAAATTACTAAAGGTCAAATAAGAAATAAGCTTTATAAAAGATTAATTCCAAAAAAGAGACTTTGAAGTCTCTTTTTTGTTTTTACAATTTAATCGATATCGAATTCTATTGTAGTTTTATTTTTGACGGTAAAATAATGGGGTATCGAATTGAACTTTTTGCAATTCATTACTTTTCGTTATCCTATACATTGAAAATAGTTCTATGCTATCTAAGACTGTTTATGTCCATATTTCTTTAAAAATCACTTTTCCAAAAAAATAATCCCCTTTAAAATTATCCATTATCATTTCTATCTGAGTTCCTGCTTTTAGCATAAGGTCTTCTAAATTAGGGGGAGACAAAATGGAAACAAGTTTTAAATCTTCATTAATTACACTTTTATAATCTATTTTTAGTTTGAACAAATTTTGATTACTTGAATTAACTTCTTCTATTTCAAAATCCGAATTCTTAAATTCCTTTCTAGAACCATATAAAGAACCGGAAACGGGGTCATTAATTATTAATCCTTCAAGTAAAGGTATGTTTATGTTAACTGCATTTATTTCCAATTCAAGATAAATTTTTGTTATTGTCTTGAGTTTAAATATGCTTTTTGCAATTTTATGATCTGTACCAATATCAATTTTATGATTGTTCATAAAACAATCAATACCATTCTCAGTAAAGCTATATATACTCTGGTAATTTGTATTTATAACGTTAGACCACATAAATGACTCATTAATATATTCTTCAATAATATTTTTTTCCTCTTGCGTAGCACTAAGTTTTATAGCATTTTTGTCTATTATCAAACCTGAATCATCAAAAAACATCAAATCAACAGCCTTTACTTTTAAAAATGATACAGTATAATAATGAACTTGTGTTAACTTTTTTATAAAGTCTTCATCTATTTTAGTAGATGTCTGGACAACGATACCATAAGCTTTCGCTTTCAAAATTGCAGGTTTAGTGAATGAATTTGTTGTTGTTGCTATGGTAATATCTATCCCTAAATCATTTTTTTTGTTGCCAGTTGTTCAATCCAAGTGACATCTTGTACTGTATTTGGTCGATCCCTGCATTCAATTGAAATCTTTCTTTCAATATTTTTTTCATCCTGAAAGCTAATTAATATATCAACCTCTCTTTTGATTCCTGTAATTTTATCTGTTAAGAAGCTAGGAGACTCAACTTTATATATTGAAGAATCAAGCATTCTGTAATATTTTTCATATTCAATCTCAAATTCTCTTCCTTTTCTACTCATCTATTAATCTTTTGAATGTTTATTACGTTATACTAAATGCATTATTGGATTTGACTAAATATTTTTTCCGCAATTGCCTTTCCTTCATCAAATTCATTATTAAAATGAATTTCTTTCTGCTTTAAAGGCCATTTTCCGGTTTTTGTTCTTATAATAAAGACCAGTTCTGACTCAATATTTTCAATTTGTTCTTTATTTAATGTTTCTAAGCACCAAACATATAATTGTACTGTTTCCTTTGTTTTCCACTTATAGCCATGATAACCATTTTCTCCATTAGCATTTAATCCATATCTAAATCGAGAGGTTAATGATTGTGTTGTTACACCAATATAGAGAAATAAATTGCCTTCTTTAATTACATAAATTTTTGGAATATTCTTTTTTGTCAATCTTTTATGAAATGACTTCATATTTGATCCATTTGAATCATCAACAAATGAAGATATCTTGTTTTCAGATAATATTAAAGTTAGTTTATCAAAATCGCTATATTCTTCCATTAGTTCCTGTAATGTTCGATTATAAAAATAAACTAAAATTCTAATAAAGTTCTTGAAAAGAAAAAAAGTAAAGCAAGGTATTGGACACAGCCAGAGAAGTGCGCATAACATTTTTCTTCGTTCCTCAAAAAAATGCCCTTCGGGACTTATAGCACTTCAGCTGTCTGCCTGTCCAATTGAAGACTGCTTTCTTTTTTCCTTTTTCTTTTTTTAAGCATTTATCCATTGTAACAGCCTACAGCCATCATGACCATATTTTGCGCATGATACATTCAAATATTTTCTCTAAATTAGAAGCCTGTTTTTAAAAATCTCCAAAGATTGCCACGTTCCTGCAATCAGCAAGATGAACGGTTGTTTAACAACCGCCTATCTTGCCACCTATTACCTCGGAACTCGGTGGTGGAGACACTAGAAAGAAGAGTTTGAAAACAATGAAAATGAAAGATGATGAAAAGAGAAAATTCAAACAGAACACGAATCGTGGGACTGCGATTAACTACCTTGGAGTATGCCGAACTGGAAAAAAGATTTAGAGCAAGTACCTGCCGAAAATTAAGTGACCATATAAGAAGACACTTATTTAACAAACCCATTGTAACCACATATCGGAATGCTTCTTTTGATGATTACATTGAAGAAGTAATGACTCTAAACAGTGAACTTAATTCAATTGGAAATAATATCAACCAGATTGCCAAAAAGATGAATTCTTTTAAGACTATATCCGAATTTAAAACACAGGCATTCTGGTTTGAAATAGATAAAAAGAAGCTATTGGAAAAAATGGAGGAAATCAAAATGCACTCTCAAAAATTCTCAGAGCAATGGTTGCAGTTATAAAAACCAGTACTTCAGTACAGCGAATTTTAAACTATAATGAGATGAAAGTAAAAGAAGGAAAGGCAGAATGCATAAGTGCTATTAACTTTCCTCTAGAACTCGACAGGCTTAATTTTACTTTAAAACTCAACCGTTTTATAAAACAGGCTTCACTTAACGAAAACGTTAAGCGAAACGCTGTACATATATCATTAAATTTTGATCCTTCGGAAAACCATTCTAAAGAAAAACTTAATGAAATTGCAAAAGTTTACATGGAAAAAATCGGATTCGGTAAGCAGCCTTTTCTGGTTTATCAGCACTATGACGCGGGACACCCGCATCTACATCTGATTACAAATAATATTGAAAGAGACGGAAAAAGGATTGATCTTCATTTGTTGGGGGTTAGAAAATCAGAACCTGCAAGAAAAGAAATAGAAGAAGCCTTTGGTCTTGTAAAAGCTGAAGGTAGAAAAACAAAAGAACAATTTTCTTTACTGCCAATTGCAAACCGCAAAGTAGAATATGGAAAAACAGCGTCCAAAAAGGCTATCAATGGAGTTTTAAACAAAGTTTTATTTGAATATAAATATTCAAGCCTTCCAGAACTCAATGCCATTTTAAACCAGTATAATGTTCATGCTGACAGAGGAACTGAAGAATCCAGAGTTTTTAAAAACAATGGACTGCTTTATAAGATACTTGATAAAGATTCGAAACCAGTTGGAGTGCCAATCAAGGCAAGTGATTTTTACAATAAGCCGACATTAAAATTTCTGGAACAAAGATTCAAGATTAATGAGATAAAAAAAGAATCACATAAAAACCATGTGAGAAATATTATAAGAGAGACTTTTATATATGAAATGATCAAATCTCCTGAAAAGTTAGCAGACAGACTGAAAAGCGAAGGTATTCATGTAGTTTTAAGAAAAAGCAACGATGGACAACTGTATGGAATAACGTATGTTGATCATGTAACTCAATGCGTTTTTAATGGAAGTAGATTGGGAAAACAATATAGCGCAAAAGGAATTTTGGAGCGGTGTGAGCCAACCATGTCTCACATTGAAAACAATAATCAGAGGTCAATTATATTTCTTTCTAATAATACTGAAAATTTGGAGTCAGAAGATCATTTAAAAACTAATCCAATTGATATTATACTACGGGCTGAGAATACAAATGATTACATTCCAAAGCAACCTAAACAAAAGAAAAAAAGAAAATTACGAAGAGGAATCTAAAAAAGTTAAAGTTTAAAAATACAACCTTAACTTTTCCCTTTTTTTTTACTAATTCAATTTAGCCTATTTACTCAAATCCGTTATATTCGCTATTATAGGTACTTTTTTCTACCAAAGCTCTTTGTAAGGAAACAAGGTTCTTAATCGCTTCGCTAGTAAGATCTTATAACCTTGGTCGTTTGGATAATGTAATAAAACTCTATGATACCTCAAATCTGAAGGAACATCATTTATTGACTGAGTAAATGGAATTACGGTTTTTCCTACTGTGTGTGTTATTCCTACTTCGCAAAATACATTTGGATTTATTCCAGCAAAGTCAGCAACAATAACTTTAGCCCATATCCGTTGTAGCTGTTGTATTATAGTTTTAATTACTTTTTACACATTATTTCATAACCTAATTGTGTGTAATAAAATTTTCCGCTATCAATATCTAATCTTCCATTCACTTCTCCAAATTCTAAAAAACATAGAAGGCTTCCACCTTTTTTATCGTAATATATACTATAGAATTTTTTATCAATTTTATAATAATCATCAACGCCATTTTCTTCTAGAAAAAATCCTGGCGACCAAGTTTCTAAATAAAATCCTTCGTTTGTATATTCTGTAGATTTTCGTCGAGAAGGGAACCATTCCATTGTATTGTAAAAAATATCAGTTCTAATTATCTGATCGTTCCCAAATGAAAATCTAAATGTTTCCGGACCACAAAAATTAGACTTATAGGCTTTTGTATAGACAATATCAAAACTTTGTGCGTTTGAAAAATATACAAAATTAAGTAACAACAAACAGATTGTTTTTTTCATATTATATTTTATATACAATCGTGGTTAAAGGTTACAGTTAACGTTTACTTTCCCACGCTACAAGCAGTTTGGGGTTAAATTAAGCCCATTATTCAGATTTGCTAATCTTCCAAATACAAAACCAATTTTAAATCAAGCCAAATACCCAAATTGCTTGTAGCATGTTGTAGGAAGCCCCTTTTCGTGAAGATGATGATTTTAAGTCAACAGCTATTCAGCTACAATTAAAATTTCAGAAGATTTTTTATTACTTAAAACGTATTTCATTTCATTACTTTCGTGAATAGTTATTTTTTTACCGTTAAGTATCAAAATATCCTTGATTTTTTCAATTGAAGGAATTCCATCAGAACGGTAAGATATGACAAGTATGCTGTCTCTGAATTGTTCAATTAAAGATTCAAAAGCAAATTCAATTTTGTCTTTCTTACTCCAATCAGATTTTTTTAATTTTAATCTTTTGTGTTTTGATTTAGGGTCAATCATTTCTGCCCAATCATCATAATTCATTATTCCTTCTAAAAAATGATAAAAATCTAAATAATCTAATCCAACACCATTTTCTGAAATATATGGACTGTCAATGTAAACAAGGTCAAAATTATTTTTTATTGATGAAATATCTTTATTGATGGAAATGTTTTTTTGACAATTTGAAAAAATAGCATTATTGGCTTCTTGTATGAAGTTTTTGAAATGTGTATCAAAAGGTGTGTCCCAAGTGACTTTGTTCCCAAAGCTTCTTTTAACTTCTTGAAAACGTATGTAGAGATTTTTCCTATGGAACAAATTGTAGGGTCTTTTTATAATACAAGATTGAAATAATGCAAAAAAAGCTATAGCTTTTTTGTATTCATTTGGAATCAATTTTATATTAGTAACAACCATATCTAACCATTTATTTTCATCATCGGTAAAATAAACATCATCAAATGTTGTTTCGATAAAATTTGGATAGTTTGTATTTTCGTGTTTTGTTAAAATGAAATCCAAATCTTCATTATCAATCTTTTCATTATCATTTTCAATTAGTGCTTTACCTATAATATGGTTAAAAAATAAAATATCGTTATAAGTAACAATTTTTCCATTTTTTTTCATTTTATATGCCACTACCGAAGTCCCACCAAAAGCATCCAATACTGTATTGAATTTTAAATCTTTAATACAATTCCATATCCAATCAACATATTTCAGTTTACTTCCTTGATACCTTGTTGTTGGAAATTTTGAAACTGTTGGGACAGAAAAAAGTTTGGTTTGCAAAATATTTATACTATTGTTCTGTGTCATCATCTTCTTCTAAATCAGTTTCTTCTTCATTGAGTTTGTTTATCTCGTCTTGATGTTCTTTAAGAACATCAATTCCTCTTTGCTTGTATTCTAAATAAGTTTTCAAGTTAGTATAAGGTCGCTCAATTTCTAATGCTTTGGCCATATCTTTGGTTAGATAATATTTCCAAAAATCACGATAAATATCTTCTCCGAGTTCTGAAAATATCCCTTTTCCATTAATTAATTCATCTATTTTGATTGTTGCTCCAATATTTTTGGTATTTCCACTTCCTGGGGATGCAGATGCAATCTTATATTTAGGCTGAACAAAGAATTGAAAATCTTTTATAACAGATTCAATTTTTTCAATATCATCTAATTTATAAATATTCTTTTCGTTTTGCCCTTCTTTGTTTTGTTTGTAAATAACACCTAAAACAAGATGAGCTTCATATGATTCGTATGGATAAGCAATATTTTTTGTACTTGCTGCATTTCTGAAATAACCAGTAAATGCACCAAGTGTCATACTTTTGATTTTATTACCAGAATCTATAAAAGTGCTTTTAATGTCAACTGCAAATTTTGCTCCAGTTGTTTTACATATAAATGTTAAATCTGGATAATGATTTTGTTGAGCGGGAAGCTCTAATCTTAAATTATACTTGTTTGCAAAGTTTTCGAAAGCTGGTATTAATAGTAGTTCAATGACTTTTGAAACTACTTTTGTATCTATTGAAATCGTATAAATATTTTTGTAAATATCAATAAATCCTTTAACAATCCAATCTCCTTTTTCGGTAGCAATTATCTCATTAAATCCTTTTACTTCTTCTTGAAGTGCTTGTAAAATTTGTTCTTTGTTCATAAACACAAATGTAATAATTCAGTTTGTTTTTAGATGTAGATTTGAAGAAACATTTAAGTACAACTTTTAGGTGTTGTAACCGAAGTATTGATTTGGGGTTTCCTACAACGTCAGTCTGTGAAAAAACTAAAATTACCCTCTTGAGAATCCTGTATTTGAGTTTTTTCTTTGGTAGCCCTCCGAATACTTCCTAAATTTTTAGAGGTTTTTTCACAGCCTGACCTTCTGGCACTACCAGCGGGTTTGGGACTAAATTAAGCCCATTCTTCGGATTTGCCAAATCACTCCAAATAGAAAACCAACTTTCCATTAAGCCAATTGCCCAAATCCGTTCTAGTAGCTATTAACTGGAGGCTTTTTACGCATTTATTAAATTATATCCTGCATTTAGATAATAACTTGCCATCATATGCTCTACAAATCTTCGAGTCAATTTATTTTCAAGTGAATTTTCGTTTATCTCATATTCTCCAAGATAAAATGGTTTAAAAGATAGCTTTTGTAACGAGATATTGTAACCTAAATTTAGTAACTCTGTAAATAATTTGTTTAAGCGGGAATTTGTTTTTTGACTTTCGCCTGGTTTTAAATAGTTGTAAATTCTACGAGTAAGCTCTGAAGCTTCTCCGATATAAACATCTTGTAATTTTTTGCCTTCAGGATTTATTAAAATCCATCTATAGACTGATGGAGAAGAATGTTTCTTTTTTGCTTCTTTATTTAAATCTATTGGGAATAAAAATTCTAAATTCTCATCTTCGAATAATGAATTCCATTTGAACTCGAAATTTATATTAAATCTTCCAAAATTTTCTTTTTCAAGAACTGCAGATCTTTTATCCTTTTTCTTTTCTTCCAGAGTGTTTAATTCATTTACGCCACTACTTGTAATTATGTTTGTTATTTTAAGGTTTTCACATATAATGCATTTGTTTTTTTCTCGAAAAATAAATCCTTTTTCAACTAGTTTATTACAACGCTTATTAACTTGTTGCCTACTCTTGAAGTCACCAATTTTAGTGATGCAGTCATCACAACAATTCGGTTTTTCTTCTATAATTTTCAGTACGATGTCTTTTATCATAAAGTTCTTAAACTGGCAGTTAACTTATTTATATGTGTTACAAAACCACATAAAGTCATCCATAGTAGGGTAGATATGTGTGATAAATTTCACACATAATTTATTTCAAATATATAATTTTTTCACTACAAACTATTAAAAAGACTTTTAAAATTGATTAATGCTTTTTGTCAATTTGTGAGCAGCTATACAAACAAAAAGCAGAAAAAAAATTAAGATGCGGATGCTAAAATAGTGTAATGATCTTCAATAAAGTGCTTAGATATTTGAGTGCTTCCCGCAACTAAAAACAAAAAGCTTCAGAAAAATCCGAGGCTTTTTTTGTTTCTGATTATCTTTGTGATTCTGCGCTATCGTTTTCTATATATTGATGTTCAAAATTTATCCATTCAAAACTGCTAAACAATAAAAAAATGCATGAAGATTTAAATTTAAAAGTAAGAAGCCAAGTTTTAGATTACTCTTTGAGTACTGAAAGAGATATAAATACTTTACTTTTAAGTTATTTGGCTATTACTGATGATAAAAACCAAACTAAAAATTTTGGCAACAAAGCTGGTATTTCTTTTAAAAATAAACTTGATTTATTATATGACATTAACGTCTTTAGTAAGGAAGAATATCTAAGTATTGATTTGCTAATGATCTTTAGAAATAGATTTATGCACGACATTGATTCTAATTCTTTCACATATATTTTAGAAAATTTGGAAAATGGATTAAAAAATAGATTTCTCGTATTTATTGAAGAGGACGAAAAAGAATTAAATGAAAAAACATATGAAAAAGCGTTTAACAATTTATATTTCCACAATTTAAAAATAATACATAAAAAATATAAAGAAAGAAGACAATCTTTAGAAAAGCATAAAATTTCGTTGATTGGTCTGGTAGAAATATATGAATCTTTATCCTTATTATCATACGACTTTGCATCCAAAATTTCTTTAGAAACAGCAAGTATTCTTGAGAAAAATCCAGAAGCACTAATTTATTTACAAAATCACTCAGAAAGTATATTAAATCATATTGACGAGCTTGATAAATTGAGCAATGCTCATACAAACTTTTTAGAAAACAATTTAAATCATTTGATATTGTTTCCTAAAAAGAAAATATAACCTTAAAATCTAATTTAATTCATCCAAAATTCAAAAAACTAAATATCTTTTGTCACATATTTCAGATTTTAGACACAGATTCGAGTCCTGTTCCTGCTATTTGAAAATGTATTTGATATTTTAAAAATTATTTACGATTAAAGCTATTAGGTACTCTATAGTTAGTATGCTGAGTGGTAACTGGACTCTAACCAAAGTGATACTAAATTCTAACCAGAAGATTAAATGTCATTCAAAATCTCCAGGTCTTTCAATAAATGGTTCGAATTCTGTACCGTCATGGTCACAAAACAAAAAACCTATTTCGAAAGGAAATAGGTTTTTTTTACATCTTTTTCAAACTGTTTAATAAGTTATATTTTACAAATATTGTAGATTTGTAAAATCCCATCAAGTTAACTTGACGGGATTAGAACCATCTCAAATTATTGAACTTAAAAATTAATAAGTTGTATTATTTTATGAATGCCGTGATTATAGTGTAGTCATTTTATATGTGGATAATTTTCTCAAAATCTATCAATTCTAATTTTATTGGTGTTTTATATCTTTCATTATGTATGTCTGCTATAAAAGATTTTTTTGGTTTTAAAGTTATTGTGTTGTCTACAAAACTAATGACATCAATCAAAGTATAAATATCTTCATAGAATTGAAGCTTGTAATTTAATGAACTGCAAAAATTATTTTTCTTGTCTTTGTATTCAATTACAGCCGTTGTTCCAACGTTTTCGGCTTCAATTTGATAATAAATATCAATCTTGAAAGAATTGGTTTCTTTTGATTTGAAATGAATTTTTATTTCTGTGTCAAACTCAGAAATAAGCTTCTCAGTTTGATTTACTAATACTAAATTTAAATCATTACTTATTTTTCGCAACGCTTGAAATGTTATTGATTTAATGAAGCTATTTTTTTTGCTATCGGAAAGTGATTGTAAATTTTCAGAGTTAATACCAAAATCTAAATATTTTATTCGTTTGTCAATGTTTCTATTAGAAAGTATAATTTCATTTTCTTTTAAGACTGTTGTTAAGTTGATATAAATATGATCAAATTCCCCATAACTAAACTTTAACTCATTTAATTTTCGTGCAATGCGTTGTCCTATGAAATTTGTATCTTTTGTTGGAATAAAAAGCTTGCCTAACTCTTGAGGAATACTTTGTCCTTCAATATTTTGTTTGTCACTTTCGTAAAAGCGTATGTCTTTTAATATTCTGTCGCCCATTTTCTTTTATCTCTATTAGTAACCTAATATATAAATAATTTTAGACTTCACTTAATATTTTTAAATCTTCTAAAAGGTTCGAATTTTGTACCATCAGGGTCACAAAACAAAAAACCTATTTCGAAAGGAAATAGGTTTTTTTTACATCTTTTTCAAACTGTTTAATAAGTTATATTTTACAAATATTGTAGATTTGTAAAATCCCATCAAGTTAACTTGACGGGATTAGAACCATCTCAAATTATTGAACTTAAAAATTAATAAGTTGTATTATTTTATGAATGCCGTGATTATAGTGTAGTCATTTTATATGTGGATAATTTTCTCAAAATCTATCAATTCTAATTTTATTGGTGTTTTATATCTTTCATTATGTATGTCTGCTATAAAAGATTTTTTTGGTTTTAAAGTTATTGTGTTGTCTACAAAACTAATGACATCAATCAAAGTATAAATATCTTCATAGAATTGAAGCTTGTAATTTAATGAACTGCAAAAATTATTTTTCTTGTCTTTGTATTCAATTACAGCCGTTGTTCCAACGTTTTCGGCTTCAATTTGATAATAAATATCAATCTTGAAAGAATTGGTTTCTTTTGATTTGAAATGAATTTTTATTTCTGTGTCAAACTCAGAAATAAGCTTCTCAGTTTGATTTACTAATACTAAATTTAAATCATTACTTATTTTTCGCAACGCTTGAAATGTTATTGATTTAATGAAGCTATTTTTTTTGCTATCGGAAAGTGATTGTAAATTTTCAGAGTTAATACCAAAATCTAAATATTTTATTCGTTTGTCAATGTTTCTATTAGAAAGTATAATTTCATTTTCTTTTAAGACTGTTGTTAAGTTGATATAAATATGATCAAATTCCCCATAACTAAACTTTAACTCATTTAATTTTCGTGCAATGCGTTGTCCTATGAAATTTGTATCTTTTGTTGGAATAAAAAGCTTGCCTAACTCTTGAGGAATACTTTGTCCTTCAATATTTTGTTTGTCACTTTCGTAAAAGCGTATGTCTTTTAATATTCTGTCGCCCATTTTCTTTTATCTCTATTAGTAACCTAATATATAAATAATTTTAGACTTCACTTAATATTTTTAAATCTTCTAAAAGGTTCGAATTTTGTACCATCAGGGTCACTATAAAAACAAAAAAGCCTGCAAAATTTATATTTTGCAGGCTTTTTTATGGTTCGAAAATTCGTCTCAAGTTTGTATTTTCAAATTCAAAATGACGACTAACGGTTTGTGGCTGTAAGTCGTTTGCAAGTTTTGAACCTGAGTATTTTTAGCTTAACGAGAATATGAATAATCAAAACAAGGTTGGTTTTAGGATTTATTTTAAAAAAACCTTTTTTGAGGTGGTGTAACAGCTACTGCTGCTGGATGATTGTTTTAATTTGTTACAATAAAATAGTCGTAATCATCCTTAATAATGTTATTTTCAGATAATGAGTTATCTGTTAGGTTTAATTTTAAAAGTTTATATGTGGCAATCCCATTATTATATATAATTTTCTTTCCAATTATTTGATTTGTTTGTGGATAATAAGTGAGAAGACTTATATGTTCGGCACTAATATTTATTAAAGTTTTAATTTCTGTGCCAGTAGCAGGATTGAGTTCAACTATTCTTTTAGTTGCTCTATAGGCATATAATTTTCCATTAGTTGCAGGAATTAATTCGTCATAGCCGTAATAAATATTTTCAGTTATTGAATTGTCCGAAAGATTTATCTTGCAAAGTTTATGGATGTTGTTTCCATTATTGTCAATTAGACCTTTATCTCCCATTATTTCGTTTGTTTGAGCATTGTAAATTAATCCGTAAAGTTGATCGCTTCCTGTATTTATTAAGCTTCCAATTTCGGAACCTGTATTTGGATTTAATTCAATAATACCTTGATACAATTTGTACCCATATAATTTTCCTGTTGTTGTTACGATCAATTGGTCATAACCTGCATAAGTCATTTCTGTTATAGTATTGTCTGCAAGTTTTACTTTAAAAAGTTTGTAAGTATTACTTCCATTGCTATTTAAAATAATTCCTTGTCCAATAATTTCATTTGTTGGAGCAAAATATTTTAACTCAGTTAAATAATTATATCCTGTACTATATACCAGGATTTTGGTTTCTATACCTGTTACAGAATTTAATTCAACAATTTCTCTGTTTTGTTTGCAGGCGAATAGACGATTTTGACCAATTATAGAAATATAACCTGCATTAACTGTTACACCATCTACAGTTAATTGAAGTGGACCAGAAGTTGTACCAACCGGAACTATAACGCTTATAGCAGATGCAGTAATTTGAGTAATTTGACCATTAGTACCATTAAATGTAATAGTGTAAGTTGAAATTGGGTTGAAGTTTTGTCCATTAATTATAATAGTATCGCCTATATTAGTTGAACTAGTCGAAATGCTTTGAATTGTTGGGGTTTGAGTAGCTGGATTTTCAACTTCTTCTGCATTAGGACTTGAACAGCTAATTAAAATAAATAGTGCTATAATTGAAAAAAAATGTTTCATTCTGAATGTTTGATTTTTAATTGCTGATTTTTTTTTTGAAGATATAAAATATTCTTGCAAAAGGGTTGGTTCAACGTTGCTAAATTCCGCTTCAATATCACTATAAAAAGGAAAGCCTGAGAATCCAGATTCTCAGGCTTTTTTAATGGTTATTTTTCACAAATTTCTTTCAGCTTGTCAAGAGCCTTTGGATAGTGGTCGTTCATGTAATCTAAAAATTCTTCTACTGTGTCTAAGTCAACAGTAACAGTTGTAATGCCATTGTTTTCTTCGAAGGTATAGTTTTCAAATCCGTTTGCCCATTTTTCTACATCTGGCCCTTCTGTTATTTCCTTATCCGCTTTTAAAAGCCCATAATGTTGAATAGAGACAAATTGGTTGGGAATATTTATAGCTATCCTGGAAACCATACCGCCTTTTTCTCCCTTCTCATCTACACCAATAAACAGCATTTTACTTCCCTTGTCCCAACTTCCTTCATAGGTAGAGGTGGGGTTAAACAAGGCAGTCCATTGTTCATATGTTGATTTATTGTTAATGCCAAGCATAAAATCATATATCTTGGTCACAGGTGCATTGATGCTTACTTTGAATTGTAACTTTTTCATAATGTTTACTATTTGGTTGGATTAATCTTTAAATTGCTGTTATGTGTTATTTTTCTTTTATAAGTTTAAAGTTAAAACATAAAATTTTGTAAAGTCTAATAAAACATGTCAAGTTGGTAAGATTTACTAATTACGATCCATTTTCCATTTTCATTTTTCATGATTATTAAATAATTGTCGGTTAAACCATTAATTGATTCAGTGGTTCCCTGACCAACTTTAAAAACTAAATACTTATTAGCCCTATAATAGATAGGTTCTGAAAAAGAAAAAACATTTGTGATTGGAAGATGTTTTTCGAAATGATTGATAATAAATTCTATAAATAAATGAGAAGAGAAGAACTCAACATTTTTATAATTAAAATCATTAGCAACCCATGAATTGTGTTTTTCGATTTTGTGAGAATATTTTTCTTTCATTTCTGCCCAATCTTCTTCATTATAAAGAGGCGGTTTTATTTCTTCTCTGTCGTCTCTTTTATATTCATTGGTTAGTGAATCTTTAGACATTTTTCCTTTAAAAATATCAATTACATGATTCGTACTGGTCATCTCTTGAATGAGAAATATTTTTTGATTAAAATCGGGAACGATTGTTTGTAAAAAGTCATTTATAGCTTCTTTTTTGTCTTGAGCATAGGATAGCTTGCTAAAAAAAGATATAAATAGTAATAGGCATACAAGCTTTTTCATATTTTAGTTCAAAAAATTCCCTACTGGTTTTTGTTAATTTGAAGTTCCTGATCCAATGCGCTTATATTTATCAGAACTAGTTTTTCCTATTTCTCAGATCCCTTTTTAGAATTCTTCACCAAAATAAAAACTGAAAACGCAAAACACAAGAAGTAAATAACTGCTAGTGCTGGCTTCTCAAATTTAAAAGTTTCAAAATCGAATTGCTTAAATAATGTTACGCCTAAGATGATTGCACAAATCCAAAAGATAAAGTTGACTACTTTTTTATTTTCCATGATTTTCAGTGTTTTATAAGTGTGTGAATTATCCTTTTTATTACATTTTCAAAAAATAATTAATAACGAAGATAGGAAAGAATAAGAAATTATTTATATTTTTTTTGGATATACATTTCTCGAAAAAACAAAAACTTCTAATTTAGCCCCGATAGGACGGACTGGAAATCCTTTTGTCCCGGTGTTCGGGACAAAAGATTGAAAGGGATAGCGGGACAAAACGTGTTTTGAAAACAAAATTTTTCTGCTCCAAAACAAAAATAGAAACAAGAAAAAAGGCCTTAATAAACATACTTTCCTATGTCAATTAAAACCTTTTTTAGTAAAATGAATTATATAATTAATCAATCACAACTTCTGCCAGATTTTGATTTTCTTTGATTTTACCTAGTTGAATCGTTTGTAATTTTCGTTCTGTAATACCGTTTTTAGAAGTATACACTTCAACCATAACGGTTGTTGGGCCGTTTTCGGTAAGGGTTCTTTCGCCGAAATAATTTGATTTGATGATGTATTTTCCTTTAACAGCATTTTTCAATAAATATTGTTCCGGACCATAACCTTCTGTGAAATCTTTAGAGAAACGAGCACCTATTTCAGTATCTCTGTGTCCGTAATAACATTCTTCGTTGGTTGGTTCTATGATGTGAAGATCGATATCCGTATCCATCTGATTCCAGTTTAGGATAATGCGAATGGCAACCGGCATTTTGTTTAAATATTTTTTGTCCAGTTTGTCTGTTTTAATGCTGCTGTGTTCCTGAATCATTCTGTTCAAATCCATTAGAATAATGTCTTCAACACCAGAATATTGACCGCTCATTTCGCCGAAATAATTAACTTCTAAGGCTTTGATCAATTCATCAAAAGCCGCCTGATATTGTTTATTGTCTTCAAGAGTCAACGCCAAATCACGATGTGCCTGTGGTTCCTGTTCTCTCCATTTTGCAACCTGGCTGGCAGTAAACAAGGCATCTTCATACGTTCCCCACTGGCGTAATACATAAGTCAGTGATTTGTATAACTGATGGTTTTCTAAACCTAAATCGGCAATGTTGCTCAATACTAACAGGGCTTTTTCTTTGTCGCCATTGTCATAAAAGTAGTTCGCCACATCAAAATAGAAATTCGGATTGTTGATTTGGTCGGCGCGCAATTCAAGATATACACTGTATCTTTTTTCTGCCGGAGCATTGGCTAATGCTTTCAAATAAATTCTGTCCGGATTCCAGATGTTTGTTTTTGTCTGATTAAAACTGGAATAACCAACGGTAACATCCAGATTGGAATCTACCACATTTTGATTCTGAATAGCATTATCAGCAGCAATTGCGGTACCGGTACCAACAGCAACTCCCGCAACTTGTCCAGCCAATGCTTTTTGAGCGTTTGGAGCTGGAAGTGTAATACTTTCAGAGCGAACCATCATGGCAGAAGAAGTAGTGTATCTTCTTTTTTCTTTTTTATCTGCTTCTTCGTCCTCTTCAACATCATCTCGTTGGCTTCGGCTTATTCCCATTGCAGTAACGACAACTGATTCTAATTGAGCCCCTGAATTATCTGTCATGGTTATTCTATAATTTCGGGTTCTTCCGGCTGTAACTTGCTGAGTATTCATTCCGATATAAGAAAAGACAAGAATTTGTCCGGAAGCTGCATTAAGACTAAATTTCCCATCAAAATCTGTCGCTGTACTTAGTTGAGTGCCTTTTATAGTAACATTAACACCAGGCAGTGGAATGCCACTTTGATCTAAGACAATTCCTCTCACGTTCCCATTTACATTAGCTCCGGTTTTTGGATTCTTTGGCACAGGCACTGGTTTCGGAATATTGTATTTAGTATTCTTATCCCACCATGTTTTAAGCTGTTCGTAATAGCTGGCTACATTCTCCCAATTGCTAAATTTCTTTGCCTGAGCGCTCGCCATTTGCTGCTTCATGACGTTATCAAACTCTGCTCTTAATTCGGCAGGCGGAATAATGTCATATTGAATATAATCGTGCAGACTCTCCAGAACAATAAGCGAAGTGTTTTGCGTTACAATTCCGTATCGTTTTCCGAGCGCTTCAATTTCATCGGCGTTTGTCTTGTACTGAATTTCAAGGTTGGCTATTTTCTTTTGCGCCCATAATTTTTCGATACTAATTTCGCCCGAAACCGGAATTGTCGCATCAATATGAATTGTTTTTTCTAAAACAGGTTTTTCATCATACCCAAAAAGCAATACGACATCATTTTTACTTTTCAGTGAAATTCCGGCAACGCTAAAACTTCCTGAAACCGGTGTTCCGGCCATTGGATATAAATCAGTTACCAGATAATTTTCTTTGATTCCAAGAAATTTCAAGCTTTGGTACATCAATTTATCATAAGCCTCTTCAATTTTTAACTCATTTAAGTTGATAAAATTTCCACTTGTTTTTATCGCATTATAATTCAGAAAAGCATAATCTGAGGAACCAAGCGAACTAATCGTATAAATCGGTTTTTTGGTCGTTGTTAATACGTTTGCACTCAAAGAAGATAATCCGTCTGTAAAGAATAAATATTCGTCATGAACCGGCAATTTGATTTTTGAGAATCGGGTACCGCCATCATAAACCACATTTTCTAAAACTGATTTCAAGGCAGACCAATCGCCATTTTGAATTGCATAAGTGCTCTTTTTTTCAAAATTGTAACCAGCAAAATACAAAGTCACCGATACGTTTTTTAATTGATTAAAATAGGCGGCAAGCAATTGCAGTTCTTTCTTGGCGTTTCGGTTTTTGCAGCTTAGCGAAACATCCCAAATCAAACCAATAGTAGCTGGGTTTTTCTTTAGAATTTTAGGATTATCCAAAATAGTATTGGCATAAAAATAATGCTGATCGTTAACACTCTGAGCCACGACACTCGGAATTTCAGCACGAATCGGAATCGTAATAACTAATTTATCCTTAAGCTGATAATTCACTTTTTTAACTGAAGTCACATAAGACTGATTCTGATTTTCCAATGCCAGAATTCCTTCATCATTAGCAATGGTTGGTGCCGCAGTTGCCCCCAAAACCGCGACATTCAACTCAAAAACATCCAGTTTCCCGGAAGTACTGCTCAACATTTGATACGATAAATGTGTTGCATCAAAACTGCTTAATTCCTGTTCGTATCCAATAATTACAATACGTTCCTTGCCCGGCATTAGAGGATAAATGCGGGTTCTAAAATTATTTCCTTCTACTTTTTCGAGTAATCCCGGATCAACACGACGATGCTCAACGGCTTCAAAAACCTGTTTGCCTTTGTTCTTGTTAACGGGAACTGCCTCACGCATTTTCCCGTTAATGTCAATCGCATATCTTGAAACCGAAACTCCTTCCGGCAACGGAAATAGCAACTCGGCTTCCATCTGGCGATTGGTTCCGTTATAAAAATGCATTTCAGTTGTCGTATACGCAATATTGCCTACGATTTTTACGGCAACTTTAAGTTGGTTTAGTCGGACTAAAGAAGAATCTTTACCTTTTACATTCAATTGCGGACTTTGAGCCTGAGTAAAAAATCCGAAGAATAACAGCGAAATTAGAAGTATGTTTTTCATAAAATATAGTTTTAAGTTTTCCAGAAGAAACTTCTCTATTACTATAGAGTACTATTTTTATAAAAAGGTTGGGACAAATAAAAAAACTTCTTTATAAAAAGTCTTATAAAGAAGTTTTTTTTAATTTTTAGTAGTTTTTTAAGGAGCTGTTTCCAGCCATCCGCTATATCTTTTGTTTTGAACCCCACAACAAAAGGATGCCGCTTCTGTCTGAGCTAGGGGACTCGTTTTCAAAAGAAATATCATTTCCCTAGTTTATAGTATTCCGATTTTATTTCGAATTTTCCAGAAAAGCATGAATATAATTTACCACCAAATTCACATGCTGATGATGCGGTGCATGTCCGGTTTGCGGAAAAACAATAAGTTGTGCTGTTGGCAATTGCTGCGTTAAAGGATACCAGTTTTCGACTGCAAAACTAATGTCATTATCTCCGCAAATGATTAAAATCGGTGTTTTGGTTGTTTTCAGTTTTCCTTTAAAATCATCTTTATCTTCGGCTAAACCGGCACTTCCCTGAAAATAAAGCTGAAAAACATCCATAGTGGACGGAATTTTTGAAACATCAATTCGTTTGGCAATTCTGTCGTGCGATGCTTTGGCTTCTATTTTACTAGCTTCTGACGAAGGTTCAAAAAATAACACAATTTCATCATCAAAATCGTTTACAGGTTTTAGGGCAGCATCCAGAAATGCTTGTCCTAATGGAACGACTCTTTCGCCCGGAGGCCCTGTTCCTAATAAAACCGTTTGGGTAATAAGATCATCAAATAGGAGTGTGGCTACCTGAGTTACCAATCCTCCGTAAGACCAACCCATGATGATTGTTTTTTTTATTTTTAGAAAATCAGCCAGATCCTTTACATCTTGGGCAACCTCTTTTAAATCGGTTGGTAAAGTTCCGGTTGAATAACCAATTCCGCTGTAATCAAAAGTGATGACACGATAATTCTCGGCAAGTTGGTCCAAAAACAAAGGATCCCAGGTATCAAGTGTACCTCTAAAACGGTTTACTAAAATAATTGGCATTCCCTGCCCGATAGAGCGATAGGCAATTTTACGTCCTGGAACATCGGCAAACTCGGTGGTTGAATTCAGCGCGCTAATTTTTTGTGCATTCATAGTATATAAATTTGTTATAAGCATCAAAAAAACAAATGAGATTTTTAATGTTTTCATTGTCTTTGAATTTTGGTTTACAACTAATCCAGAAACAATTTTAATGCCTTGGTTAAAATATTTATAATCCTGTGTTTTTTGAGATATGGAGCGATTTAATAGTTTTGGTTTTTATTTTATTTCGCTAAGGGAAAGGTACTTTAGCGATATTTAGAAAAATTAGATCTCTATTGTACTGCCTATTTTTGGCAAATAAAGCTGTAGATTGGCATTTGTAAAATCTGTCATCGCTTTTTCATGATCCATTACAATGAAACCAAAAGTATCGTAATGTACGCCCAGAATTTTATTGACTCCAACCAATCTTGAAGCTTCAATAGCTTCTTCAACTCCCATGGTGAGACCGTCGCCAATTGGGAAGACAGCAAAATCAAGTTTAGTAAATTTCGGAATGATCTGCATGTCTAAAGTCAGGGCTGTGTCGCCGCTATAATAGAAATTTCCGTCTGAAGTTGTAAGTACAAAACCACAGGCAATTCCGCCATAACTTCCATCCATAAAACTACTCGGATGTTGTGCAATCACGCATTTTACTCTCCCGAAATCAAAGTCAAATTTCCCGCCCGGATTGATAGGATGCGCGTTTTCGATTCCGTTTTTTAAAAGCCAGCCATAAATTTCAAAATTACCAAGAACCTTGGCTCCGGTATTTTTGGCGATTCTTTCAACGTCCTGAATATGGTCGTAATGTGCGTGTGAAATAAAAATATAATCTGCTTTTATGGCGTCGACGTCAACATCTTTTGCCAGTTCGTTTGGTGTAATAAAAGGATCAAAAAGAATATGTTTTCCATTGGAATAAACAGAGAAACACGAATGTCCGTAATACGTTACTTTCATGATAAAAATAGATTTATAAATTAATAATGACTTATAATCGAAATAGTTGTCTTCTCTTATCCAAAAAACGTACCATTGAAATTTACTTTCGGTTCCCTAAACAACCAAGCAACTATTCTTCAAAAACCTTTTCAGTATCCACAGGATTATTTTCCTGGTATAGTTTTTTACCAATTTTACCACTGTCGCCTAAAGCACGACCTTTAATCAGCCAGGCGCTTCCAAAAGCAAATAGGGCAAGAGCTTCTAGAATTAAAGTAGAATATCGGAACAGTTTAAAAGTTTCAGAAATGGGAACCAGAATCACAAAAACAATAATCGAATAACCGCAAAATCTGTAAATATTATTTTCGTTTAACATGCTTTTTGGGTCTCTGGTTTCATTCTCCTGACCAATTGTAAAAACGTTGATGGCCAATAAAGCCATAATAAGAAAGAGCAGCGCCGCAAAACCATAATGAAGCCAGCCCAGCCACTTCTCAGCATACGGAATCAAAGTATAAATTTTAAAACTAAAATCTTCCGGATTCATAGGAAAAAATGCTACACCAATCGCCATAATTCCGGCAATATTGGTTAATAGGTTGTCGTTTTTCCAAATAGAAGCATTACCATGACCTTTGTACCGGATTAAAAATAATCCCACAGCAGCCAAAGTTCCGGTAAAAATTTCCCTGAGATTGGTGTAGTAATAATTACTGATTGAAGGTTGCAGCGGCGTTTTAAAAAAAGAGATATAAGACAAACCTACTAAAAGGATCGGAAGACTGATGCCTAAATACCCAATAGCACGACGTATTCTCCGATAGGTAAAAATATCAAAGCTTTCGATTTTAACTTCTTTGTTGTTTATCTTCATGACCAATCGATTTGGTTTTTAGGAAGATAAAGTTAGAGATTATTTTGTGACTATTTGAAAGTGAACGTGTACATGTTGTATTCTCATTCTAACGAAGAATTTGGCTCGAAAAATTTTGAGTTAGTTTCTGAAGAAAAGTGATTTATGGATAGTAAGTAATTTCTCTTTTAGAGACATAGACATAATTATTTATATCCGATCCTTTAATCTTTAAAATCCAATTTCCTTGTTTGTCAAAGAGATAAATATTTTTGCAAATTTCATAATCATCATGAATATAGCTTGTTATAGTGTTCTTATCGTCATAAGTATATTTGTACTTCACTATATAATGATTGTCAGCCTTTGAGCCATGAACTAAAGTTTCTAAAAAATATCCGTCTTTATTGTATTTTATACTTTCTTCTCCCACATATCTTGCAGTTGTTTCCAGTAAATATTGCTTTGTATCAACTTGCTGATTGTCTTCGTTATAATGTACAAAATTGACATAGTGATCTCTAGCCAGTGGTTTCATGTCTTTTAACACAGACAAAGGATGCTCAACGTCATATAAAAATGACGTTATTTCGACTACTTCCTTATCCGTTGCATATAATTTCTTTTCAATTCTTCTGTTTTGGCTGTCATATTTATAACGTATGCCAAAACCTTTTTTTTCTTCTATGTTAATGATATTTAGATTTTTGTCATATACGAAATGGTGTTCTGAAAATATTTGATTGGTACCAACTATATAATTAATCTTAGAAGTTAGAAGTTTCCTGGTATCAAAGAAAAGTTGATCATGCAGACCAACTTTTAAGTTTTTATTAATGTTTAAGGGATCTATTTTGTCTAAATTTTTTTCCTCGTTTTTAAAAATGCTGGTATAATTCTTAACGGATTTTACTTTGCCTTTCAGTTCAAAATTGTTTAACGAGTAGAAGTCACTTTCATTAAGTGACATGTTTCTTTTCCAATTAATGGTATCTCCGGTGGTAAGAACTAGTAATGGAAAAATAAAGATTAAAAGTATTCTCATTTTTTAATGTTATAATATGCTATAAATTAGACTAGTTATTTATGCTCAATTTGTAAAAATAAAAGTTAGAAAAAATCCGCCCTAACCCGCTTCATCCGCGTGCCATACCTCAGTATTCAAAAACTTATTTTCTCGAAAACAAATTCTCTACAACCCAGGCAGGGCCAATCATTAAAAACTGAAGATCTTTTAGAAACGAAGGTTTCTTCCCTTCAATATTATGTCCGTAAAATTGCCCAATCCACGCGATGACAAACACGCCAATAGAGAACATCCATAACGGTACAAATTGACTGATATAATAATTTACCACCAAACAAATAGCAGAGAAAATAGCAATTTTAATAGCCATTGCAACTGATAATCGAATATAAAAAACGAGTACAAAAATTAAAATAACAGCGGCCCAATTTTCGATAATGGGAGCGTTTAGTTTTAAAGTATTGGCAATTATTCCACTCGGAATACTCATCAATAAACCCACTATCGAAAAGTAAATAGCAGGCACGCAAACATAGTGAATAGCTTTATTTTTCGGGTTTTGATGACTTACAGCATATTCTGCAAACCATTGCTCTAATGTTCTCATTTTTTTGGTTTTAAGGTTAGTTGCGTAAATCTAATAAAATTTCTTTTAGTTTTTACCGTGCTGTATTTTCATAATTTCATTGACGATAGAAACGGCTTTTTCAAAGGTTATTCCGTTTTCCTGATCAATAGTCAAAGGATGATTTTCTTCGATCATTTTTATTTCAGGAACCAATCCCAATTCTTGTTCAATTGCAATTGATTTTAATGATATTGTTTTGCCGTACGTTGGAACATCGGTCTGCATCCAGCCGAAATAGGGTTGCTGATGAACTCGATTTGAATCTTCCCATAAATTCATTCGCACACAAAAATTAGCTTCACTTATTGTAGTCCAGACATTAAAAACTAAATTTTCATGATAATCGATTATAGGTATGGTCAATCTTCCGCGGTGAAAGAAATGCTCTTCATCGACATAACACCAGCTGCCACCATATTCAATTCGTTGTTCTCTTTCTTCAATTGGAATTGAAAAATAATAAGCAGGAAATTCAGCACCAAAACATAAAGGCATTTCATCAAAGGCTTCATTACAACAAGCGCAAGTGTAACCATTAAGGTTGGTTTCAGAAAAAGATTTAGTCATATTAAAGGGTTATTGAGCTTTCGAAGATAATTATAATGAAGATAATTATTCGCAACGAAACAGGAATTAAGCTTAAAGAAAATGCACAAAACTATTTAGACCTTTTGCGCATTTTTTACATCAGATTAATTAATGCATTAAAATATATTATTAGTATCCGTAACCTGAATTAATTTTTTAAATCGGCTTCTGTCATAATCGATTCGGCTTGCTTTTACTGCAATCGGAAAAGAAATACCGATGTTCGATGTCATTTTTAGTTTATTCAGATTGCTTGTCGAGAAATCAAGTTTACCATCGGCGACGTCATTAAGGCTGGCAACAAAATCGGCATTTAAGGTAAAATCAGTTTCAATATCGACCACAAGGTTTTGAGCAAAAACGGTTCCTGTTGTCAACAAAAGATAATTTTGATTGATGTTTTTTAGAAGGGAAGGATTCGGATGCAGAAAATCAGCACCGTAAAAATACTCTTCAAGATTCCCAATCGTATATTCTTTGGTAATCGAATTGCTATAACTAATCGTTACCGATTTTCCAGATTGTATTTTTGATGTAATTCCGATTGTTCCAAGTCCAAGCGTTTTTAAAATTTCCCCCAAAAGTGTAATTCCGATATTAAATCCGTACTCATCTTTTTTGGTATAATCGACATTTAGGGCTGCATTTTCAATTTCGGTCAATACAATATCGCTCTTAAAAGCGTGGCCGATATTGTCGTAGTAAAGCTGAGCCTCATCAAAAGGTTTTTTCAGCCATAATTGTAGTGGTTTATGATTTCTAACTGGCCCTTCAATTAAATCATAACCTTGTTCGGTTAAAAATGTTGATAGTCTCATCGTAGTGGTATTTAAGGTTATTAGCAGTTTGGGTCATCCGATAAATTTGTTTTTGGTTACTCTTTTTTAGAAAATTAATCAGAATCTAATATTCTCATTTATAGGATTTAGCTATCACAAATTTATTAAATATTTATAAGTTAATTCGCAATTTTATGATTCCTTTATGCCTTACTGTTTGATAAATAGTAACTTAAAAAACGCGAGTAATTCAATACCAAAATTTAACTCAAATTGTGAATATCTATTTCGCAATTAATCGATTTTATTTGCGTTAAAATCTATCTTTGACATCCTTAAATTAAATAGAAATGAGCGCAGTTTGGTACGAATGCAAAGTAAAATATAGAAAAACAGATGATATTGGTGGACAAAAGGTTACGACAGAACCTTATTTGGTAGATGCAATATCCTATACAGAAGCCGAAAGCAGAATTAATGAAGAAATGGCGGCTTATGTTAGTGAAGAATTTAAAATCACAAACATAAAAGTAGCGAACTATGCTGAGATTCATCCGTTTGAAAATGCGGATCGTTGGTTTAAATCAAAAGTCTCTTTAATTGCTTTTGATGAAGAAAGCGGAAAAGAACGCAAAACCAATATGTATTTGTTAGTTCAGGCAAATGACGTAAAAGAAGCCTATGATAATACTGTTTCGGTTATGAAAGGTACAATGGGTGATTATACTATCCCGGCCATTTCAGAATCGCCAATTATGGATGTTTTTCCATATTTCAGTGGAGAAGAAGGGGACCTGGAGCAAATCGAAAGATTCAATGCGCTTAAAGGATCAAAACCAGAATTAGTAGCCGTAGGAGATATGGGCGAAAATGTTGAGGATTTGGTTGAAGCTGATAGTGAGTAATCCATCAAGATTATAATTTATAAAGAGGACTTTTTTAGGTCCTCTTTTTTTATTTAAAAGCTATAATTATTTAGTTAAGTTTGTCAGACAATTAACAATTAATAATTTACATTTGATAATTATAATCAAAAACCCCATCCCACAAAGCATCAATCGTAACGAGCGCTTTCTCTAAAGAAACAACCTCCCATTTCCCGTTACTTTCTATGCCAAGGCCAATATTCTTCAATTTATCTAAAGCTTCTTTTACATCAAAATCAAGAGATGTTTTTAATGTTGTTTCAAACCAGGATTCAATTTGATTGTCTAATTCTTCGGTCGTTAAAGGTTTTTCGCTTTTGTATAAAAAAGAATAAGCTAAGATAGTTTCCTTAAGCATTTCTTCTTCTGAAGAATTTAAAAGAGAATAAAAAGCACCACTATTATTCCCTAGATTCTTAAAATACAAACTATCTGAAAGTATTTTGGAATATCTGATTTTCTTGTTTACAAAATTATTGTATTGACGGAAGCAATAAGCAGCTAAAATTCCTAATGCAATTAAACCCTGATTTAGGGAAGTTTTACTGTTCAGTAAGTCGATAGTTTCACCTGTTTCATAAGCACCATACATATTGATCAGGGCCGGAATTACTTTTGCACTTAACAATGAAATGCCACCAAAAAGACCGGGAACCCAAAGCAGTAATTTGTCTGTAGTTGACATTCTCGGAATCGCATTTGGGAAAATCGTTTCGAGGTCGTTTTTAGGAACACGCTTAAAGATTTTCAAAACTACCGAACCCGGTTCAACAGGCATTTTACCCAATTTGACTTTCTTTTCTTTCAGGAAATTCGTGTCGTTGTAATGCAGGTAAATCAGCACGCGATCGTAGTACTCGATTTCGACTTCTTTCTTCCAGAAGAAATATTTCTTAACCTTTTCTTTGGCTGTATGTTGCCCGCGCACATACATTTCATAATCCTTAAAAGCATTAAAATCGATAGAAAGATTCAGGCCAATCAAATCTGATTCCTTAAAAGCAACATCTAAAGTTTCCTGATCAATTCGTGTATAATTTCCTAGTTCCAGAACGGTCAATAGTGTTTTCTTAAAAATCGAAAAATCACTTTTTCCTATAAAACTTTTACGCTCTTTGTTGCTCAAATCCGGATCGAACAAAGCATAATTTTGTTTTAGATTTCGGTTGAGGTTAAAAGCTTCATAATGAAAATAATGTTCGATTATATCAAACAATTTTTTAAAATCATCAACCTTTTTAGGATCTTGGGCAAAAGCAGTAAGTTGTTGTTCGAGTAAGAATTCCTTATTAAAGGGAATATAATGTTCTCGTGTCATGTTTTGTAGGTTCTTGAAGTACTAAGGTTCAAAGATACATCTTTTTTAAAGGTTCATAGGTTCATAGAGATAAAGGTTTAAGATTAAGATACACGATAAATGTATCTTAATCTTAAACCTCTAACAGATATATATTTGAGGGAATAGCCAATTAAATTTAATTACACTCTACTGCTGAGACAATTCTGTTTCGGTATGAAGTGCACAAACCCAATTGTTATTTTCTTTAATCCAGGTTGAGGTGCAGGCACATTTGAGGAGAGATTTTTGTTTGTCGTCTGCCATTTCTAATTCTATTTGGTATGCTGTTACCGCAGTATTTTCGGCAAGTAATTGCGTTTCTACATCAGAAATATTCAATACTTTTATTTTACTGCCATTTGCTGATTCAAACATCTTTTTAAACGTGGCTTCATCTACACTTTGTAAACCGGTTTTGCCAGCTATTATACAAGGAAAATGAGTGAGATTTTTTACCGTTTCATAATCGTGATTTTCCATTCCCTGCCAATATTTTTTTTCCAGTTCAATAATTTGCGATCCCATAATCATCTTTATTTAGGTTAAACAGTAATACAAAGTTTACAATAATATTAAAATGTAAGTACACTTTTAACATAGATTTAATTGACGACAGAAAAACTAATTTATTGATTATAAGGTGGTTTGTATTAAGATAGGAAGATGAAAGCGAAAATTTAAAGTTGCTATTTAGCTTGCTTGTAGTTTGGATATAAAAAAGCTTCAACATTTTTGTGTTGAAGCTTTTTGCTTTGTGTGCTATTTTTTGAATTACTTATTCTCGATATAAAACCGTTGTATTTTTAATGTTCAATTGATTTGTTATTCTGAAATAAAATAACTTGTAAAGCAAGAGATCCTGGATGTACCGTCGAATCTTCTGCTATATTAGTATTTGCACTGATACCTGAAACACTTTTAAAATCATTCGCGTAGGAAATACTAACTCTTTGTCCAGCATTAAGCTTAACAATGGTTGTCACCATTTGTGGGCTCCAATAATATGGTGTAGTAGTAGTATATTGGTAAATGTCATTTGTACCAATAACAGCAGAAGTTTGTTCATCAATTAACTGAATCTGACTGTGAAATATTTTGGCTGGCACACCTCCTGTACTGGCAAAGTATTGATATACATTAGGATTCAAAAGGCATTAGGGTCAGTGTTTTTGAAAGAGAGATCGGTTTTTCTAACGGTTCTTTTGCCAGCCAATTAAAAAACGATAAAACAATTGGTGTTGATAAATTAGAAAAAATTCTTCGAATATACACAGATGTTAATGGTGATTGGTTCTTAACGGGTAATGGAAATATGCTAAAGGAGGATATTTTAAACGAAACAGTGGCACCGTATAATAAAATTGGTAAAGTAAATCCTGAAGAGGCTCTTAATTATAAAGAACTAGCCAAAGCCAGAAAGGAAACCATTGAAGGTCTAAAAAAAATGATTGCACATCTGGAGGCACAATTAGCGGAAACTAATCAAAACAAAAAGTAAGATCTCAGATGATCATGTAGAAGCATAATAAAAGCGCAAATGTCAGGGACGTTTGCGCTTTTTAAATAAAACTATTTGGCAATGGTTTAAGTTCAAAATAAAAATAAAAGTGAGATCCATAATCGTTATCGATTATAATCTCACTTTTCCCCCAAAAAAAGTATTAAACATTCAAGGTTTTCTACCTACTGAAAAACCATGATAAATATGCTCCACCATATTGACAGCAAGTTTAAGAAATATTAAAGACTGAGCACCACGTATTTATACGTGTTTTTGATAGCAGGTAGTAAATTTAACATTGGTACTACGATTTATAAAGAAATGAAAAAAATCGCCTCTAATGCCAGAATTGAAGCAAAGCGACAAAATCTAAAATTTAAATTTCACAATTAAACTACAATTGTAGCTGGAGGTATTTGTATTAGTCTATCTTACAAAAAAACAAATGTCAATAGAAGAGAAGGTTAGGCAGGTTGAGGTATTGTTTGATCGTCTTGAAATTGAAATTACGGCTTTTCAGTCTGAAACAAATTTGCATTGCAACGCTGGTTGTGGCAAATGCTGTTCTACGCCCAATATAGACGCTTCACCTTTAGAATTTTTACCATGGGCCTTTCATTTGTTTTTGAATGGCAAGGCCGAAGAAACTCTAAAAGAATTAAACAGTATTTCGACTAAAAATTGTTTTTTGTACCGCTCGCTTTCGGTTTTAGAATACCATAAAGGAAGCTGTAGTAATTACCGTTATCGTGGTTTAATTTGCCGCCTTTTTGGTTATGGCGCTACCACAGATAAATTTGGAAAACTACGATTAGCGACCTGCAAAATAATAAAAGAAGAACAAGAGGAAAACTTTATTAAAGCCGAAGTAGCAATCAACAAAGGGACAAACATTCCCATTTTTGCCGATTATTACATGAGGTTAGCCCAAATCGATCTTAGAATGGGTATTAATTTGTTGCCGATAAATGAAGCTTTAAAAATAGCGATTGAAGAGGTTTTGCATTTTTATGCTTACAGACCATTTCCGGGAGGGTTGGAGAATATTGCTTAGGATAATGTTGAATTAAATGACATTTCTCAAATGGATATTACACAATGTTCGGTGCCAAATCTTGCAAAGAGTTGTTTTTTTATTATTGTAAATTTGAGAGTAATTGAAAACATTACAACCAATTATCATGATATGGAAAATATAGCAACTACTAAAACTCAAAATTTCTTTAGAATACTTTTAGGACTCTTTATGATAACCGCTGCAATGGGGCATTTTACTTTTCAGCGAATCGATTTTCAGGCGCAGGTACCGAACTGGGTTCCGATGGATAAAGACCTCGTGGTAATACTTTCCGGAATCGTCGAATTGGCAATAGGTTTGACGCTGATTTTTCTAACCCGCTATAAAACACAAATAGGTATTGGCCTTGCTGTATTTTATGTGTTGGTTTTTCCTGGAAACATTGCTCAATATTTAAACGGAACAGACGCTCTGGGCATGAACACGGATCAGGCCCGATTGATTCGGTTGTTTTTTCAGCCTGTTTTGATTTTGTGGGCTTTGTGGTCTACGGGAGCGTTTGAGGTTTTGTTTAGGAAAAGGTAGTTTTTTATATCTTTTTTTTCATCAAATAATAATAAACATTTTGATCTTCTTCCACTAGAATGTTTGAAGTTACAAACTCATAGCCGTTTGCCGACATAAAATTTAAAGCATCAATAATTGAATTAAAGATTAATACTTCTCCATTTGCATCTTTTATGCCTGCTGTTTCACTGTTGCTTGACATGAGTTTTGTTCTTTGTCCAATGTCTATTCTAATATTAAGTTTTGATGACATAAATTTTGAAGTTCCAATAATTTGTAAATATTGTACATCTAAATCTTTAATTGCAACTCCATTGATAGTTTGTGCAAAACTTGTTAAACTGAAAAGTAAAGTAAAGGTAATTAGGATTTTTTTCATTTTTTTAGAATTACGGTGATAAAACGAGCGAGACGTTATGGGTTTTACATAGAATAATGATTAATCACTTTGCGGGCACGAAGTCGGAGACATTCGCAGCGTTGCCTGAACTCTTTGCGGAGCTGGGGTCTTGTTTTAAATTAATACAGTCATTTTAAAGCTGAATATTTATTTTATTAACAAATAGATCTAAAGTTTTTTGCCATTTAAGAACTTTATTATAATTGATTGATTTTATTGTGTGATTACCTCTTCTGATTTCAAGTTCTCTGTCTGCATTGTGAACAATGTTATGTCTACGTTTAATAAATTCATTTAATGTCGGTAATAATTCTGTGATTTCAGGAGTCAAATTAATAGAGATTTTTTTTAAGTGTGCTGATATGTCATTAGTGTCATTGAAACTAACACAGCTAAGGTATTCTTTAACTGAAATTTCTATAACTTTTTCAACTTTTAATTCTTTATGAGCAACTAAGTCGCCTAAATCAAATTTTGTTTTCCGACCATTTTCAGAAGTTCCAATTAGAGGAATACTGTTTAATGTTATTGCATCTGACGTAGGCAGTTTTATTGTTAAAATGTTTCGTAAATAATCTTCTAACGTAGAATGAGTGAAAACAACTGAAGTTCTTAAAATATCAAGATTATGAGTTGGCCTTCTTCCGCGTCCTTTATTGTCATCTAATTGCTTGTAAATTTTTAGAAGATTTGTTATTCTTCCTTAATTTTTTATCAAAAATCAACATTATATTATCTCTATCATCTATATTCATAATTATTTATTTGATGTCGTTGTAAAATATTATAAACTTGATTAAAACAAATATCCACATTTACGAATCTACATCATTACGGAAATCCATAGTATCATAAAGTGCTATTTTCAAACAAGTATATCAAAAAATAAACCCCAATCACCAAGTACTTATACGGGTTTTTGTAGAAAACATCTAGGATGCAAAAAATGCGCAAAAGCCAGTTGACGTTTGCGCAAAGTTTTTAATAATTTATTTATACAATTAACTCTTATTCAGTTCCTATTTTAAATTTTTCTCTTTGCTTTTGTGTTAAATTATAGGTAATGCCACAGAAAAAACCAACTTTAAATTGTTTTGCAGTTAATAATGTCTCATCCGTAAAATCACTAGGGCTGTAAATTCCATCTTCTCTGTAATTAGCTTTTAATTCATCTACTTGCCTAAAAGCCGGACCAGCAGAAATAATAAATTTTTGTTTTTTTCCTATTAACAAACTAACTCCTGGGAATAAAGAATTTAATTCAAACGTTTCTACATTTACGGAAGCACCTAATGTTAAGCCAAAAGCCCAAATACCACAGCTTCTAAAACTGGTATGAAACATTCCGGCTAACGCAGGAGTAAATTGGTTATTTTCGGTTACTACTATTTTTTTCATTGCCGTATCTTCTTTACCGTCACCATTAGTATCTACATTTACATCTACTAATCCATATTTATCATTATTTCCAATAAAATTGAATACAATACCTGTACTGAAATCAAAGCGAACTCCTCCTCTTGTATATTCAAGATAAGTAAATTCTCTATTGTCATCATATTCTGCTAATTTTGATTGGTCACGATTTTTAATAGTAACATCAAATGTTACATAGTCTTCTAAAGGTTGTATTGGAGAGGATGATATTTGGTAAGCTTCTTTTTCTTTTAGTACTGCGTGAATAGCTTCTACCTTGCGTAGTTTTGAAGGCAAGTCTAAAGCATCTATAGATGCTTTTATTTTGTCAATTTCTTCTTTGTATGATTGATATTTGATTCGAATATTCTCTTTGGCTTCAGGCGCTTCTATATCATCAAATATTCTCCAATTATTTATTGCTTGATTATAGAAATTATTAAAATTAGTAATGGTTTTATTAAAATCATTAATTTGAGAACGATATTGTGGTAATTGATATAATATAAATTTAGGATCATTACTGAGTTTTTCATATCCTTCACATTTTAATAAAGGATTTAGCGCAAGTTGATAAAAGGTATGATAATTTTCTTCAATGATTCGAATACTTTGTGCTCCATCGAGTACTTCAGTGTATATTTTACTAAATTCACTAAAAGTTCTTTCTACCGCATCAGTTGCGTATGTTTTGGATATAATTTCATTAGTTTTAGCAATATTTTCGCCTTGTAAAGCGTCTATTTTTAGTTGATTAATTTTTAGTCTATTTTGTATTGAAATTATTTCTTGCTCAATTATTATTTTATTATTTTTAGGATCAATTGCTTTCGCGTCATCTTTTAAATTTTCTAATGATAATGTAGAATTTTTAATTGAATCAATTTTTTGTTGATTTGCTGTTTGTAATTTAATTAATTCGGTAGTATTTGTTTGAATAGCAGTTTTTAAAGTTGTAATTTCTTGAATAATGCTTGGAGAATTTGTTGTTTTTGCAGTTGAAATTAATGCTGTACTAGCCAACTTAGTTTCAGTAATTATTTTTGGAGTAATAGGTTCACTTGTAGTGGTTTCACTTTCTTTCTTTTTTAAAGTATTATCTATCTCTTCTTTGAAATTTTCGTCAACAATTGCTACGTCTTTAGATTTAATAGAAACGTCGTAAGCTAAACGGTTAATATTTTCTATTTTGAAGACAAGTGGCTCACGGACTCTCGGATGTACCATTGATTTTGTATATTCTTTGGTTTTAAAATCATAAACTACAGTTTGTGTTGTAGTAAGATAATCTTTGTTTTCAGTTCCATTTGTAGATGCAGAAGCTCCTGGTATAGTTCCTTTATTTTGTACACCACAAGATGATAGAATTAGTGATGTTAATAATAAAAACAGTACTGTTCTTTTCATAATTAATTTAGGTTTTTGGTTAATAAATTTTACTTAAGTAATATTAACATTTGTTTAAGTATTGTGATTAGGTGTTTATACGGGTTTTTATTTCAATAATCAAATATTTTTAAGTTTAATTATCTAATTTATAGTCGTGTATAAAATATGAATATTTTGTTTTTTAAAATATATTTTATGATTTATTCTGAACAAAATGTTTAAGTGGATTTTTAAATTTCTTTGTAAAAGAAATTATCCCATTTTCTAATTCCCAAATTTCCTAAATTTGCGACTTATGAAAAAAGCTTTCCATCTCTTCGACTTTACCGAAAAAGTCAATTACAAAAACGAAATTTTAGCTGGTTTAACTGTTGCCATGACCATGATTCCAGAATCGTTGTCATTTGCTATTTTGGCTGGTTTTCCGCCGTTGGTGGGTTTGTATGCTGCTTTTATTGCGGGTTTGGTAACGGCAATTTTTGGAGGAAGACCGGGAATGATTTCGGGTGGGGCTGGAGCGACCGTGATTGTTTTGATCGCCTTGATGAAATCGCACGGCCTAGAATATGTTTTTGCGGCCGTCGCATTGGGTGGCGTTGTGCAAATTTGTATCGGGCTTTTTAAACTTGGGAAATTTATTCGGTTAGTGCCACAGCCTGTTATGTTTGGTTTTGTAAACGGTTTGGCGGTGGTTATTTTCATGTCGCAATTAGAACAGTTTAAAACCATGTATGATGGAAAAGTTGCCTGGTTGCAGGGAACGCCTTTGTATATAATGCTGGGTTTGGTCACATTGACAATTAGTATTGTATTGTTTTTTCCTAAAATTATCAAAACAGTTCCGGCTTCTTTGGTAGCGATTATGGTAGTTTTTGCCCTTGTGCTTATCTTTAATATTGATACCAAAACAGTTCAGGATATCGCTTCTGTTCAGGGCGGTTTTCCACCTTTTCATATTCCGGAGATTCCTTTGTCTTTTGAGACTTTTAAAGTGATTTTTCCTTATTCTGTTATTGTCGCTGCGGTTGGTTTGACTGAAGGTTTGCTTACGCTAAATTTGGTTGACGAAATCACCGGAACTCGTGGAAACAGCAACAGGGAATGTATTGCACAAGGAAGTTCGAATATCTTAAACGGTTTCTTCTTCGGAATGGGAGGCTGTCCCATGATCGCACAGACTTTGGTAAATCTCGGTGCCGGTTCAAGAGCCAGACTTTCGGGAATTATTGCTGCGTTGACTATTTTAGTAATCATTCTTTTTGGAGCGCCTGTAATCGGAAAATTACCAATGGCTGCTTTAGTCGGCGTTATGATGATGGTTGCGATTACGACTTTCGAATGGGCGAGTTTTAAAGTCATCAACAAAATGCCAAAACATGATATTTTCGTCGGAATCCTGGTTGCGGTTGTGACTATTTTGCTTCATAATTTGGCTTTGGCAGTATTAATCGGGGTAATAATTTCAGCCTTGGTTTTTGCGTGGGAAAGCGCCAAAAGAATCCGTGCACGTCATTTTATCGATGAAGCCGGAGTCAAACATTATGAAATTTACGGCCCCTTGTTTTTTGGTTCGATTGCTGCCTTTATGGAAAAGTTCGATATCCAAAACGACCCGAATCATATTATTATAGACTTCAAAGAAAGCCGTATCGCCGATATGTCGGCTATTGAAGCATTGAACAACTTGACAAAGAAATACAGTCAGCTCAATAAAGTTGTCGAACTCAAACATCTAAGCGAAGACTGCAGAACATTACTCAAAAATGCCGAAGCGGTTATAAGTGTCAATGTTATTGAAGATCCTACGTATAAAGTGGTCTCTTAAGATTTATGGTGTGGGACAATTTTATAAAAAGGGAGATTTTATCGCTTTTATGGAAATGATCAGTACTAAAAATGGTGAACAGCCAATATCTAAGATTACAATAAGAAAGGTTGAAAATATAAACTAGAGTTTTCTAGTGATATAATCGTACTTTTCTTAATTGATAAATTTTCTAATTGATATAATTTGATTTTCGTAACTTTGCCAAATGAAACTGACAGAGACACTAGAAGATTTTTATACGATTAAAATAAACGGAATGCCCGAGAATCTTAAGAAAGAAATCGGACATTTTAATGTTTTTAAGTTGGATGATTATATTGGTACTACCTGTAATCCATTGCCTTATACGCGAAAAGACTTTTATAAAATAAGCTTAATCATCGGAAGAAACAAAGTGCATTATGCTGATAAGGTTGTTTCGATTGAAGATCAGGCTTTGTTTTTTGCGAATCCACAAATTCCGTACAGTTGGGAACATATAGATGAAAATCAAACCGGTTTTTTCTGCATTTTCACCGATGCTTTTTTTAATCAGTTTGGAAATTTAAAAGAGTATCCTTTATTTCAACCCGGTGGAAATCCGATTGTTCCGGTTTCAAAAGAACTGGCAGAATCTTTAAAGGCAGTATATGTGAAAATGTTAGAAGAAATCAATTCGGATTACGCTTTTAAATATGATGTTCTCCGCAATCTGGTTTTCGAAATTATTCATTTGGCTTTAAAAACACAAACGGTAACTACCTCGTTATACAGTAAATCGAATGCCACGATTCGGGTTTCTTCTTTGTTTTTAGAATTGTTAGAAAGACAATTTCCTATTGAATCCATATCGCAACAAATTAATTTCCGCTCGCCTTCAGAATTTGCAAGCCAGTTAAATGTGCATGTAAATCATTTGAATAAAGCGTTGAAAGAAACTACCGGAAAAACAACTTCTCAAATTATTTCTGAACGAATTGTTCAGGAAGCCATGATTTTACTCAAACAAACCAATTGGAATATTAATGAAATTGCGTGGTGTTTAGGCTTTGAAGAATTGTCTCATTTTATCAACTTCTTTAAGAAAAATGTTCAGCTTTCGCCAAAAGCCTATCGCATAACAGAAATTGTTTGATTTTCGTAACTTCTGATTTGATTGCTTTAATTCTGAATAAGGACTTTGCTGATACCTTTGTACCATAATTAAACGTAAAAAATTAAAATCATGGAAAATAACAAAGTTTGGTTTATCACAGGTGCCTCAAAAGGACTTGGATTAGAATTGGCTAAAAAATTATTGACAAAAGGTTACAAAGTAGCCGCAACATCAAGAAGTGAAGCATCGTTAGTTAAAGTATTAGGAAATGTGTCAGAGAATTTTCTGCCTTTAGAAATGGATTTAGTAGATGAAGGAAGTGTCAAAAAAGCAATTGAAGCAACAGTAAGTCATTTTAAAACAATCGACGTTTTAGTAAACAATGCAGGTTATGGTTTGCTGGGAGCGTTGGAAGAATTGACAGATGTAGAATCCAGAAAAAATTATGAAGTAAATGTTTTTGGATTACTAAATGTAATCAGAAATACAATGCCTTATATGCGTGCGAACAAATCGGGACATATTTTTAATATTTCTTCTGTTGGAGGTTATTATGGAGAGTTTCCGGGTTGGGGAATTTATTGCTCTACAAAATTTGCAGTTGCTGGTTTAACTGAATCCTTAGCTGCTGAAGTAAAAGAATTTGGAGTGAATGTAACGTTGGTTTATCCGGGTTATTTTAGAACTGATTTCTTAAAAGATAGCTCTTTGTTATTGCCTCAGCATCCAATTGCTGCCTATAAAGAAGTTAGAGCCTCTGAAGATGCACATAAAGGCAGTATTAATGAAAATCAACCGGGAGATCCTGAAAAATTAGCTGAAGCATTAATAAAAATGAGTCATGAAGAAAATCCTGCCTTGCATTTATTTTTAGGACAAGATGCTTATGATATGGCCAATCAAAAGATTGCAAGCGTTCAGAGTCAATTAGAGCAATGGAAAGCCGTTTCGGTTTCGACTGGTTTTTAATTTAATGTGGCAATGTGTCAATTAGAAAATTAGATAATGATTATATGCAATCTATAGCATTATCTAATTTTCTAATTGACAAATTATCTAATTTCTAAGCATGTTGCTTACTTCACTGAACTTACCGTCAACTTCATCGATTTTTAATCCTAAAATATGCGCTATTAAAGGGTAAACAGAAACATTCTGAAAGGTGCCAACTTCTTTATTTACTTTGAACGCTGGACCTTTTGCGTAGAAAATAGCGTGCATGTCTTTTTCTTTATTGTCGTAACCGTGTGTTCCACCTTTTATGTGCGTACTTTCTTTACTCACTAAACTATAGCCTTTTTTCGCTTCAATCACAAAATCATGCACACGCGGGTTGGTTCCATAATGCAATCTTTTTGGTACTTCGCTAGATCGCCAAAATTTGATATGTGGTACTTTCTTTAATGCCTTTGCAATAGAATCCTGAAAGCCGGGTTTTGCCTGTAAACTCATAATTGGGTTAATTACAGCTTTGTAACCTAACCATTCCGGTTTTAAATAATCTAAAATAGCTACTTTTTTATCATTGCTGATATCGGTCATTCCGTGATCTGAGACAATGATTAAATTGATTTGTTTTCCGATAGCCAATTGATCTAGTTTGGATGATAATTGTCCCATAACCGAATCCATTTTGTAGATCATTTTTTCGTTTTCAGGAGAAAGCGGACCGAAATTATGTCCCGTATGATCCGGTTCATCAAAGTATAACGTAATCAAATGCGGGCGTTGTTTCTCAGGAAGCTCTAACCATTTTATAACCGTATCAATTCTGTTACCATACGGAATCTTATCATCATAATTTTTGTAAATACCCGGTCTTTTTTTATCTGTATCAGATCCAGGCCAGAAGAACGAAGCGGTTTTTACACCTTGTTGTTCCGCTACATTCCAAATCGGATTTCCACCATAAAATCTTGAGTCATTTTTGGCTTTTGTAGACAATGAAAAAGATTCGTTTAAAGCACTATCATAAAAAACATTATTAATAATTCCATGATGATCCGGATAAAGTCCGCTCACGATTGCATAATGATTCGGGAATGTTTTACTCGGATAAGAAGGTTTCATTGATTTGGCATGAACGCCTTCTTTGGCAATTCTGTTGAGGTTTTGAAGTTTGAAATGTTTGGCATAGTCCCAACGAAATCCATCCATAGAAACCAAAACGACATAAGCGTCTTTAGAATTTTGTGCTTGTAAAACGAAAGTGAATAAAAAGAAAATTGAGAATAGAAGAGGGGTAAAATGCTTTTTCATTATTAAAATTTATTGAAGTTGCAAAATTACCTATAACTGCTCTTAACAACAAAAGCAGAATGTTAAACAATTGTATCTGTTGTTAAATAATAATCTAAAATGAAGATCGCCACGAATTCACGAATTTTTAAAAAACAGATATTAAATAATTAATTCGTGAATTCGTGGCGAAAAAAAATAAAAAAAAACGCCAGATTTATATCTGGCGTTTTATAGTTTAGAAGTTAGAACGATTACATCATTCCTGGCATACCGCCACCCATTGGCATTCCGCCAGCGCTTTCTTCTTTAATATCAATTAATGCACATTCTGTAGTTAGGATCATTCCGGCAACAGAAGCAGCATTTTCTAATGCTACACGAGTTACTTTCTTAGGATCGATAATTCCAGCTTTTAGCATGTCTACGTATTCGTCAGTTTTTGCGTTGTATCCAAAATCACCAGAACCTTCACCAACTTTTGCTACCACTACAGAACCTTCAAGACCTGCATTTTCAACAATAGTTCTTAATGGAGATTCAACTGCGCGAGAAACAATCTGAATTCCAGTTGCTTCGTCAGCGTTGTCAGCTGTGATTCCAGCTAAAGCCGCTTTTGCTCTTAATAAAGCAACACCACCACCAGCAACAATTCCTTCTTCAACAGCAGCTCGAGTTGCGTGTAACGCGTCATCAACTCTGTCTTTTTTCTCTTTCATTTCCACTTCAGAAGCAGCACCAACATAAAGAACAGCAACACCACCAGCTAATTTAGCCAAACGCTCTTGCAATTTTTCTTTATCGTAATCAGATGTAGTTGTTTCCATCTGACCTTTAATTTGGTTTACTCTGTTTTTGATGATATCTGCTTCACCGGCACCACTTACAATTGTAGTGTTGTCTTTATCGATAGAAACTCTTTTTGCAGTTCCTAACATTTCGATAGTTGTATTTTCAAGAGTATATCCTCTTTCTTCAGAGATTACAGTTCCACCAGTTAAGATTGCGATATCTTCTAACATTGCTTTTCTTCTGTCTCCAAAACCAGGAGCTTTTACAGCAGCAATTTTAAGAGCACCTCTTAATTTGTTTACTACCAAAGTAGAAAGAGCTTCTCCGTCAACATCTTCAGCAATAATCAATAATGGTTTTCCTGATTGAGCAACTGGCTCTAGAACTGGAAGTAATTCTTTTAAAGAAGAAACTTTTTTATCGTATAATAAGATGTATGGAGAGTCTAATTCAACTTCCATTTTCTCTGGATTTGTTACGAAGTAAGGAGAAAGATATCCTCTGTCAAACTGCATACCTTCAACAACATCTACGAAAGTGTCAGTTCCTTTAGCTTCTTCAACAGTGATAACACCTTCTTTTCCAACTTTAGCAAAAGCTGTAGCGATTAGCTCACCAATCACTTCGTCGTTATTTGCAGAGATAGAAGCAATTTGTTTGATTTTATCAGAATCGCTTCCAACCACTTTAGCTTGTTTAGCTAAGTCAGCAACAATAGCTTCAACCGCTTTGTCAATACCACGTTTCAAATCCATTGGATTTGCACCTGCAGCAACGTTTTTCAAACCTTCTTTAACGATTGCCTGAGCTAAAACTGTAGCAGTTGTAGTTCCGTCACCCGCTAAATCATTGGTTTTAGAAGCTACTTCTTTAACCATTTGCGCGCCCATGTTTTCTAATGGGTCTTTTAATTCGATTTCTTTTGCAACAGAAACACCATCTTTAGTAACGGTTGGTCCACCAAATGATTTTCCGATAATTACGTTACGACCTTTTGGTCCAAGAGTTACTTTTACAGCATTTGCTAATGCATCAACACCACGTTTTAATCCGTCACGTGCTTCAATATCAAATTTTATATCTTTTGCCATTTTTTATTTTAGTTTAAAGTTTTATTTGTTTCAGGTTTTCCTGATACTTATTCTTAAGACTTATGTTTTTTAGATAATTGCTAAGATATCATCTTCGCGCATAATCAAATAATCAGTTCCTTCTAATTTTAATTCTGTTCCGGCATATTTACCATAAAGTACAGTATCACCAACTTTTACGGTCATTGTATGATCTTTAGAGCCGTTTCCTACTGCCACAACAGTTCCTTTTTGTGGTTTTTCTTTGGCAGTATCTGGAATAAAAATACCTGACGCAGTTTTTGTTTCAGCTGCAACAGGCTCAATAAGTACGCGATCTGAAAGCGGTTTAATGTTTAAGGCCATGATTTTATAATGTTATAAGTTATACGTTTTTTAATGTTCAATAAACTTTCAGAAATTGTGCCATGCTCCTAAAACTGACATTTTTTCCTAAAAAAAATGCCAGCTTTGACAGGCTGGCATTTTATATTTTATTTTGAAACTATTATTTCGCTGCTGGCGTTGCCGGAGCAGGAGTTTGTTGAACTGGTGCAGCTGGTGTAGTGGCAGGAGCTTCTGTTTTTTCAATAAGTTTAGAATCAGTATCACTTAATGATCCTGTAAAGCTTAAGCTTGAAAGCAAGATTAAAGCAATCAAAATAGTCGCTAGTGTCCAGGTACTTTTATCTAAAAAGTCAGTTGTTTTTTGTACTCCACCTAACATTTGAGTTCCGCTGATAGTAGACGATAATCCGCCTCCTTTAGGGTTTTGAACCATGATTACTACGATCAATAGAAAACAAACTATTGTGATTAAAACTAAAAAAATTGAAAATGTGCTCATTGCTTAATTATTATTGTTATTTTGTTGTAAAATCTTAATATCCGAAATACGGTCTGCAAAGAAACTAATTTTTTCTGGATATTTCAAAATTAATATTTCATATGCTTGTATGGCTTTTGTATATTTTTTTTGTTCCAAATATACTCTGGCCAAAGTTTCGGTCATTAGGTAAGAATTCTCTTCTTTATCACTGTCTAATTGTACCGCTGGCGTTATTGCAGTCTGTCTTATTGGAGAAATTTTTGGATTTGTTTCAATAAATTTATCAATTATTTCTGCTTTTTTCTTTTTCTCTTCGTCAATTGTTTCGGGTTTGGCTACATTTTTAACCGTATTTTCAGCTTTTTCAATTGATTCTGATTCTTCCTGCGCCTCTTTGCTACGATCAATAGGTTCTGTTTTGGCTAATTGAAGCCATTCCTGAAAAGAGTGTTTTTCACTAACAGAAAAATCCAAAGGTTTTCCGATCTCCAGATTTTCCTCTGCCGCTTTTACGGTTTCTGAAACTTCTATTTCTTTTAGCTCTTCAATTGCTTTTGGTTCTTCAACTACAGGCGCTTCTTCAAAAACAACTGCTGTGGCTTCTTGTAGTGCATTGTATGTTGATTCTTCAATTGGCTCCACTCTTACACTTGGAATTTCTTCCTCCACAATTTCATCAAAGAAAGTTGGAGTTGGTTCCTTTATATTAGGTGTCGATTCCACAATTGGAGTTGTTTCAATAATAGGAGTATCTTCAACAGTTGGAGTTACTGCCTCAAATGAATCTATAGTCGGCTTTTCGATAACTAGTTCAATCGGGTTTTCTTCAACTTCTTCAAAAGTAGTAGTTGTTACTTCCTCAAAAGAATCTAAAGTAGGTTGTTCGATAATTGCTTCAATTATTTTTTCTTCCACTATTAAAGGTTCCTCAAAAGTAACGGCGGTTATTTCTTTAAAAGTATCTAAAATAGCTTGCTCCGTAATTGGTTCAATTATTTTTTCTTCTACGATTATAGGTTCTTCAAAAGTCACAGTTGTTACTTCCTGAAAAGAATCTAAAGTTGGTATAATGCTATCAAATAATCTTTCTTCAATTTTTACAGACTCTTCAGTAGTACTGTTTGATGCTTCTGCAAAAGAATCTGTCGTTGGCTCTTCAATAATAGAATCTATTGTTTCCTGAACTTTTACAGGCTCTTCAAGAGTAATGCTTGCTGCTTCAGTAAAAGAATCTAATGTCGGTTCTTCGATAATTATAGTAACTGGTTTTTCTTCATCTTTTACAGGTTCTTCAATATTGATGTTTGTTGCTTCTGTAAAAGAATCTAAAGTAGGTTTTTCTATAATTTTTACAGGCTCCTCATAAGTAACCCCTGTTGCCTCCTTAATAGAATCCAGAATAGATTTTTCAATTGGATCAATGCGAACTTCTGCCAGTTTCTTCTTCTCTTCTGCTAAGACAATCTCGCTGTCAAAAACAGTGATATTCAAAAGATCTTTAAGTTTTTGATCGTAATATTCGCCCTGAATAGAAGTGAAAGTTTCTGAAGTAATAAAATCAAATAAAACCGTGCGATCCGTTGTATGAGCTGCTGTAACTTTTAAGGCGTAATTATACTTAAAACTATTTTGATTGTAAAGTCCTTTTAATCGCAATGCGCGCGCACTTTGAAAATACGGAAATTCATTCAAAACATTGCTTAATGCTTCCGATTGCTTTTCTGTAATAGCATCGGGTTTGTTCATTAAGTATGTATAATCAGTTACATTCATTATTTATTGTTTAATCGTTTATTTGTTTAACTGTTTAATCGGAAATTTGTTTACTCGATTTAACGACTAAACGATTGACCAATTAAACAAAAAATTACCATTTTGCCAATGACTCATTGAAAATATCCTGGGTGATTCTTTCAAAAATAGTGGTAATCGCTGTATTTAAAACAGAACCTGTTGGTAGTGATGTTCCGGCAAAGTCATAATAAAATTCAAAGCCTTTTTCGAAGTCATCTGTTTCTTTCTTTTTGTTCGTAAACCTGACATTTACACGAATCGTCAAACGGTTTTGTGCTGCCTGTTGATCTGCAGTTGCCGTCATTGGTGTAATTCTGTAATCTACAATTTCACCTTCGTACGTTAAATCACCGCTGTTACTTACCAGGTTTAAGTTGGTTTGATTCATAATCAAATCCTGCAAAGCCAGTGTAAATTGTCTGTCAATTCCAGGCTCAATTAAATCAGCGTTGTTCTGAAAAAAGTTAACCTGAAACGTTTTGGCATCGATTGTTCCTGTTCCTGTAAAGTTGTAAACGTTGCAGCCACTGAAAGTTGTAGCGATTACAAGAATTAAAATATATTTTAAGTTTTTCATTTTGTGTTTTAAGAATTGCTTCGCCAGATTACTGACGCTCGGTCAAAGATATTCATTTTCGTTTAAAAACATTTTATGTCTTGGTGCCTTTGTGGCAAAAAACTACAAATCGAATTGTTTAATTTTTCGGTATAAAGTTCTCTCCGAAATGCCCAATTCATCAGCCGCCGCTTTTCGTTTTCCTTTATTTTTCTCTAATGATTTTTTAATCATTTCGATTTCTTTTTGTTCTAAACGCAGAATTTCCTCTTCTTCAATAGTTTCGGCGTCTAAATAATTATTGTCATCTTGTATGCGATAATTATCTTCGCGTGTTGCAGGTGTCATAACAGCCGTTCTTGGTTCTTCTTCAAAATCAATTTCACTGTCATTTTCCTGAGATCCGTATATTTTCTGAATCAAATTCGGATTGATATCCTGCACTTTTGAAGAACCGTTTTTCATTAGTTCTAAAGTCAGTTTTTTCAAATCATTTAAATCACTTTTCATATCAAAAAGGACTTTGTATAAAATGTCTCTTTCGGTGCTAAAGTCGCTATCTTTTTTCTTATCGCTAATTACAGAAGGTAAATTAGTTCCTTCTGTCGGTAAGTACGATTGTAAAGTGGCAAGAGTAATATCACGATTCGTTTCTAATACTGAAATTTGTTCGGCCACATTTCTCAATTGACGAATATTTCCGTTCCATCTGAATTTTTGCAAAAGCTGCACCGCGTCATCATCCAATTTCAACGGAGGCATTTTGTATTTGTGCGCAAAATCGGCCACAAATTTTCGGAACAACAAATGAATGTCTTCATTCCTTTCTCGCAGCGGAGGCAAAGTAATTTCAACAGTAGTCAAACGATAATACAAATCCTCACGGAATTTTCCTTTTTCGATTGCATTGAATAAATTGACATTCGTTGCCGCAACAATTCGAACATTCGTTTTTTGAACCTGAGACGAACCTACTTTTATAAATTCTCCATTTTCCAAAACACGAAGCAAACGAACCTGAGTAGTTAATGGTAATTCACCAACTTCATCCAGAAAAATGGTTCCGCCGTCAGCTACTTCAAAATAACCTTCACGCGTGCTTGTCGCTCCTGTAAAAGCACCTTTTTCGTGACCAAAAAGCTCACTGTCAATTGTTCCCTCCGGAATAGCTCCACAGTTTACAGCAATATATTTACCATGCTTTCTGTGTGAAAGCGAATGGATTATTCTCGGAATATTTTCTTTACCAACACCACTTTCTCCAGTTACCATTACCGAAATATCAGTAGGAGCAACCTGAATGGCTTTTTCAATAGCACGATTTAATTTTGGGTCATTCCCAATAATCTCAAATCGTTGTTTTATTGCTTGAACTGTTTCCATAAACTAGCTATTTTTTGAATTTTCGATTTTATTTGGATGAATAAGTATAAATTAAACTTCCATATTCTTTGTTATCGGCAGTAGAAATTCTTGACATTTTACTAGGGAGATTGTTTAGTTGATAAGTAAATGTGTTTTTGTATACATTATCTACAGGAATACCGCCACCTTCTGCTATTGGAAAAATAGTTTTTATTAAATTATTTGTTCCAGTTCCTGTAACTCTGTCCTGATACGTACCTATTTCTAAATTAAAAGGATAATCATTGCTTAAAATATAATTTATATAATGATTCATGTAGACCTCATGCATAGGATTTATTTTATCGTCATATTCATAAGTAATTGAATATGTTCCTATATTTGGCTGACTGTCTGGTAAATCATGAGTTCCGTTGTTGGTTTTTTTTAATAGAATTACATTTCTGTTTTGGTCGTATTTCAATGTTAAGTATGAGTTTGTAATTATTGGTCTGTTGTCCTTAGCAGGAAAATCAATATAATTATGTCGAGAAATGAGTAAACCATCGTCATTAAATGTATACTTAACTTTTCTATGATTAAAGTTTGGATCTTCATCAGAAACTACTTCACCTGTAATAACGTTTTTAGTATACGAAAATAACCAAACCGTAAGTTTTCCTGTGACACCAGTAGCTCGATTATCTTTTTCCATTTTAATTATTTGTCCACTACTATTATATGTGAAAGAAGTTGTAACGGGAACCCATTCCGGACTTAGGGTTATTTTTGTCATTTTGTTATTTGAGTCGTATTCGAATTTCAGCAATGTTTCTCCTGTTGATAAAACTATTTTTTCATATCGACTTCCGGCATTTTCAAAATAATGTACATTTCCATTAGCACCACCTTCTTTGTAGCTCTTTAAAATATTTCCGTTTGAATTTTCTTCAGAAGAAGAATTGTCGTTTGAACAAGAAAGTATAAATAATGAGCAAAATATGATAATAAAGTTTTTCATAGTTGAAATAATATGGTTAAAATTATTGCTGAAATTATATATTTTAGTTTGAAGATACAGAATCAACATGCAACAAAAAACTAAGATTTGAAACAATGTTTTTTTTAATTCATTTCAGAATATCCAACGGCTTCACCTTTTAAAGTTCCACTAGTACAGCTTGTAATTTTTACATTTATGAAATCTCCAATTTTATAGTTTTCTTTTGGGAAAACAACCGTAATACTTTGTGAGTTTCTTCCTGAGAATTCTTCTTTTGATTTTTTAGAAACTTTCTCTACCAAAACTTCTACAACCTGCCCGACGTATTCCTCGCTTCTAAACCAGGCGTGTTTTTGTTGTAAGTCGACAATTTCCTGTAATCTTCGCGCTTTGGTTTCTTCCGGAACATCATCTTCCATTTTTCTTCCTGCCAAAGTTCCAGGGCGCTCAGAATACGAATACATATAACCGAAATTATATTTCACATATTCCATCAAACTCATGGTATCCTGGTGATCTTCCTCAGTTTCTGTTGGGAAACCGGCAATCATATCTTGCGAAATCGAAGCATTCGGAATAATAGTTCTGATTTTGTCAATCAAAGTCATGTATTCTTCACGACTGTGCAGACGATTCATTTCTTTTAAAATTCTGTTGCTTCCAGACTGAACTGGTAAGTGAATGTGTTTACAGATATTTGGATATTTCGCAATAACATGTAAAACACTTTCGTGCATATCCTGTGGATTAGAAGTCGAAAATCGGATACGCATTTTTGGGAAACCAACCGCAACCATTTCAAGCAATTGATCAAAGTCTACTGCTGTGGCTTTTTGTATTTCTGAAGCGTTTACAAAATCTTTTTTCAAACCGCCACCGTACCAAAGGTAACTGTCAACGTTTTGTCCCAAAAGTGTGATTTCTTTAAAGCCTTTATCCCATAAATCCTGAATTTCAGTCATAATACTTTGCGGTTCACGGCTACGCTCACGTCCACGTGTAAAAGGTACAACGCAAAACGTACACATATTATCGCAACCACGGGTGATCGAAACCAAAGCAGTAATTCCGTTGCTCATCAAACGAACCGGCGAAATATCTCCGTAGGTTTCCTCTTTCGATAAAATTACATTAATGGCGTCGCGGCCTTCTTCAACTTCTGCCAATAAATTCGGCAAATCTTTGTAAGCATCAGGGCCAACAACAAGATCGACTATTTTTTCTTCCTCCAGAAACTGACTTTTCAAACGTTCGGCCATACAGCCTAAAACGCCCACTTTCATTTTTGGATTAATACGTTTTACCGCATTATATTTCTCCAGCCGCTTACGAATAGTTTGCTCTGCTTTATCCCGAATTGAGCAGGTGTTAACCAAAACTAGGTCGGCTTCTTCAAGAGTTTGAGTAGTATTGTATCCGTTAATCGATAAAATGGAAGCTACGACCTCACTGTCCGAAAAATTCATCGCACAACCGTAACTTTCTATAAAAAGTTTTTTTGTATTCTCAGGTTTATTCTCCAAAACAAGACTTTCGCCCTGTTTGCTTTCTTCAATAATCTTTTCCATTGTATAATTTCAAAGTGCAAAGATAACGCAAAAGGTATAAATATGACAAGATGGCAGAGAAAAGATTTTAGATTTTAGAGTTAAGATTTTAGATTGATTTGCAGTACGCTTAAAAGTAACAGATTATGGCGTGGTTAACTTTGTGTACATCTTTAAGCCCACCTATGTTGTAGCGTTCATTTTACCGCAAAGTGCGCAAAGTATTTTTTTGTTTGTGTTTGCAATTGATTTATTAAGTTCGCAAAGCTGTCTGTGGCGACCTTTGTGTAAACCCTTGCGACCTTTGCGGTTAAAATTATCGCACGAAATACATGTGCATTAAATAATCTAAAATCTTAACTCTAAAATCTAAAATTCTAAACAAAAGCACATTCTTGATACATCATCCATTTAAAATTATACCTATATATATAATAGGTGAGATTACAGATAAATCTGCAATTTTTAGAAACATAATATCAAAATACCTCAAAAATGCATTATCAAGGTTGATATTTAAAAAAAACTTCTACTTTTGTTGCAGAAAAATAGATCAATGGCAAAGAATTTAGTAATAGTGGAATCACCTGCAAAGGCGAAAACGATAGAGAAATTTCTAGGAAGTGATTTTCAGGTGGAGTCAAGTTATGGACATATAGCCGACTTACCATCAAAGGAAATAGGAGTAGATGTAGAGAATGGATTTAAACCTAAATACGAAGTTTCTCCCGATAAAAAAGCCCTGGTAAGTAAACTAAAGACACTATCTAAAAATGCCGAAATGGTTTGGTTAGCAAGTGATGAGGACCGCGAAGGAGAAGCTATTTCATGGCACTTGGCGGAAGAATTAAAACTAGATACTAAAAAAACCAAAAGAATTGTTTTTCACGAAATTACCAAATCAGCGATTCTTAAAGCAATCGAGAATCCAAGAGAAATAGATTATAATTTAGTAAACGCACAACAGGCACGTCGTGTTTTAGACCGTTTAGTAGGTTACGAATTGTCTCCGGTTTTATGGAGAAAAATCAAAGGCGGACTTTCTGCCGGTCGTGTACAATCTGTTTCTGTTCGTTTGATTGTAGAAAGAGAGCGCGAAATTCAGAATTTTAATGCCGTTGCAAGTTATTCAATTGTAGCGGAATTCGTGAATGAGGCTGGAAAAGCTTTCAAAGCGAAATTGCCAAAAAATTTCAATACTAAAAAAGAGGCCGAAGATTTCTTAAAACAAAACATCGGATCTAAATATAAGGTAGCTGATTTAGAAACTAAACCTACCAAAAAATCTCCAACAGCACCTTTTACAACTTCTACACTTCAACAGGAAGCTGCCAGAAAATTGTATTTGCCAGTAGGAATCACCATGCAGCTTGCACAACGTTTATACGAGGCCGGACTTATTACCTATATGAGAACGGATAGTGTGAATCTTTCTAAAGACGCAATGGATGCTGCTGAAGCTGAAATCATAAAATCATACGGAAAAGAATTTTCGAAACCGAGAACTTTTGCTAACAAAAGCAAAGGAGCACAAGAAGCGCACGAAGCCATTCGTCCGACTGATATGTCGCGTCACACGGTAAACATTGATCGCGATCAGGCTCGTTTGTATGATTTGATCTGGAAAAGAACTTTAGCATCTCAAATGAGCGATGCTCAATTGGAAAGAACAAACGTAAAAATTGAAGCGAATAATCACAGTGAAATTTTTACAGCTTCAGGAGAAGTTTTACTTTTTGAAGGTTTCTTAAAAGTATACTTAGAAGGGCATGATGATGACGAGGAAGAGCAAGAAGGAATGTTGCCAGCCTTAAAAGTAAACGAAAAGCTAGTTAACAATTACATTACAGCTACAGAAAGATATTCAAGACCGCCGGCACGTTATACAGAAGCTTCTTTGGTAAAAAAATTAGAAGAATTAGGAATTGGTCGTCCGTCTACGTACGCACCAACTATTTCGACTATCATCAATAGAAATTATGTTGAAAAAGGAACGCTTGAAGGTCAGGAACGTAATTATACACAACTTACTTTACAGGCTGATAAAGTAGGAGAGAAGTTGCTGAAAGAAAATACAGGTTCTGATAAAGGAAAATTAGTTCCTACAGATATCGGAACAATCGTTACTGATTTCCTTGTTAAGAATTTCGGAAATATCCTTGATTATAATTTCACTGCAAAAGTGGAGCAGGATTTTGACGAAATCGCAGAAGGGAATATTGACTGGGCAACCATGATGCAGGAATTCTATGATAAGTTTCATCCAAATGTTAAAGATGTTGAAGCAAATGCAGAAAGAGAAAGTGGTGAAAGAATTCTGGGTAAAGATGCAGATGGAAGACAGGTTTCTGTTCGTTTAGGAAAATTTGGCCCTATGGCTCAAATTGGAGAAGCAGATGATGAAGATAAGAAGTTTGCCAGTTTAATGGCCGATCAAAATATTGGGAATATTACTTTAGAAGAAGCTTTGAATTTATTTTTATTACCTAAAAACTTAGGAGAATATAAAGGAGAAGAAGTTGAAGTAAGCAATGGACGTTACGGACCTTATGTGCGTCATGGAAGTGTTTTTATTTCGCTGCCAAGAGGAGAAGATCCATTAGCAGTTACAAAAGAAAGGGCTCAGGAATTAATTGATGAAAAAGCTTTAGCTGATGCACCAATTGCAGTTTACAAAGGAGAAGCAGTTCAAAAAGGAGTGGGGCGTTTTGGTCCGTTCATCAAATGGAATGGTCTTTTTGTAAATGTGAGTAAAAAATACAATTTTGATAATTTATCGCAAGCAGATGTTGAGGAATTGATTGAAGATAAATTACAGAAAAACATTGATAAAGTGCTTCACAATTGGGAAGACGAAGGGATTCTAGTTGAAAAAGCACGTTGGGGTCGTTCTGTTATAACAAAAGGAAAGATTAAAATTGAATTAAGTAAAGATGTTGATGCAACGAAATTAACATTGGCTGAAGTTCAGGAAATGATCGCCAAAAAGACTCCGGCAAAGAAAACACCAGCAAAAAAAGCAACAACAGCAAAGAAAGCTCCAGCTAAAAAACCAGCTGCTAAAAAGAAATAATAAATGGAATTTGATTTTCTAGAACCAGTTAACGACGGAATTTTACAATTCATTAGTTCGTTGTCTTCACAAGAATTGGGTAGTAAGATTGTCTTGCATACTCAGGATCAATTCCCTGATATTAGCATGGTGCAGATAGCTATAGTAGGTGTTTTAGAAGATCGCAGGAATATCAATATGGTTAATGAAGTTAACCTGACTGCTGTTCGTAAAAAGCTTTATAGTATGTTTCCTGGTAATTGGGATGCTTCTATTGCTGATTTGGGCGATATTCTTGCAGGAGATTCTGTAGAGGATACTTACTTCGCATTAAAAAAGGTGACTGCTGCTTTAATCAAGAATAAAGTGATTCCTATAGTCCTGGGGGGTTCGCAGGATTTAACCTATGCTTTGTATCGTGCATACGATGATTTAGAGCAAATGGTAAACATGGTTGCTGTTGATAATCGATTTGATTTTGGTAAAGAAAATGAAACAGTTTCAGCTAATTCATATCTGACTAAAATCATTATAGATGAGCCAAATAACCTGTTTAACTATTGTAATATAGGATATCAGACTTATTACAACTCGCAGGAAGAAATTGATTTGATTGAGAAATTGTTCTTTGACGCCTATCGTTTAGGTGAGATTTCAAACAAGATCGCTTTGGCTGAACCTGTTTTTAGGGATGCCGATTTGGTAAGTATTGATTTGAATTCGGTAAAGTCTTCAGCTTCAGGAAATACTGTTACTTTTGAGCCTAATGGTTTCAACGGAAAAGAGATTTGTTCTTTAGCCAGATATGCAGGAATTAGTGATAAAGTTTCATCATTTGGAATCTTTAATCACAATAGTACGGTACACGAATCGACTATGATGGCTCAGATTGTCTGGTACTTTATAGAGGGTTATCATTACCGCTCTAAAGAATACCCATTTGGCAGCAGAACGAACTATTTGAAATACATTGTGCCGCTGGAAGACGAAGAGCTGATTTTTTACAAAAGTGACAAAACAGACCGTTGGTGGATCGAAATTCCCTTTGTGTCGAATGGAAACAATAAATTGAAAAGAAATACGTTATTACCGTGTTCATACGACGAATATTTGTGCGCTTGTAACCAAGAATTGCCAGAAAGATGGTGGAAAGCACAAAGAAAAAATGCTTTGTAAAGGATAATTTTAATAAAAATCTTAAATTTTTAAAATTATCAAAAATAATTTAAGATAATTTAGTAGGAAAATAATTATATAATATAAAATTTAACGTTTTACGTCGATTTTTTATGCTAGTTTGTCGATAAAATATTTTTTTTTTATTTTATTTAACATTATTTTTGAACGGTAAAATAAATTTCGCAACTAGTATTGTTTTTTAGATAAATAATAAATACGTTTACGGACTTATAATAATGAATAGATAATCCCAAATTTATATGAAGAAGTTTTTTGCATTTGCAGCAATGTTATCACTAGTAATCGGCTGTGGTAAGTCAGGTGACAAAGGTGAGTTAGTTGGTGTTACAGGAGGGAAATGGCATCCTGAGAAACCTTATGGAATGACATTAGTTCCGGGTGGATCCTTTATTATGGGTAAATCAGATGCTGATTTAGCTAATGTAGAAGACGCTCCAACTAAAACGGTAACGGTTCGTTCATTTTATATGGATGAAACTGAGATCACAAATAGCGAGTATCGTCAGTTTGTGGAGTGGGTAAAAGACTCTACAATGAGAGTTCGTTTGGCTATTTTGGCTGATGAAACAGGACAAAAAGCTACTGGTGATAAAGGTAGTAAAGGCGGTAGTATCGCTGATTATGCATTTAATGATTCTGAGCCAGATAAAATGACGGCATATGATAAATACATGTATGATAACTACTATAGTGTAGGAACGAAAGATGATCCGTATGCTGGTAGAAAATTAAACAAAAAAGTTAAGTTAATTAAAGATACAAAAGCTTATCCAGATGAGTATTACACTGAAGTAATGGATTCTATGTATTTGCCAATTGAAGAATCATACAATGGTTTGAGAACAATTGATGTAAATAAATTGAAATTCCGTTATTCTTGGATGGATATTCAAGCTGCTGCAAAAGCTAAAGTTGGAAAAAGAAAAGACTTCGTTAAAACAGAACAAGTTAGTGTTTATCCTGATACAACAGTTTGGATTAAGGATTTCGCATATTCATACAATGAGCCAATGCACAATGATTATTTCTGGCACAAAGCTTACGGAGATTATCCTGTAGTGGGTGTGACATGGAAACAAGCTAAAGCTTTCTGTGCATGGAGAACTTTAAACAAAAACAGTTACATTAAATCTAAGAAAAAAGGACGTGACTTAGTGAATGCTTTCAGATTACCTACAGAAGCAGAATGGGAGTATGCTGCAAGAGGAGGTCTGGAGTCCGCAACTTACCCTTGGGGAGGTCCTTATACTAAGAGTGACAGAGGATGTTTCTTAGCAAACTTCAAACCAAGCAGAGGAGATTATGCTGCTGATGAGGCTTTGTATACAGTAGAAGCTAAATCTTACGATGTAAACGGTTATGGATTGTACAACATGGCAGGAAACGTTTCAGAGTGGACAGATTCAGCTTACAATCCAAATGCATATGAATATGTTTCAACGATGAATCCAAACGTTATCGATGGAAACAATCAAAGAAAAGTAGTTCGTGGTGGTTCCTGGAAAGATGTTGCTTACTTCCTACAGGTAAGTACACGTGATCACGAATATGCTGACTCTGCAAGAAGTTATATTGGTTTCAGAACTGTACAAGATTACATGGGAACTCAGGTAACAGGAGGCAAAAAGAAAAAGTAAATTACAATTAAATTCAATAACCAAATCAAATCTATTTTATTAAAACCTAAAAAAAAGTATTATGGCATTATTAAGTAAAAAAGCAATGAATTTCGCTTATGGTATGGGAGCGGCAGTAGTAATCATTGGAGCATTATTCAAAATTACACACTTTGAAATCGGACCGTTAACAGGAACGTTGATGCTTTCAATTGGATTAGTAACTGAGGCGTTAATCTTTGCTCTTTCTGCTTTCGAACCAGTAGATGAAGAATTAGACTGGACTCTTGTTTACCCTGAATTAGCTAATGGTCAGGCTAGAAAAAAAGCTGACAAAGTAGAGACTCCAACTGACGCCCAAGGATTGTTGTCTCAAAAATTAGATGCTATGTTGAAAGAAGCTAAAATTGACGGTGAATTAATGTCAAGCTTAGGAAATTCAATCAAAAATTTCGAAGGAGCTGCAAAAGCTATTTCTCCAACAGTAGATTCTATTGCAGGACAAAAGAAATATGCTGAAGAAATGTCTATGGCTGCTGCACAAATGGAATCATTAAACAGCTTATACAAAGTACAATTAGAAAGTGCTTCAAGAAATGCACAAGCAAACAGCGAAATTGCTGAAAATGCTTCTAAATTAAAAGAACAAATGCAATCAATGACTGCAAACATTGCTTCTTTAAACAGTGTTTATGGTGGTATGCTTTCTGCAATGAGTAACAAAGGATAATTAGTTTTTAACTATTATATTAAATTTATTAATAAGAACTAATTAGAAAAAAATGGCAGGAGGAAAATTAACCCCTAGACAGAAGATGATTAACCTGATGTATCTGGTTTTCATCGCAATGTTAGCAATGAATATGTCCAAAGAAGTTTTATCTGCTTTTGGATTAATGAATGAAAAATTTGAAAGCGCTAACACTTCTTCTGAACAATCAAATGCTGGTTTATTAAGTGCTTTGGATCAAAAAGCTGCTGAAGCAAAAGGAGAATTTACAGCCGCTGCAGTTACAGCTCACAAAGTTGAAACAGCTTCGAAAGAATTTTACGCATACATCGGATCTTTAAAAGGTGATGTTTTAAAAGGATTTGAATCTGATAAAGAAACTGGTAAATTACCTTACGAGTCTATGGACAAAGGTGATAATATCGACAACTGGTTTACAGGAGAAGGATATACTGCAAAAGGAAATGATATTATCGCTCATATTGAGGCATACAAAGCTGCTATGAAAGCTGCTTTAGCGGATAAAAAATACGCTGCTATTGTTGCTGAAGTTGATAAGAAATTTGATGTTTCTGATGTAAAAAATAAAGAAGGTTTAAAAGATAAGTATTTAGCTTACCACTTCAAAGGTTTCCCTGCAGTTGCTTCATTAGCTAAACTTTCAGCTTGGCAAAATGACGTTCAAAAGGCAGAAACGGATGTTTATAATTATGCTTTAGGAAAAGCAGCTGTAGCTACAGCTTCTTACAGCAATTATCAAGCGATCGTTGTTTTAGACAAAAATGCTTATTTCCAAGGTGAGAAAGTTACAGGTAAGGTAGTTTTAGGTCGTTATGACGAAAACACTAAACCAACTTCTTTCCAGGGGCCTGGACAAATCGTTAACGGACAAGCTGTTATTTCATTAACTGCTGGTGGTGTTGGAGAACAGGATATCAATGGACAATTTACGTTCTTAGAGGATGGAAAAAACATTCCTTTGAAATTTAAAGGAACATACGTTGTAGTACCAAAACCAAATTCAGCTACTATTTCTGCTGATAAAATGAATGTTGTTTATAGAGGTGTTGTTAACCCAATCTCTGTTTCATTCGCTGGTGTAGATGCTAACAAAATTGTTGCAAGTGCTCCAGGTCTGGCTTCAGCTGGAAAACCTGGTAAATATAACATGAGCCCAGGTTCAGGTACTGAAACTACAATTTCAGTTACAGGAACTTTACCAAACGGTGATAAAGTTACAGATAAAAAATCATTCAGAATTAAAGGTATTCCTGGACCAACAGGTACAATCAGAGGAGAAATGGGTGTTGTTAAAGGACCTAAATCTAACTTAGAGATTGCTACTATTGGTGCTAAATTACTTGATTTTGATTTTGAAGTTGGTTTAGATGTTGTTGGATTTAACCTGAAAATTGCTGGACAACCTACAGTTGTTGTTAACGGTAACAGATTAAATGCACAATGTAAATCAGTTCTTTCTAAAGCTGGAAGAGGAGATCAGGTTACTATTTCTGAAATTAAAACTAAACTTGTTGGAGCTGGTAGTTATTTATTGCCACGTACTGCTCCGGTAATTTACGAAATACAATAATAAAGTAGGTAAAACTACGTTCAATATCTTATAATGATATCATGATGAAAGTAAGAAATTTTTTAATAGCTATAGTTTCTATCGCAGGCGGTTTCGCTTCTAATGCGCAATCGAATTTGCTTAATGCAAAAACACCAGATCAGATAGGACTTAAGACTCCTGCACAACTTATCTCAGACAACGATAAGCCATTGGCTTATGGTTATGTAGATGATAGAGATGTCTTGATGGGAAAAACAACTTGGGAGATCATTGATTTGAATGAAAAAATCAACTTTCCATTATATTTTCCAGTAGATACAGCTAATATTGGTTCAGATAGACGTTCTCTTTATGATGTTTTGACGAAAGCCATCAAAAGTGGTAAAGTAACTGAAATTTACACTGACAGTTATTTCAATACTAAAAAATCTATGAAAGACATCGAAGGATCATTATCTCGTATTGATACAACTGATGCTGGTAGAGAACTTATCAACCAATATCCAGATGACTACAAAACTCACGTTGTGAAGAAAAAAGTGGTTACTGGTACTGGTAAAAAGAAAGTAGTAACTTATGTTGATGAGACAGTAGGAGCTACAAGAACAGTTCCTTCTGAGTATATTCTTAAACAAGATTTAACTGCTCAGGACGTTACACAATATAAAATTAAAGGATACTGGTATTTTGACAAACGTCAAAGTGAATTGAAATATCGTTTACTTGGAATTTGTCCAGTTACTCCTGATGTTTATACGATGAACAGTGATGAGAAGGATTATATTGAGTTATTTTGGGTTTTCTTCCCTAATGCAAGAGAAGCATTACATGAAGCTAAAGCTTTTAACGACAATAATTCAGCATTGCCAATTTCATTCGATCAGATCTTAAATTCAAGACGTTTTAATGCAGTAATCTATAAAGAAGAAAACTTGTACGGAGATCGCGAGATCAAAGAATACATGAAAGATAATGCACAAAACCAATTGTTAGAATCTGAAAGAGTAAAAGAGAAGATTCGTAATTTCGAACAAGATATGTGGAACTACTAAGTGTCTATATTACAATATAATAAAAACTCTTACTACCTTTGTAGTAAGAGTTTTTTTATTTTATCGATTTTGCTTTGGACTATTTGTATGAGGATAGGAGGTTTGGTCTATCGTTTGAGTTTAATTAGAAATTAATTAATTTCTTGCCAGGCTTTACTCTTGAATGCTATTCACCTGTTCTTAAATTTATTTTTTGTAGGAAAAATACAATAAAATAGTAAAAACTTCGTTGAGTCAATTATAAATAATTTATATGATGATGAAGATGAAAACTTTTTTGTTGCCTGTTGTTTTTATGGTATGCGTTACCGCGAGCCCGCAATCTAATTTGCTGAATGCAAAAACAGCTGATCAAATAGGTAAAAAGCCGCCTGCCCGGTTAATATCTGATAATGACAAACCATTGTCTTATGGGTATGTCAATGACAGAGATGTTTTGATGGGAAAAACTACATGGGAGATTATTGACTTAAATGAGAAAATCAATTTTCCATTATATTTTCCTGTAGATACAGCTAATATTGGTTCAGATAGGCGTTCTCTTTACGATGTTTTGACTAAAGCGATTAGGAGTGGAAGAATAACGGAAGTTTATACAGACAGTTATTTCAATACTAAAAAATCTATAAAAGACATACAAGGATCATTATCGCGTATTGATACCACAGATGCCGGTAGAGAATTAATTAACCAATACCCTGATGACTACAAAACGCACGTTGTGAAGAAAAAAATAGTTACGGGTACTGGTAAAAAAAAAGTGGTAACTTATGTTGATGAGACAGTTGGAGCTACAAGAACAGTTCCTTCTGAGTATATACTGAAGCAGGACTTAACAGCTCAGGATGTTACACAATACAAAATTAAAGGATACTGGTATTTTGACAAACGTCAAAGTGAATTGAAGTATCGTTTAATTGGTATTTGTCCTGTTACTCCCGACGTTTATACAATGAATAGTGATGAGAAAGATTATATCGAGTTATTTTGGGTTTTCTTTCCTAATGCCAGGGATGTTTTACATGAGGCAAAAGCGTTTATTGAAAATTCGGCAGCCAATATTTCATTTGATCAGATCCTAAATTCCAGACGTTTTAATTCAATTATTTATAGAGAGGAAAATGTATATGGAGATCGGGAGATAAAAGATTATATTAAAGATGATGCACAAAGTCAGTTATTAGAATCTGAGAGAGTAAAAGAGAAGATTCGTAATTTCGAACAGGATATGTGGAACTACTAAGTGACTAAATTACATTATAACAAAAACTCTTAGTACCTTTGTAGTAAGAGTTTTTTTATTTTTTACTTATTACTACATGTTAGATTATTTAATTGTCGGATCTGGATTAGCCGGGATTTCTTTTGCTGAAATTGCCCTTAAAAACAACAAATCTATTGTAGTGATTGATGATAAATCTCAAATATCATCAAGAGTCGCTGGCGGATTATATAATCCAGTTATCTTAAAACGCTTTAGTGAAGTCTGGAAAGCTGAAGAACAATTGGTTTTAATGGAAGATTTCTACAATACTATTGAAGCTAAACTACAAACTAAAGTAAATTTTAAACTTCCTATTCTTAGAAAGTTTTTCTCTATTGAAGAGCAGAATAACTGGTTTGCGGCTTCAGATAAACCATTGTTAGCTCCGTTTCTTTCGACTAAATTAATATTCAAAAAGTATTTTGGAATAGATTCTCCGTTTGATTATGGTGAAGTTTTACATACGGGTTATGTCGATACTTCACTTTTACTGGATAAGTATCAGGCCTATTTAATAGAAGATAATTTATTATTACAAGAATCATTTCAATACGATACTTTGGTTGTTAATGATGATTTTGTCGAATACAAAGACATCAAAGCTAAACATATAATTTTTGCCGAAGGTTTTGGTTTGCATTCAAATCCATTTTTTCAGGATTTGCCTTTAGACGGCACCAAAGGGGAACTCTTTATTATAAAAGCACCAGAACTAGATTTAGATGTAATTGTGAACACCAGCGTCTTTATTTTGCCCTTAGGGAATCATTTGTTTAAAGTGGGCGCAACATACAATTGGAAAGACAAAACGGATTTACCGACAGAAGAAGGAAAAGCGGAATTAGTTGAACGTATTCAGGAAATTATCAATTGCGATTTCGAAATTGTTTCTCATTTTGGGGGAGTAAGGCCAACAGTTCGTGATAGGAGGCCTATAATTGGGACACACGATAAATATAGCCCGTTGCATTTATTAAATGGTTTAGGTACCCGTGGTGTAATGCTTGGGCCGGCAATGGCAAAAGACTTATTTGATTATATTGAAAACAGCAAGCCATTAGATCCCACAATAGACATTCAGCGATTTTATATAAAAAGAAAGTAGGATTATTTTTTTCCGGCTTTTGGATCGTACGAAACAAACATGTTGATATACAAATTTCTTGAAAGGCGTAAGACAAAAGGGAATAGTACAATCAAGGATATAACGATCGCTAAAAAAGATTGCTCAATTGAAGCTCCAAAGAAAACAAATGAAACAATAAAGGCTGCAATTCCAACGGCAACATTTAGTCCGTAACTTACATACATGGCACCATAAAAAAACGAAGGCTCGATTTGATATTTTAAACCGCAATGACTGCAATTTTCGTTCATTTTGAGAACTTTAGTCAAATGAAGGGGATTTTTGTCCGAATACATGCTCTCATTTTGACATTTTGGACAACTTCCTGTTAAAATACTATTTAGTTTGGATCCTTTTTTTAACATTTGCAAAAAATTTAAACAAAGGTACATTTTTTAAACCTTTACTGCTTGTAACAATAGTCACAAATTATGCTTAATATACACAATCTTTCAGTTTCTTTTGGTGGAACATATTTATTTGAAGAAGTTACTTTTCGTTTAGGCGCCGGTGACCGCGTTGGACTTGTTGGTAAAAACGGAGCAGGTAAGTCTACAATGCTTAAAATGTTAGCGGGAGATTTTGCTCCTGACTCTGGAGTTATCTCTCAGGAGAAAGATATCCGAATGGGATTTTTACGTCAGGATATCGATTTTGAACAAGGAAGAACTGTATTAGAAGAAGCTTATGAAGCTTTTACTGAAATCAAGATTGTAGAAAAAAAATTAGAAGAAATCAATCATCAATTGGTTACCAGAACCGATTATGAAAGTGAAGAATATAGTCAGATCATTGAAGATTTATCTGATTATACACATCGTTTTGACCTTCTTGGAGGTTATAATTATGTTGGAGATACAGAGAAAATTCTTTTAGGACTTGGTTTCAAGAGAGAAGTTTTCAATAACCAAACCGAAACATTTTCAGGAGGTTGGAGAATGCGTATCGAATTAGCTAAACTATTATTGCAATCCAATGATGTATTGCTTCTGGATGAGCCGACCAACCACTTAGATATCGAAAGTATCATTTGGTTAGAAAGTTTCCTTCGTAATTATCCTGGTGTTGTGGTAATTGTATCGCACGATAAAATGTTCCTTGATAATGTTACGAATCGTACCATTGAAATTTCGTTAGGAAAAGCATACGATTTCAATAAGCCGTATTCTCAATATTTAGAATTGCGTCACGAAATTCGTGAAAAGCAATTGGCGACTCAAAAGAATCAGGCCAAGAAAATTGAAGAAACAGAAAAATTAATCGAGAAATTCCGTGCAAAAGCTTCTAAAGCTTCTATGGCGCAATCGTTGATTAAAAAATTAGATAAAGTAGAACGAATTGAAGTTGACGAAGACGACAATTCGGTAATGAATATTTCTTTTCCAGTTTCAAAAGAACCAGGAAGAGTAGTAGTAGAGGCTGAACATGTAACGAAGGCTTACGGTGATAAAGTTATTTTAAAAGATATTGATTTATTGGTAGAACGCGGAAGTAAAATTGCTTTTGTGGGTCAGAATGGTCAGGGAAAATCAACTTTTATTAAAGCCATCGTAAATGAATTTGAATATCAGGGTAACATCAAATTGGGCCACAATGTTCAATTAGGATATTTTGCTCAAAATCAGGCTGAATATCTTGATGGTGAAATTACTTTGCTTCAAACCATGGAAGATGCTGCAATGGACACGAACCGATCTAAAGTTCGTGACATGTTAGGGTCATTTTTGTTCCGTGGTGACGATGTCGAGAAAAAGGTAAAAGTACTTTCTGGAGGTGAACGTAACCGTTTGGCACTTTGTAAATTATTACTACAGCCAATCAACGTTTTGCTGATGGATGAGCCTACGAATCACTTAGACATTAAATCTAAGAATGTGTTGAAAGCGGCACTTCAAAAATTTGGAGGTACTTTATTATTGGTTTCTCACGACAGGGATTTCCTTCAGGGAATGTCGAATATCGTCTACGAATTCAAAGATCAAAAAATCAAAGAATATTTAGGTGATATCAACTATTTCTTAGAACAGCGTAATCTTGAAAACATGCGTGAAGTTGAGAAAAAAGATGTTGCCAAAGCTGCTGCTCCAAAAGAGACAAACAAAGCATCGTATGAAGATCAGAAAAAAGGAAAAGCGCTTCAAAACCGTTTAAGCAAAGTTGAAAGTCAAATCAAACAACTGGAAAAAGACATTCAGCACGACGATAAAATGTTAGCTTCTAATTATGATAAACATATCGAAGACGCTTCATTTTTTACCGCATACAATAAAAAGAAAGCAGACTTGGATCAATTACTTTTAGACTGGGAAATCGTTCAGGAAGAGATTGATAATTTTAATGCTTAATTTTTAGTTTTTTTTTTTTTTGTTTCAGGTTTCAAGTTTCAGGTTCCTATCGTAACTTGAAACCTGAAACAAACTATTTTATAATTCCAATCGATTTCGAGTGCATAATCGCCTGACTGCTATCCTTAAAATAGCAAACCGAAACCTCCAAATTTTCTAAGTTTTTCAGAATAGCTTTCGTAGTTTTTTTTTGAAATTTACCTGTTTGCCTTATGTAAACCGCTTTTACGGTAACAGGAAATATTTTGCAGATTTGTTCGTATAAAAAAGGATCATGCTGTGAATCATCTCCCAATAAAACATATTTTAGATTTGGATAAAATTCCAAAACATGTTTTATTTTATCAAATTTATGATTGTGATTACCTCTTCCACTCATGAAGAAATCAGTAATGCCGCGTTTAATATCTTTTAATAATATAACAGCTCTTGGCAACTGATGTATTTTGGTAAACTTGACAATAAACCGGTACAAATTCCATTCGCTGCTAGAGATGTAGAAAAAAGCATTTTCCTCTTCTTTGTTATTTCTCCCAGCTGAACTTAAGGCCTGATAATGTGGCACAACATCTTTAAAAACTTTTCGGTCGTTTACATTTTTAAATAAAAGAATGTACATTTTTTTGAACACATTTCTAGTGTGTGAAATCAAAAAGGTGTCATCAATATCAGAAATAATTCCCAGATTTCCAGTGTGAGGTCTTATAAAACTGCCTACTGTCGTTATTATTTCCGATTTGTATTTTATGCTGACTTCGTATTCTATCCATCCAAAATTAAATTCCTTTTCAAGCGGAATACAAAACTTAAAATAACCGTCGTCCAGCGTTTTGGAGTGGATTTCCTGATCACCGAGTTTAAGATAAACATCAAAATTTTTGATTGTTTTTATTCTAAACTGATTAATTATCGAAGTGGCGTTTTTGAAGTTTTTCTTCTGGAAATCATAATTGTACGTTCTTTTGAAAACATGCCCCATCACAATCAATTCTTCTTCATTGGCATAACCGCGATATAATTGTAGTATAGGTTTCATTAATTACGTATATTTATATATGTTGTAAATTAATTATTTTAATTGACTTTAAAAATAAAACTTTGAAAAAGAATATCATATTTGTTGTAAACCCTATATCCGGTGACCTTGATAAGTCGAATTTAATAGATGCTGTTCAGGAGTTTGCAACGACAAATCATTTTGATCTTGAAGTGTATGAAACTACGGGTAAAAGTGATCAGAAAAACATACAAGCACTTTATAATCAATATCAGCCAGAAAGAATTGTGGTTGCAGGAGGAGACGGAACCATAAAAATGGTTGCCGAGGCTATGGAAGAATTTGATGTAATTATCGGAATTCTGCCGGCCGGTTCTGCAAACGGTTTATCTGTCGATTTAAATTTACCTGTAACTATTGAAGAGAATCTCAAAATTGCTTTCTTGAATCGTTATATCGAAATGGATATGATTTGTATCAACGGTAAAAAAAGTATTCATTTAAGCGATATTGGTCTTAATGCTGATTTAGTAAAGAATTATGAAGAGGGCGATTTACGCGGAATATGGGGCTATGCGCTGCAGGCATTTACAACGCTAAAAGATTCTAACGAACCTTTTTTGGCCACGATTTCCGCAAATAATGAAATTGTTGAGCATACGGCAAGAATGATTGTAATTGCTAATTCTCAGAAGTACGGAACGGGTGTGGTTATCAATCCGAATGGTGCGATGAATGATGGAAAATTTGAATTGATAATTTTAAAAAATCTTGATTTGCTTTTAATTGGAAAAATTATAACCGGTAACATGCCAATTGACTCAGATGATGTTGTAATTATCTCAACAGAGAAAGCCACTATAAAGACAGATTATCCGGTAAGTTTTCAGATTGATGGCGAATATTGCGGAGCGCAAACGGACTTAGAAATTCATATTCTGCACAAGCAGATGAAAATTGCCATTCCGTAAACTTCGAAAGTTTACTATTTAAACGGATTACGTTCCTGCCAGTCAGTTTTAGGTTCCAGATAATTAAAAAACCGGGCAATATTATGATTGATTAAAGTATTGCTGTGCGTAATTAAACCATACATTTTTTGTGGTTTTGCACCAACAGAACTTTTAATTTCAAGAGCAGTCCTGGCAAAAACAATTGCTTCAAAACCCTTATTAATAGAATAAGCAATCATGTCATAAAGCATGTTTAAATACAACATCTTGTCCCGCTGAATACTTTCGTCATAACCCAGGAAATACGTATCCATTATAGCTCCGTTTTTTATTAAGGTGTTGAAGCCAATTAGTTTTCCATCTAGAAAATAACCATACAGTAAAAAATCATCTTTCATGATTTCCTTAAAAAAACTGAAATGATTTCTCGCTAAAAAGAAGGTATTAAAAGGAGCATTTTTTGCAACATGAAAATACAGATCATAAATGATGTCTTCGTATTTTAAAATATCATTTAAGGACATTTTCTGTTTTACAATTCCATCTGCTTTTTTGCGGGCGCGCTTGTATTGATCGCGGTATTTTTTGGATAAAGCATCAATATAATGTTGTTCCGTTTTCCAGTTTTCATTGATTTCGAAAATCATATTAGGCTGTGTCGAAAACGTATAATTGTTTTTGAATTCGGCTTGCAGCGGTTTAATCTCTGTTTCAGTAAAATCTTTTATACTGGTAATATGCACTTTTTTACCTTTCGCTTTCAACTCTTTTTTAAGCTGATTAATTGCTTTATGAAGTGTTGTAATTGCTTTTGCTAGCTTTATGTTTTTATCAAAAGCAAAAGCATTCTGACCTGTTAGCATATTATTACCAACAAATAAAACATGTGAAGCGAAGTTCTTAAATGCAAAATTACGAATTGAAGTTTTTAAACATTGATCGCGATCCCCAAAAGACTCTAGTTTTTCTGCAAACAAAAATTGGGTTATGGCAATTCCAACAAGTTTCTTTTCTTCAAAAATTCCTATGAAATGGCAAATCATATTTACCGGACAGGAATTTTCAAGAACCGTAAGATATTCCCGCGTCAAAAAAATGTTATCAGATGTCAGCGAATTCCATTCCTGAGGCAGTAATGATGCGCTATTGTATATTTCGAAAGAATAAGTTGTAGTCAAAAGTGGAAGCTAATTTTTTCAAAATTAGATAATATTTATAATAACTGATCTGGTTTAAGTTATTATTAAGAAAACCCGTTTGAAATTGAATAGCAAACGGGTTTTGTATGTAGATTTTATGCAAAAGCACAGATAATTCCTCCCATCAAAGTCAGAGTCAACATCCAATATCCGGCATGAACAAAAATATATTTCCATGATTTTCTTTCAAACAAACCATTAATACCAATTATCGGTAAAGCAAAAAACAATCCTGACATGAAACCATGAAGTGCTCCATGTTTAAAAGTGCGATATGCTGTTCCGTAATCTGCCATAAAAGCGGCAAATGAAGGTTTTGCACTTTCTAGCAAAGGTGGTCCGCCTACCATACCCACTGCTCCCGATTGATGAATGGTTAATCCCATCAAAATTACGGTGATCATTAAAGAGAAAATATACGTAAATCCGAAGATTTTAAGCATATTTCCGGTCTTAAGATCTTCTTCAGTTAGATTATTTTCTTTCATCCAGATGGTTCCAAAGACTTTTGGATTGTACCAAATAAAACCAGTAAGAAGTGTGACAATTCCAGCAAGTAACAATGCAATAAAGTTAATTTCCATAATATGAGGTTTTTAGAATTAGTTGGTCAAATTTAATCAAAAAAACAATTCACTTCGTTGATTTTTATCTAGTAGTATAATTAGTGTTAAATATATACTTATTAACACTTTATCGACATTTACTGCTTTATATCTAGAAATTGCATAATTTTAAACCGTAAACAAATCCCAAATTTTGTTATGAAAAGCTTAACCTTATTTTTTATAGCTTTTATTTTTTCATTGAATATTTATGCAGATACTGTCTCAGATAAAGAAAAAGATGCCTTAATTAAATTTTACCATGCGACAAATGGAGCAAATTGGAAAATTAAATGGGATTTATCGCTTTCTGTGTCAACGTGGTACGGTGTGCAGGCTGAAAATGGAAAAGTAATTGGACTTTATTTAGATGATAATAATTTGACAGGAGAGTTACCTGCTGAGTTCTTTGATCTGATAAATTTAGTAACTATCGATTTGCATAAAAATAATTTGCAGGGAAAATTGCCCACAGAGATTGGCAAATTAAAGCAACTTGAAGTACTTTCGTTATTTAATAATGAAATCCAGGGTGATTTACCCGGTTCGATCTATCAAATTTCGACTTTGAAAGTTTTACTTTTAAATAGTAATAAGTTATCCGGAACCTTGAGCAGCGAAATAATAAATTTTCATGCTTTACAAAATTTAAGTTTGTTTGATAATAGCTTTGAAGGCGAAATTCCGAAAGGACTTGAAAAATTACATAATTTATCTGAAATGAATCTTTCTTATAATAAATTTAAAGGAACTGTTTCAAAAAACCTGGCCTTATTAGATCCGCTTAACATGACTATGTTTGATGAGGATGGGACCCCACATTTATTAGAAATTAATACTGAAAAAGAAACTACCATTGTTACCCAAAATTAATCGTGCTTATGAATGAAAATTACTCTCGTTAAACAAGTTGATTAAATATATTTAGTTAATTGCTGAAAACCGTAAGACATTACGGTTTTTTTTGTGCCCTGAAATTTTAGTGTTTTTTTTGATATTTCGAAGGGTATCAGGTTATTAGCGGTATATCAATAGTTTTATTTTAGTTATTTATCTGTGAATCAGATTATTAGTTTAAGGTTTGAATTTTGAGGAAGAAATGAAGTAACTTCTAAATTTCAAATCATGAGTACTTATCAAAATAAAAGAACAGCCTTGATATTGATTGATCCGTTTAATGATTTTCTTTCGGAAAACGGAAAACTATGGCCTTTTGTAAAAGAAACCGTGGAAAGCGGAAATGTAGTAGCAAACATAAAAAAGGTTTTGACTGCTGCCAGAAAACATAAAATTCAGGTGGTTTATGCGCCTCACAGGCATACTCAAAAAGGAGATTATTTAAATTGGAAATTCTTTTCACCCTCGCATAACGGAACTAAAAATTTTACGGTTTTTGAAAAAGGGACCTGGGGAGCTGAGTTTCATCCGGAACTCTTGGCTGTAGAAGGTGATTTGATAGCTCAAAATCACTGGACGGCTAGTGGTTTTGCCAATACGGATCTCGATTTTCTTTTAAAAATGCACGATATTGATCATATTATAATTGCCGGAATGCGTGCCAATACCTGTGTTGACTCGACCGCCAGATATGGAGTAGAACTTGGTTATCATGTAACTTTAATTAAGGATGGAATCGGTGCTTTTAATCAGGAAGAAATTAGAGCGACCGTAGAAACAAATTTTCCGAATTACGGACATTCTCTTTTATCGGCAGACGAATTTATTAAAACTTTAGAATCATAAGATGGAAATATTGGCTGAATGTACTGCAAAGGCAATAATTCATTGTGCGGCAGAAAAAATAGATATTACCGATTGGCTTTTTACATTAAAAGATCAGGAATATCAATCTTGTTCGGTTAGTCATATTGCGGGAGGAATTTCGGTTTCGCAAGATGGAAAAAGGATGTCGATAAATGTCGAGCGTATTGCCGGCAATCTTCTTGTACAACATTATATAGAAGAAGTTGGAGATAGGAATCATTGCAAAGTTAATTCGGTTTCAGATTCGATTTCTGATATGGGAATAACTAAATTAGGAATAACCTGGGAAATTAAAATTATTCCCGTAACAGCAAATAGCTGCGAGTTTGTAAATAAGGTTTTAGTCACTTCAACACCTGAATTTTTAGCAGTATTAAAAGCGGCTAATATTGAAAATCTGGAAATGGTAAAGAGCCAGATGCTGCAAAATGTAGAAGCACATAATAATGAAGAAACGCCTTTATTTGCGGCAGATATCCATAATAAAGTGTTAGCTGGAAAGTGGGATTAAATTTCTGTTAAAACAGGAGAATAAAGAATTTCTGAAAATAGAATTTTATATAACTTTGTCCCAAATTGATAATTTAAGATCAGTTTGTAAAACAACTTATATTTTTTCATAACTTTAATATTCGATTCAACTGAAAGTAGGTTGAAGTGATGAGAAAATTAATTTTAAAACTTTTAATACTAAAATTATGGTAGTACAGTATCAAGGTGAACAACACGGAAAAGCGACCACTTTTACAATAAGAATTATTGGAAATAACTTGTCTAAAAGTAGTTCTAATTATCAAATAGATTTATTGGTAGGAGATAAACAATTACCGACTTTTACATCAGAAATACACCAAAGTTTGTCGAACTGTTTGAAAGAAATCTATTTGTTCAGAAAACATAACGGAATCACATTTAATGCTTCTTCAGAGAAAATAAAATCGCTTTTTGTGCCTTATGATCAGGTATTGTTCAACTACAATAAATACGCTTTGTTTAGAGTTTAAGCTTTTTATAAATGCTGAAAATAGTAAAAAGACCGTTCTCAAGAACGGTCTTTTTTGTTATGATCTAAATGTATGGAAAACAGGATATTTGACTAATCCGAAAAATGCATCTATTTTAGTACTAAATTTCTTGAAGAAACTGAAAGCTGTAACTATTTAATTATTTAGCTAAAAGTAATATCAAAATAACGATCTTTAAATATTAAAATCATTTTATGGAAAATAAAATTGCAGTATATGGCGCTTACGGTCACACAGGAAAATTTTTAATTGCTCAGCTCTATCAACAAGGTTACAAGCCTATTCTTAGTGGGAGAGATGCCGATAAATTGAATGTTTTAAGTAATGATTATCCGGATTTAATAACTAAAGTAGCAGATATTAATCAGCCTGAAACTCTGGATGAGGCTTTCGCCGATGCAGAAATCATCGTAAACTGTGCAGGTCCTTTTTTAGATACTGCAGAACCAATCATTCAATCTGCATTAAGATTGGGAAAACATTATCTTGATGTTAGTGCGGAGCAGAAAGCGGTATTGGACATATTTGAAAAATTCTCTGAAAAGGCAAAATCGGCTAACATAACCATAATTCCTGCCGCTGCATTTTATGGAGGGTTGGGCGATTTATTAAGTACAACGGTTACGCAAGTTTGGGATAAGGCAGATGAGATTTCACTTTATATAGGTTTAGATTCCTGGCACCCAACAAAAGGAACACGATTGACAGGAGAGCGAAATCATTATCAAAGATTTATGTTTGCCGAAAATCGTTTACAGCCTGTTCTGGAGGTTAAATCAAAAATTTGGGAATTCCCGGATCCAATATTAACACAAGAAGTTGTGACTGTACCGCTTTCAGAAATAATTACGATTTCGCGACATATCAAGGTGAATACAATCAACACTTACTTGAGTCAAAATTCTTTGGCTGATATACGAAGTGATGAAACGCCAGAGCCTAAACCTGTAGATAAAAAAAACAGATCGTCTCAACGTTTTTGTATGGAAGTAGTAGCAACAAAAGGAAACAAGAAAAGATCAATTACAGCTGAAGGAATAGATATTTATGCCGTTACAGCTCCTTTACTTGTCGAGGCTATAAAAAGAATTTTAAAAGGGAAAATAAAAAAGCAAGGAGTTACAACATTAGGGGAAGCTTTTGACGCAGCAGCCTTTTTACGCGCTTTGGATACTGATGATATCGTAATTTCGGACATCAAAGAAACACACATTAATTAAAATAAGATTGCTCCTTATTAATAAGAAATCAGGATTTTAACCGTGTATTTTCTTAAAAGAAAAGGATTGTAAATAAAAAAAATACCACTTCAAGTGGTATTTTTTTTTAGTAAGAAGTTCTGGAGAACTATTCTAAGCACTTTAAAAATTAGTATTTACTTTTTTAGAACGATCTGCAATGTGTGAGATAAGCCAGATTGTTTGTCCGTCTTTTACAAAGTATATTTTTTTTGTCTCTAAATTTGGAATGCTTTCAAGGAGGCTCACCAATATGTTATTTGCAGAAATAAGGTATTTTTGGTCATAAGTACTTAAAACTCTGGCGGCTTCCTTATTGGTTTTAGAAAGGGTAGTAAACTTGATGAAATTATTTTTCAGGATTGCATCATAATTAAGAACGTCTTCCATACTTAAAGCAACATAATGCTCTTTAATGTTTTCATTATAATACAATGTTGCAAAGGCCCATACAGCTCCACCTGATAAATAGATTTTTTCTTTTTTTAATAAAAGAGGATTTTTATCAAGTAGGTCTTTGATCTTCTTACGCAGAATTGAGTTAAAGTCAAAAGATTTTTCCTGATATACTGACATATCATTCACTTGATTTTGATTGGAAACTGTTTTTTGCACAGCATCAGTAAGTGTCATTGTACCAAAATCCAGTTCAAGAGGTATAAATTCTAATTTGTCATCTTCAAGTTCATCGATGTATCCTCCTTTGGTAGTTTGCGCACCAATATCAAGAAGGAAAGCATTAGCATAATCTACAGGTGGAATAGCACCTTTAACCAACGTTTTAGGTTCTTCATTAACATTAAGTATGTCAAGCTTTTTATTAGTTAAAGAAGTGATTTTATTTTTTAAAACATCAATGTTACGGGCAGATGCAAAAACCGGAGCAGCAACTATAAAAATGTTTTCTTCAAGAAGCTTAAACTCTTTTCTTATTTTACTCAATTGGCTAATAACTGTAACACCAGCTTGGGTAATATCATCCTGAGTAAGTTCGCCGTTCGCAGTAATATGGTCAGCAAAACTAAATCTGTCATTCGAAAAATACAAAATATCATAATCAGCTTTTCTGATATTGTTAACATCAAGAACTGAAACTTTTATAGCTCTTCGTCCAATTTCAATTCCGGCATAAAGATTTTTTTGAGCAAATGAAGTAATTGAAAAAAATAAATTGAAAAGAATAAAAAATAGAATTTGGGATTTGTTTTTTTTAAGCATTGGATTTAATTGTAGTTATGTTATTATTTATTTTTGAGTAAAGTCTGAAAGAATAGTTTGATTATCAGGTCTAAATACTGTGAAATAAGTATTAAAAATAAGATCGCAAATTTATAAAATCATTTAGTAAAACAGACTAGTTCTGAAGAAAACATAGCATTAAATTAATATGGATTTTTTTTAAAATAGAACATAAGGATTTTACACTTCTAATCTACTGATAGAGAATGGTAAACGTTAGATGTTTTATTAGTTATAGATGGGTATTGCTTGTTATTTTTTAAAGTTCACTTCGAAAAATAGTAAAATATTGTTGATTTCGTATGTTTTGTTATTTGGATTAAATTAAAAATCTGCCGAAAAAACGCTTTACTTTTTAGATTTTGTGAATGATTTTTGACTTGTAAAAGTGGAGTATTTGATGAAAGATTCTTTCTTTTTAGGATGTGTAAAAAACAGATGTTTTTTTATGTAATAGAAATTGAGATAAAGAAAAAAAGAAGTTTTTTAGTACTTTATCTATTGAAGCGGGTTTTGTTTTAAATTTCGTATTTCAACGAATTCATAGGCTTTTTCAATTGGCGTTTTTGTTAGTAATGGGAAATATTGAATACCTAACCAGTTTTATGGATGATTTTAATAAAGTTATTAAATATCTTAATTAGGGCTATATTTTTAAACTGTTTAATAGCTCAATAAGTTTAGAGTCAGAGGGTTTTGGTGCGCGTGCATTAATGATTTTGCCGTTAGGATCAATAAGGATAAATGTTGGAACGCCCTGAACACCATAATCTTTTACGAATTTTGATTCCCATTCATTATCTGCTAATAATTGAATCCCGCCTAATTGTTTTTCTAGAACAAATTTGTTCCATTTAGCCTGATCTTTTGTGGCATCTATCGAAATACTGACAAACTCAATATTTTTGCCTTTATATTGTTCCTCGACTTTCTGAAGAAACGGAATTTCCTGACGACAAGGGCCACACCATGTGGCCCAAAGATCAATGTAAATATATTTTCCTTTCAGATTTTCTAAAGTAGTTTTTCCTCCTTTTTGATTTTCATAATCAAATTTTGGAGACGGATTCCCAGGTTGTAATGCATTTGTTGCATTATAATTGATGGTAAGTGTTTGTTTAATAACCGGATTGTTTGTAATTGATAAAAATTCCTGATATGTTTTATCATAACTCAGATTTTCAATATTAATATCATTTGCTGAGTTTTCGATTAAACGATTTTTTATGCTTTGACTTTTTAGAGCTTTAATCTTTGGAATTGCATTTTTAGCCGTAATGAACATAGCATCACCATCTCCTTCAATATTTTCATAGAATTTACTTAACACAATTTCTTGATAATCATTTGAAAATAAAAAATCCGAATTATTATCCAGATCGATTGTTTCATCGACCTGTGGGTATGTTTCAGAAACTTTAAAGTCACTTAACCTTGCATAAAAATAATGGTATTTTTTATAAAAAAGTAAATGTTTGTGCTCCAGATAATGAATACTTTTGGCTTCATTTATTTTGAAATTAGTATCAGTAAATTTTGTTTTGAGGTACAGAGTATTAACGGAACTTTTTATTTCCTGGAGTTTTTTCAGAAACTCATTTTCGTTAAGTTTATAAAGGTCTTCGTTCGTAATTACTGAAGTTATCAGTTGTTTTTTAGCAAGGTATTGATTTTCAGTACTTCCTTTGCCAGTAAATTTTAAAGTTGAAGTTAGGTTTGTATCATCAGCATATAGCATTACTTTGGAATCTTTAGCTAAATATAAGGGGATACTATTTTTAGAGGTTTCAATTCTATAAATGCAATCACATTCTAATACTAGATTTTCTGAAAAACTGCCGTCTGGTTTTAACTTGATTTCTTTATCAAGTAATTCCCCTTTAATTCTAATTGTTCTATTTTCGGTATTTATGATTTTACCTGAAACAGTTGTTATCTCTTCAGAAGTTGTGAAAGAATACAAAACTACAATTACGAATAAAAAAAAGATTTTTTTCATTTTTTAGTGTTTAAAGAATTGGAGGTAAACCAAATATTCTTTAAAAATAATGATAATTTTTAAAGAATGAATTTATAATATCGCATTTATTGGGACTAATAGTTTAATTATTAAATATTTGGGTTGCTGAATAACCAGTGATATTGAATAAAGTACTTGTTGTCACAATCGTCCCGCTCCTGAATGTAGGAGACAGTAGCTATAAAAAAAATGGAACAAACAAAAAAAGCTTCAGATTTCTCAGAAGCTTTGTCTTACTATCGGGAAAAGCTCTAATTACGTAATATCTTTCTTCTGAATAATATTCAATTCCTTATTAAAAGAATTTCTATACTTTTTAATGTATTCTGAAGGTTTCATTCCAAACAATTTTACGAACTGTTGACGGAAATAGCGTTGATCTTCTATACCAACCTGAGGGCCGACCTGCGCGATATTAATATTTTCAGTAAGCATAATTACGGCGGCTCTGCGGATTCTGATCGATCTGATAAAAACATTTACGGTTTGTCCGGAAATTGCTTTAATCTTTTTATAAAGACTGGAATGACTCATACCCATTGCAGCAGAGAAACTCTTAAGGTTAAACTCGCTATTTTCGAGATTTGCCTCGACAATTTCAATACATTTATCCAGGAACTCTTTATATTCAGTAGGAACCTTATTTACATTTTCACGAAGTGTAATACTGTCTAGGAAATACTTGCGCAATTGCCCTCTGTTTCGAAGAACAGCATCTACACGTGCCAGAAGTATATCACTGTCAAAAGGTTTGGTAACATAATCGTCTGCACCTTCAGTAATGCTTTTTAAATGAATATCATTGCTCGTTGTAGCCGTAAGAAGTATTACCGGAATATGGCTTAAATCATCACTTTGTTTGATTTTTTTGCATAAATCCATACCGTTCATACCTTCCATAGAGATATCGCTTAGGACAATATCAGGCATATGTTTTTCGACAAGTTTCAGACCTTCAAGTCCGTTTGCTGCCGAATAAACAATATAGTTTTTGGAGAAAAGCTGAACCAGATAATGATTCATTTCGGGATTATCTTCCACAATCAGCAATACTTTTTTTGTACTGATTAATTCTACGGGAATATTTTCAGGAGCTGATGCTTGATTTCTGCTCGTAGATGTGTTTTGATTATCAGCAGGCATTCCTTCCAAAAGTTCACCTACAAGAGGCGACATTTCCGGATAATTTTCATTGATGCTCATTTCTGCAAAATGACTTTTTCCTTTAGGGAGTACAATAGTGAACGAAGTACCTTTTCCTAATTCGCTTTTGCATGATATTTCGCCATGATGTTTAGTTACAAAATATTTGGCAACATAAAGACCAATTCCAAAACCATTGCTGGCTTTAGACTGACCTTGCTTGAATTCTTCAAAAATAGTAGCAATATCATTCTCATGAATTCCGCTGCCGGTATCCGATATAATAATAGAAACATCAGCAGTATTCTCGACTAGCTGAATAATTATAGATCCTCTATTAGGAGTGAATTTGAACGCATTGGAGATTAAGTTAAACAGCGTAATCTCTATTTTTTCATAATCGCCATATATTTCAGCTGGAGTTTGTTCTTCAATAAACTGATAGTTTAAACTTTTAACCGCTGCCATTTGTGTAAAGCTGTCATAGATTTCACGGCATAAACTGTTTAAATTAATCTTAGAAATTTTGAGTTCATCAAGATCCGTTTCTGCTTTTCTAAACAACAGTAACTGATCGGTGAGGCTCAACAATCTCTTGGCATTTTTATAGGCAAGATTCAGGTCAAGATCATCTTCAGAACGGTTTTTTCTCTCAATAGCACTTTTTAGCGGATTTATAATCAAAGAAAGGGGAGTGCGCAATTCATGAGCCATATAAGTAAACATAGAAAACTGTTTTTCAGCATGTTCCTTGTCTTTTTTATGCTCCATACGGGCCAATTTTATTTCGTAGCGAAGCCTTTCCTTGTTTTTATGATATCCTACATAGGCATAAATGGCAGCGGCAGCAGCGATGAGATAAAAAGTATAGGCCCACCATGTTCTGTACCAGGGTGGAAGAATTTTTACCGTTGACAGCGTTACCTCATTGGTCCAATTTCCAAAAATATCGGTTGTTTTTACTTTAAAAACATAGGTTCCTTCAGTCAGCCTGGAATAATTTGCCCTGTTATTTTTTGAGGTATAGTTCCAGTCTTTGTCCCATCCTTCCAGAAAATACGCGGTATTAATTTTTTCGGAATTGACATAATCAAGATAAACAAAATCAAAACTCAATGCCGATTTTTCATAAGGAAGTTCGGCAGCGCTTATCATCTCAAGTTTTTTTTCTGTGATATATGGACTGTCCAGTTTTAAGGGTTGATTGTTTACCAGCAAATCATTTAATAAAAATTTGCCCGTATTTTTTTTGTCTTTTATATTGTCAGGATCAAAAACATTGAATCCGTTTATACCGCCAAAAATAAATTCTCCAGTAGAAAGTTTGGTACCTGCATTCCAGCTAAATTGATTGCCCTGAAGTCCATCAGAAACACCGAAATTTCTAAAAGTATTATTCTTAGGATTCAATCTTGAAATTCCATGATAGGTACTCATCCATAAATCCCCTTTTTTGTCTTCTAAAAGCCGAAGTATGGTATTGCTCGAAAGACCATTTTGTGTAGTATATTTTTTGAAAGTACCAGTTTTTGGGTTGAATAAAAGCAGACCACCCTCAACAGTACCAATCCAAAGATTTTTATTTTGATCTTCCGTTATGCATCTGATCGTATAATCGGAATGATAGTTTTTTACTTTTTTTGTTTTGGGTTCTATTTCAAAAAAAGAATTGAATGTTCCGCCCCAGATTTTGCCGTCTTTGGTTTCGTAAAGACAAGTAACATCTCGTAAAGTATTACTGTAGGAGATGAATTTATTTTGCTTTCTATCAAATTGATATAATGCTCCACCGTTAGTAACGGCAAGCCACAATGTTTTCTTTGAATCTATAAATAGCAGCCAGGATTCCTGTTCTGCTTTTTTAGTGATTTGATTGTAAATGGAGAAATTCTGAATTGCTTTTGAGTTAGGATCAATACGGCAGACTCCGCCTTTCCACATCGCTACCCAGATGGCATTATCAGAATCCCTGACGATGTTTGTAACAAAATTGCTCTGAATTTTTCTGCCAGCAGAGGATGTTGTGGAGTATACGTCGTAGGTATTTTGTTTTCTGTTCCAGTACCTCATTCCGGCGCCATCAGTGCCAATCCAGATGTTTTTCTTTTCATCTTCGCAGAAAGAAAGCATGAAGTTGGCGGCAGGATCTTCATCTTCTTTATTAGTCAGCGGATCTTTGCTTTTAAAATGATTAAAATAGAGCGGGTTTTTCCCCATCATGCTTACGCCGCCACGCAGGGTTCCGAACCACATTTCGCCGTTTTTGCTTTGGAAGATATCATACAAAGATTTACTGTTAAGCAATGAAACAGGGCCGTTAGCACGATAAAGAACAGGAACATTCTGATTTTTTGTAATGGTGTAAAGACCAGCTCCATCAGTGGCAATCCAGAGTCTGTTTTCTTGCTGAAAAAAATCACGTACAACCGTTTTTTCCGAAAAGTAATTTTTAGAATAAGTATTTAGATTGTGATTGTATAAGTAGGCGCCTTCGTCCGATCCAATCCAGAGTCCATCATTTGTCAACTTAATGCAATTGGCACCTGTAATGGTATTGTTGAGAAGTGTTAGTTTTTTTGACGTAATATCATATTGGCAAAGACCCGTTCCGGTTATAAAAACATAGAAGATTTGTTTTTTCGCATTATAAGCTATTGATCTTGCGATGTAATTTAATTTTCCGTTGAAAGGTATTGCTGTTCCAATTTTCTCACCTTCTTTATAAACTACGATCGCCTCTTTTGTAGCAACGAGAATGATGTGTAGAGAATGTACCGCAATTATTTCGTAGGCAGTAACGTTTAAGGGTCTGATTTTTTTGTTTGTATCATAATATTGCAACGGACTAAAAGAAGAGCGTTCGGCATTAAAAACCACTGGTCCCGCGGTTGTTCCTACCCACAAATTATTTTCAAAGTCACCTTCGATACAACTAATGGCATTTCCCTGAATAGAATTGGGATCAGTATGAATATGGCGGTAAATCTTAAAATCATTTCCATCATATCTGTTCAGTCCATCAAAAGTTCCAAACCACATATAACCGTTTTGATCCTGATAGATAGAGGCAACAGAATTGTTCGAAAGTCCTGATGAAATATCAAGATGTCTTATCGGGTAATTCTGTCCTGATGCATTTATGTGCAAAAGACTAATAACAAGAAAGAACATTAACTTATTCATAGAATTTTTTTTAAAAGCATACTGTTCTCTGATATACGAAAAATAAAAGGGATGCGATCTAAAAGCTGAATCAATTTTTAAGTGAATATATTTGAAATCTGATACTTTGCGAAATTAACACAATTATCATCTAATGTTCAAAAACACTACTGTTTTTTTTAGATTAACGACTGTTTCTGATTTCGTTATTTTTTGAATTTTCTTGTTTAAAAATTAAGATTTGAGACTTTGTAAGATTGTTTTTTTTGGGAATAAACCGATTAAAAACGACAGGCTGCCTGATTATTAAATCGATTATTTTAAAGGTAAATAATTCATGTTTTGATTTTTTTTAATCTAAAAAATTAAGGAATATGCTTTTATAAAGTGTCGTGTGTACACTTTTACGAAATTGTCCCCTTTTATAAATGATTTTTTCCCTGTCTTAATAAGTCGCTCTGTACTTAATTTGCAGAGTGCATTGATAAGCGATAACGTTTGAGTAATAGTGTATTATTTTTTTGTTCAGCGTAAGTCAATGAAAACAAACTAACCAATTATCTTAACCAAAAACAATTTAAACATGACCAACATTTCAATTAAAATTGACATAGGGGAAACCTTTTCTCATTGTAAAAGAAAGAGCAGACTAATATTCTTTCGATCATTTTGTAACCAACACTTATAGTAATAAACACTAACTTAAACCAACCCAATTTAAAAAGTATGAAAATAATTAAAACCAAATTTTTACTTTTATTACTCTTACTTCCTTTTTGTGTTTTTGCCCAGAACACAATTGGGGGAGTTGTCCTGGAAAAAGCGTCCGGACAGCCCATACCAGGAGTAAACATAAAAGTAGTAGGGGCAAACATTAGTGCTTCTACTGACTTCGATGGAAAATTTCAATTATCCGGAGTAAAAGCAAATAGTCAAATTACGTTTTCTTATACCGGTTATTCCACTCAAACGATTCCCGTTAGTACACAAAAAAACATAACAGTTTATCTTGAAGAAGATACCAATCTACTAAAAGAAGTAGTGGTTCAGGTCGGTTACGGAAGTGTTAAAAAGAAAGATGCAACAGGATCTGTTACTGCACTTACGACCAAAGACTTTAACAAAGGAAATAATATTACAACAGAAAATCTACTGAATGGTAGAGTAGCGGGTTTAACAGTAAATTCAACTGGTGCTCCGGGTTCTAGTTCTCAAATTAGAATTCGAGGAGGAAGTTCGCTTTTTGCAAGTAATGATCCTCTTATTGTTATCGACGGATTACCGCTTGATAATACTACCAATACAGGATCTTCTTCCTTTTTAGCCTCATTAAATCCTGCAACTGTAGAATCTATTACGGTTTTAAAAGATGCATCGGCTTCTGCGATTTATGGTTCGCGAGCTTCAAATGGTGTTATTATTATAACGACTAAAAAAGGAAGCAAAAGATTATCTGTAGATTATAATGTTCAATATGCAGCTGGTACATTAACTAAAACAGTTGACGTTTTTAGTGCAGATGAATTTAGAAGTGTTATTGCAGACAGAAGAAGCGATGATCTAAGTAAACTGGGAACTGCAAATACGGATTGGCAAAAAGCAATTTACAGAAACACCGGAACGGTAGATCAAAGTTTAGCTGTTAGAGGAAGTTTATTCGATCTCATTCCAACGAGCTTAACACTAGGAAATACAGATCAGCAAGGATTGCGTTTGACAAACACTTTCAAAAGAAACACGGTTGGTTTAGTAATGAATCCGGCGTTTCTTGACAATCATTTAAAATTAAGGCTTTCGGCCAATTATACAGACGAAAAAAACAGATTTACAGATGCTGTTGAAGGAGCTGCTATTGGTTTTGATCCAACTCAGCCAATAAAAGTGGAAGGCGCACCTTATGGAGGTTATTTTGAATATACTACCGGAATTGATGCCAACGGAAATTATCCATTAGTATCAACTGCAGCAAGAAATCCTGTTTCGCAATTATTGAATACCAATGATAGAGGAACGAATGACAGAATTTTTGGGAATTTTGAAATAGATTATAAATTTCATTTTTTACCTGCTTTAAGAGCTGTTGTAAATGTTGGTTATGATGAATCGAATGGAGAAAGAACAAGATTGGTTGGTGCTGATGCCGGTTCTGCTCCATCAAACAACAACGTTCCTTACGGGACAAATGAATATACAGAAGCAACCAGAAAAAATAAATTATTAGATACTTATTTAGTTTATAACAAGACTTTTAATGCATTGAATTTTGAAGCTACTGGTGGTTATTCGTATCAAAAATTTCAAAGTTCAAGATTTGAAACAGGTAATGTCTTAAACCCGGATTTGCCATCAACTTTTCCTGAAACCACTCTGGATACAGATGTTGTTTTAATAGGATTCTTTGCCAGAACAAATCTAAATTTTAGAGATAAGTACTTATTAACGATGTCTTACAGACGAGATGGTTCATCAAGATTTGAAGAAGCCAATCGTTGGGGGAATTTTCCATCAGCAGCCTTTGCATGGAAAATCAAAGAAGATTTCTTTAAAGACAGCAGTACATTATCTGACTTAAAATTAAGATTAAGCTGGGGTATAACAGGACAACAGGACATTCCTGAGCCAAACGGATACCTGCAAAAATACCAGGTTGGCGGAGGAAATTCTGAATACTACTTCGGCGAAAGCCCGGTTCCGGTTGCACTTCCTTCAAAAAGAACAAACAATTTGAAATGGGAAGAAACAACATCCTATAACGCAGGTCTTGATTTTGGCTTTTTAGACAATCGCTTATCTGCCGGACTTGATGTTTATTATAAAGAATCTAAAGATTTATTAGTAAACGCAGCAATATCTGATGGTAGTAATTTCTCTAATCGTGTGTATCAAAACGTAGGTAGCTTTACCACAAAAGGTGTCGAGTTTACGATTAATGCGAATGCAGTTAAAACAGAAAATTTTAACTGGAACATGAATTTTAATATGGCCAAATTCGAAAGAAGAATTAAAAATCTGGTTAACGGAACCGATATCTTTTTAGGAGACAATATTGCAGGAACAGGAACTCCGGGACAAATTTTCAGAGAGGGTTACACTCCTTATTCTTATTATGTATACAAACAATTATACAATAACGAAGGAAAACCAATTGAAGGCGCTTTTGCAGATTTAAATGGCGATAACATCAAAAACGATTCAGATAAATACATTTATAATAATCCTGATCCGGATTTTACTTTAGGATTTGCATCTAACATGAATTATAAGAAATTCGATTTTTCGTTCAATTTAAGAGCAAGTGTTGGTAACCGAATTTTTAATGCCGTAGACGCCAGCAGGGCGCAATATGATGCTATGGAAAACGGAGGAGTTTTAAGTAATATTCCATCTCAGGTAACAGAAACTAATTTTCAGACTACCTCAAATGTTGTCTTGTCAGATCTTTATATAGAGAATGCCTCTTTCTTAAAAATGGACAATATTACATTAGGATACACTTTGAATAACTGGGTAAACAGCAAAGCGTCATTAAGAGTATCAACTGGAGTTCAGAACGTTTTTGTAATTACAAAATACAGTGGTTTAGACCCTGAAATTACAAATAACGGTGTAGACAAAACGATTTATCCAAGACAACGATCAATCTTATTTGGTCTTAATCTTAAATTTTAATAGCGAAAAGATGAAAAAATATATTTTAATAACAATTTTAGCATTGACTACCGTTTTTCATTCTTGTACTGATGACTTAAACGTAGTCTCTGAAGATGACGACGTTCTCTCTTCTGATGTATTATTTTCTACACCTGACGGATACAAAAAAGCATTTGCAGGAGTATACGGAAATCTAACTTTAACGGGAGTATTGGGTCCTGATAATTCATCGCTTGAAGGTGTAGATGCAGGAACAAGCCAGTTTACAAGATGTTTATTGTACTTGCAGGAATTAACTACGGACGAATTGGTTTGGAGTTATGAAAATGACGGAGGAACGGCAGAATTGCAACGTAATATCTGGACAGCCGCAAACCCTGTTATTTTAGGAATGTTTAGCAGAACGATGGTTTCTGTTTCTTATGCAAACGAGTTTTTACGTCAGAGTACACCGGAAAAACTAAGTTCAAGAGGCATTACGAATACTGCAACTTTGGCTGATATAGCACTTTACCGCCAGGAAGTTCGCGTTTTAAGAGCATATGCTTATTATAACATGATGGATTTATTTGGAAAAGCACCAATGTATACTGAAAATGATCCTATAAACTTTAATGGACCTGAATTTAACAGAAAACAATTATTTGATTTTGTCGAAGCGGAACTTAAAGCTGTTTTACCAGATTTAAAAGCAGCGAGAACAAATGAATACGGACGTTTAGATCAATCTATGGCACGTATGATTTTGGCAAAAATGTATTTGAATGCTCAGGTATACATTCAGGCGGATCGTTTTGATGATTGTATTACGATGTGTAATGAAGTCATTGCAGGCGGTTATACTTTAAAACCAAAATACCTGGACAACTTTAAAGCAGATAACAATACTTCTGAAGAAATCATTTTCGGAATCCAGTCAGATGGAGCAGTTTCTCAAAACTGGGGAGCAACAACTGTTTTAACAAACGGACAAATTGGTGCCTGGGAAAACAACGGTGCCGATTTTGGAATTGGCGGCTGGACAGGAGCACTTAGAATCAGAAAAGAATTTGCTCAAAAATTTGACGGAACAAAATTCAGTCAGGATACCAGAAATACGATAGGAAAAGGCGTTCAGGGCGATCCTGCAAAACAAAGATCTATTGATATTGAGGATATTGGAGTAAAAACCCAAGGCTATATTCTATCTAAATTTTCTAATAAAACTTCTACAGGAGTTAACGGAATAAGTTCTACATATGCTGATACTGATTTTCCATTATTCAGATTAGCCGATGTGTACTTAATGTATGCAGAAGCGACTTTAAGAGGCGGGAACGGAACAACTACTCAGGCATTAAATTATGTAAATGCTTTAAGACAAAGAGCGAATAGTAATTCGACTGTTGGAAACATTGCTTTAAGCGAATTAACGCTTGATTTTTTAATTGATGAAAGAGCACGCGAATTACACTGGGAAGCACACCGAAGACAAGATTTAATTCGTTTTGGAAAATATACCGGAGGATCTTACAATTGGGCGTGGAAAGGAAACTCTTCAAAAGGAATCTCTATTCCTTCTTATATGAGCGTTTTCCCTATTCCGGAAGGATCATTGGGAGCCAATAGAAATTTGACTCAAAACACGGGTTACTAAAACTTTTTTTTAAACATAAACGATACAAAAAATGAAACACATATATAAAATTTTTATAGCTATTGCTTTAGTTACAGGACTTTGGTCTTGTGAAAACGAAACAGATTTGATGATCTTAGAGCCTCAGGAAGCGGCTTTTGCAATCATTACACCTGATAATGGTTCATCGACTATTTTAAATAAAGACACACCAAACAATACTGCCCTGACTTTTACTTGGGAAAAAGTGAGTTACGGAACACCTACAATTGTTACCTATACCGTACAGTTTGCAGCAAGTAATACTGAATTTGCAGCGCCGATAGATATTACAACTTCTACAAGTACACATGCATCTATTACAGTGGCAGAGCTTAATGCAAAAGCACTTGAGCTTGGTCTTACACCTGATGTTGAAGGAACAATCGATGTTAGAATTAAATCAACAGTTGGAACAACACTTTCAGAGCCAAAACTTTCTACGCCAATTACGATTGCATTAACTCCTTACAGAGGTGTATTCCCTAAAATTGATTTGTTCTTAGTAGGACCTGGAACTGCTGCAGGATGGAGCGTAACAAGCAATAACATGCCAATTTACAGAGATACAAAGGAAAACGCTAAGTTTTATTATACCGGATATTTTAATAAAGATGGTTTTAAATTAATTGAGCAAATTGGTTTCTGGGCTCCTGCTTACGGAACAAATGGTGCCAAAGTACAATACAGAGCAACAGAAAGCGATCCTGATCCGGGTGTTTTCCCAACGACAGCTTCAGGTTATTATAGTTTTGAAATTAATCTTGAAGAACTAAGCTACAAAATAGAGCCTTATACAGGACCAATGACAACCTATGCAACAATTACCATGACTGGTTCTGTATTGACAGGAGATGACGCAGGTTGGAGTATGGATGTTCCTTTAGTGAAATCTGATTTTGATGCTCACATCTGGAAAGTTACTCAAACTTTAAAAGCCGGAAAAATGAAATTTAGAGCTAATAATGCCTGGGATGTAAGCTGGGGAGATAATGGCGGAGATATTATCGTTGAGGCTGGAAAATATGAAATCTGGTTCAATGATATAGATGGACGTTACATGTTTATAGCAACTCCATAAGTTGAATTAAAAAAGAAGAGAAGCCTCATAAGCTTATTTTGAGGCTTCTTCTTTACATTAAAATGAACTTACTTTTAAAGTCAAAACTCTACTAATTATAACTCATACCATGAGAAAATATATAAAAATTCTTGGGTTACTTGCGATCACTGCGGTTCAATTTTCGTGCTCCAGTAATGATGCTGCAGACACAGAAACGGTGAATCCGCCAGATGCAACTGATACTTTTATCAGGGCATCAGATGTTTCTTTTCTTCCTCAAATAGAATCTTTGGGAACTAAATTTTACAGCAATGGCAAAGCCGAACCAATGCTTACAACACTAAAAAATGCAGGTTGTAATACAGTGCGAATTCGTTTATGGAAAAATCCAGTAAATGGGCGTTCTGGTTTAAGTGAAGTAAAACAATTGGCTCAAAAAGCAAGACAAGCCGGTTTAAGAGTGTGGCTTACCGTTCACTATTCGGATAATTGGGCCGATCCGGGAACACAGACGATTCCCGAAGAATGGAAAAAATTGTCTTTTGCTGATTTAAAAACAACAGTTGCTGATTATACCGCTACAATAATTACAGAAATCAAGCCTGATATTATTCAGATTGGTAATGAAATCAATAGCGGTTTATTATGGCCACAAGGAAATTTAATCAGTAACGAACAACAATGTATCGCTTTATTAAGTGCTGCAAGCGCAACAGTTCGCAGTAAAGCACCAAGCACGAAAATAATGATTCATTATGCAGGTGTAGACGGCGGTGCAACTGATTGGTTTTTTACCAAAATGAAAAGCATTGATTATGATTATATTGGACTATCATACTATCCTGTCTGGCACGGTAAAGATTTAACAGTAGTAAAAAATACCATTGATGCTTTAGGAAAGAAATTCAGTAAAAAAGTGCTGATAGCAGAAACCGCTTATCCTTTTACCCTATTGTACAATGATCAGACGAATAATATTGTAGGAACAAATGATCAATTGGTGCCTGGATATCCGGCAACGCCAACAGGACAAAGAACTTTTGTTATGGATCTTAAAAACATCGTAAAAACATCAGAATTTGGACAAGGATTTGCGTATTGGGGCGGAGAATGGGTTGCTTTTAAAGGACCACAATCTGCAAGTGGTTCTACCTTCGAAAATCAGGCTTTATATAGTTTTGATAACAATGCCTTATCGGTAATGCAAGCCTTCAGTAAAGACTAAGACATGAAAAAATCACTTAAAATTATATCTTTTTTGATGATGACTGCTGCTTTATTTACTTCCTGTAAATCAAAAATGGCAAGCGAAAAATATTCTTTTTCAAAAGGAGCAGATGTAGGCTGGCTGCTACAAATGGAAGCAACAGGCTATAAATTTTATGATGCAGACGGTTCTGAAAAAGATTGTCTGCAATTATTAAAAGACCGCGGAATAAACACCATTCGTTTGCGCGTTTGGGTAAATCCCAATGATGATAAAGCCAGCGGACACTGCAGTCCCCAAGAAACAGTTGTCATGGCGGTTCGCGCGCAAAAAATGGGAATGCGAATCATGATCGATTTTCATTACAGTGATTCCTGGGCAGATCCCGGGAAACAAAACAAACCTGCAGCATGGGCAAAACATTCTTTTCCGGAATTGTTAACCGATGTTTACCAACATACTTATGATGTTTTACAACTATTGAAAAAAGCAGGAGTAACGCCCGAATGGGTTCAGGTTGGAAATGAAATTCCAAGCGGCATGCTTTGGCCGGAAGGACATACTGACAATTTTAGGCAGTTGGCAAAATTACTTGATAAAGGATACGAAGCAACAAAAGCCATCGACCCCAAAATTAAAGTAATTGTTCATTTAGACGAAGGAAATAAAAGCGAAAAATTCAGATGGTTTTTTGATAAAGCCACTGAAAATAAAGTGAAATATGATGTAATTGGTTTGTCGTATTATCCGTACTGGATCAAAACCGATTATCAAAGCACCATTTTAGATTTAGAAAATAATCTGAAAGACATGGCCACCCGCTATAACAAAGAAGTGATGGTAGTCGAAGTTGGTGGTGATTATACATTAGAACAAAACACCAAAGAAATGCTTGAAGCCACTATAAAAGCCGTAAAAAGTGTACCTGATAACAAAGGTTTAGGTGTCATTTATTGGGAACCACAAGGCGAAAAAAGTTGGAGCCATTATCAGTTAAATGCTTGGCTTCCTGATGGAAAACCGTCACCGGCATTGGATGCTTTCAAAAATTAAATAAACAATTAAATTTTACCATTAAGAAATTAAGTCATTTAAACTTTAGAGCTTAATTTCTTAATGGTAAGAGAACAAAACGAAAATGAAATTAATTTTTAAATCAATAGTATTCTTATTTCTACTAGTTTTTTCATCTGGAAAAATGAGGTCACAATCCACTACTGTTACTTTAAAAGATAACTGGCGTTTTTCTAAAGAAGTGAAAGAAGAAGCATCTTCAGTAAATTTCGATGCTTCCAAATGGGAAAAAGTGAGTGTACCGCACGATTGGGCTATTTACGGACCGTTTGATAAAGAATGGGATAAACAAGTGGCGGCAATTGAACAAAACGGAGAAAAAGTTCCTACCGAAAAAACAGGTCGTACCGGTGCGCTTCCGCATATTGGTATAGGCTGGTATCGTAACACATTTTCTATTCCCGAGTTTAAAAAGGGAAAGAAGGCAATTCTTATTTTTGAGGGTGCAATGAGCGAACCTCAGGTTTATTTAAACGGAAAAAAAGTTGGAGAATGGGGTTATGGATACAGCTATTTTTATATCGATATTACCAATGATCTCCTTGCTGGTTCAGAAAATGTATTGGCTGTAAAATTGACTAATATGCCGTTTTCATCAAGATGGTATCCCGGAGCTGGTTTATACAGAAAAGTGAGTATTGTAGTAAAAGAAGAAGAAAACTTTGTACAATGGGGAACGTTTATTACAACTCCGGAAATCAAAGAAAATACCGCTGTTGTTGATCTTAAAGCTGAGGTTAACAGTAGTAATGTATCAATGATAACCGAAATAAAAGATGCAGATAATACTATTGTAGCAACACAGAAAAATACAGAAATAAAAGATGGAAAATTTCATCAAACTATTGCTGTTGCGAAACCTCATTTATGGAGTCCTGAAACGCCCTATTTGTATACAGCAGTAACCAAATTATACGCAGCTGACGGAACCCTAAAAGACGAACAAAACATAAAATTTGGTATCAGATCAATTAAGTATGAACCTCATGTTGGTTTTAGCCTTAACGGAAAAGTGACAAAATTTAAAGGCGTTTGTCTTCATCATGACCTTGGACCGCTTGGTGCTGCAATAAACAAAGCAGCGCTTAGAAGGCAACTCACCATTCTAAAAGATATGGGATGTAATGCAATCAGAAGTTCTCATAATATGCCTTCTTTTGAACAGCTTGAATTGGCTGATGAAATGGGATTTATGTTTCTTGCTGAAAGTTTTGATGAATGGGCAAAGCCAAAAGTACAAAATGGTTACCATCGCTTTTTTGAAGAATATGCAGAAAAAGACATTGTAAATTTAGTGAGAGCCACACGAAATCATCCTTGTATTGTTATGTGGAGTTCAGGAAACGAAGTTCCGGATCAATATGGAGCTGAAGGTTTGACCAGAGCTAAATTTTTACAGGATGTTTTTCATAGAGAAGATCCTACGCGTCCGGTAACAGTAGGAATGGATCAGGTAAAACAGACCATGGCCTCAGGTTTTGGATCTTTATTAGATGTACCTGGGCTGAATTACAGAGTGCATCTTTATGAAGAAGCTTATAAATCATTTCCGCAAGGATTTATATTAGGTTCAGAAACAGCGTCAACAGTAAGTTCAAGAGGAATTTATAAATTTCCTGTTGTACAGCAAAAAGAAAAACAATACGATGATTTTCAAAGTTCATCTTATGATCTTGAAGCTTGCAGCTGGTCAAATGTCCCTGATGAAGATTTTGTGCTTCAGGATGACAAACCGTGGGTTATTGGCGAATTTGTATGGACTGGTTTTGATTATTTAGGAGAGCCGACACCTTATGATGAAAAATGGCCGTCAAGAAGTTCCTATTTTGGAATTTCAGATTTAGCAGGACTTCCAAAAGACCGTTTTTATCTTTATAGAAGCAGATGGAATAAGGAGGATAAAACACTTCATATATTACCACATTGGAACTGGAAAGGAAGAGAAGGAGAGATTACGCCCGTTTTTGTTTACACCAATTATGCCAGTGCAGAACTTTTCATAAACGGAAAAAGTATGGGCATTCAGAAAAAAAACAATTCTACTCCACAAAACCGTTATCGCTTAATGTGGATGGATGTGAAATATGAGCCAGGAACGGTAAAAGTAGTAGCATTTGATTCAAACGGGAAAATAGCTGCCGAAAGTGAAGTTAAAACTGCGGGAAATCCCTATAAAATTGTTCTTGAAGCTGATAGAAAAATTATCAAGGCCGATGGCGAGGATATCTCTTTCGTAACGGTTTCAGTTGTAGATAAAAATGGAATTCCATGTCCAACAGCAGTGAATGAATTACAATTTAAGGTAACCGGAGCAGCAACGTACAGAGCCGCTTGTAACGGCGATGCAACTTCGCTGGAAATATTTCATGAAAACAAAATGAAGCTTTTCAGCGGTAAATTGGTGGTTCTGGTTAAAGCAGTCAAAACTGCAGGCTCCATCCAATTGGAAGTAACGGGTAAAGGACTTCAGAAAGGTAAAATAGATTTGAAGTCGGAGTTGTAATAATTGGATTGATTGAAACAGTATTTTATGAAGAAATGCTCAAATGTTTAAAAGACTTTTGGGCATTTCTTTATTTTTTAAAAATTGTAAATCTGATAAAAGTCTTCTGACTTTTATGTTACTTCATATATTGTCTTTTTATATTTTGGAAACAAAATTCTAAGAAAATTAGTTTTAAAAATCACAGCCTTAATTATTAAGTTTTTATTGAAGTTTTTGAGAGAATTTAATGAGGCTTTTTTGTAGTACTAAATTGATTTAGTAAGAGTTTTTATCTCAAATAATTCTTGAGTATATCTCTGTAAAAATCAATTTTTGTTTTGTTTTTATCTTGTTTTTACAGTTTTAATTGATAAAAATATAATACATGTGTTTTTATGTATAAATTTTCTTATATTTAGAATGCCTAATTTAAAAAAATAACAAATGAAAAAAACAGCTTTAATTATCGCTTTATTCGCTTTTGGATTTTCTTTTGGTAAAACACCTAACTGTGAACCTTTGCCAAAAATATCGTTATTTTCCTTTTCGAAGGACAGTCAGTATGTTGTAACCTATGCTTTTGCATTGTATGACAAAGGAGGCAATGATGCTTGTTTTGGAGGTATAAACATGGGAAGGACCTTATATGCGGATTCTTCTATTATTGAAGAAGGGACACAATTGTATATTGATTCTACAGAAAGTAGTTCATCAAAATGGACGGGGGCTACGTCAACTTATTATCGATTAGTTAGTGGAACATCGGCAAGCACTGTTTCGGTAAATTCATCAGGAGTAGTTAACTTTGTTTCTTGTAGTAATTAAAAATAAGATGATAGTTTAAGTGAGTTTTTTTATGTAATTAAAATTTAACTGCTTGAAAGGAATGTTTATTAAAAGAAATTGAATAAAATAGAGGTGAGCGACAGCTTGCCTCTATTCATTTCTAGCATTTTGAAAAGTATCTCACTACTGTAGAAATCCTTTCATGTGGCTTGTATGTTGAAAGGTAAAATTCTCACTCTACGAAGTATTTCTCATGACTAATACGAACTTTTCCGTATTTTTTGTTTCTAAGAAATTCCAAATTTGATAAATGGCTCACGATTTTTTACGAGTAGTTCTTATCATTAATTTGTTTTTTTTTATTGTAGGAACTGGATCTAAGAAATTTAGTTTAAAAGCCAGAGACTTTATAAGGTTTCTATTTTTATTTATATTTGTTTGAAATGGCGTAAAGTTAGTTCATAAGGCTTTCAGGATTGCGAAGCGTTATCGAGGAACATTTCAGGGAGCAGGGGAGCAGGTTTTATCACATATATAAATAAGTTAGCGGTAATTGCAAAATAACTTGATACAAAAAACACATCATTTAGTCGACAAATGGAAAGTTTAACAATTAAGCAAATGGTTAAGAAATACTCAGTTTTGATATGTTTGGTCATTTCCGTGATTTTGCTAGTAATCGCAGCCTTACTTTATCCAGGCGGCTCATTGCTTGACAAAAATTCTGTGGGCTTTGACTGGTCAAAAAATTTTGTAAGCAATTTATTCGCAGCAAAAGCGATAAACGGTTCACAAAACCCGGGCAGGATTTGGGCAATTATTGGAATGGCATTCCACTCGATTGGTTATGGCATTTTTTTCATCAATATGTCAAAAAAAATACCTTTAAGACAATGGGCTAAAGTTTTAAAATTTATAGGGGCTGTCAACCTATTATTTATTTTCTTAATTGCAACTCCCTTTCATGACCTGGGAACAATATCGATCATTTTAACATTGTTTGGTTTATTTACTATTACCATATTTATCATAAAGTCAAAACTTCATTTTCTTAAATTCTGCTGTATCATCTGCTTATTGACTTTTTACTGTTTCTTCGCGCTATTTGGTTTTGGTTATTTAGGTTTAGCAATCATAATGCAGAAAGTATATAATGCAAGCTCGCTGCTCTTAGTTTTAGGACTGGAGTATTTTACCAAATATGAGGACTTTATACAAATTAAATCGGGAGAGCAAAGAGATGAGAAGCCCAATTAAAAACACGAAAAATCTTATTCTTAAAATGTTTAATTGTTATATTAGATGTAACTAAATGAAATTTTTGAATCTAATGATTTTAGATACATTAAAAATTTTACCTTTTTCGTTTTCAAATGCTAGCGCTGATGATGAAAATCAAAATACCACTACTTTACATAAAAGAGATAAATAGTAACTTCTTTAAGAAATTTATTCATGCCAGGTCTTAAATACAAAAATGTTCAATTCTCGTATTCTATTTTAATAATCTTTGTAATTACTTTTTCACTAGTAATTTATCCTCTTACTGATAAAACGAATCTGTACTTTCCTGCTTTATTTTTGATTATCATTTTTATCATTTTTCACAAACTGACCATCACATTGAATGAAAGTAAAATTTCAGCATATTTTGGATTTGGTTTTTTTAAAAAAGAAATGCCTATCAGAGATATTGATATTGCAAGTATTCAAAAGATTAAAGTTAATTGGTTAACAGGTTTAGGAATTAGAATTACAAACCATGGATGGTTGTACAATGTGAATTTTGGAGATGCCATACTTTTAAAATCAAAAGATAAGACAAAAACTTTTTTTGTAGGTACAGCCGATTTCGAAAATTTGAGTCAAATTTTAATAGAAGAGATTCATAAAGAAGAAATGCTCTAAGGTTATTGAGTATTTATTTTTTAGCTTGTAATTGAGAATATAAAATATTTTTTAAAGCTAGATTAAAAAAAGAGACTTCTTCAGTAGCTACTTTATAAAGTGTTTTTTATCATTAGAATTCGCAGCGTGAATAAAGAAGACTTGGGAGAGCAGAGGAAAAACCAATAAAACTTTAAATTAACTAGATTATGAAAAAAATATTTTTTTTTTAGCATTGTTATAATATGTATTTCTTGTAAGACAAAAAGAATTGAAGAAAATATTTTTTATACAAAAAAGAATAATTCTTTTGAAAAGTTTGATTTGCCTAATACTATTCAAGGAATGGCTATAGCAGGAATTATAGATTCCCTAAATTCTAAAGATTATAAAATATCAAGAGCTTTTGATAATTTATATTTAGATTATGATTATAACAAAGCTTATGTTACATATGGAAAAGCTATTTCTACTAGACGTTTTATAATTAATAGAGTTATTAATTTAAGTGCTCTGAAAGCAATGGAATCTGATTCTAAATATTCTATAGTTGCAGATTCGAATGTTATTAAAAGTAAATACTCTAATTTTATCTTTGAAATGCCATATGTCGAAATTTCATTAAGAGATCTAGCAAGACAGAGAATAAGTGAATTAGAAAATTAATGGGTAATCTTTCAATTGGGTAATCCCCCGCTACGCAAAGTGTTTCCTAACTCGCGCTTCGCAAATGTCTCTGAATCATATCTTTGTAAAAGTAACCATTTAATAAACAAACAAGGATGCAACTTGTTCTCTGACTCTTTGAGCATTTTTTGTTCTTCTTAGAAATTGTAAACCTAATAAAAGTCTCCCGACTTTTTAAGATTTAACTTAAAACAAAAAAGCTCCAGATTTCTCTGAAGCTTTGTGTCTTAGTAGCGGGAAGCATTTAAATATCTAACCAGATTATCTTGGATTATTACAATATTTTAGCATGCGCATCTTAATTTTTTCTCTGCTCTTTGTGTGCATAGCCATTTATATAAATGCCAAAAATCATCAATCAAATTAAAAGCCCTTTTGAAAATTTGTAGTGAAAAAAAAATTTAAAATAATGTGTGAAATTTATCACACATATCTACCCAAATTTGCATGATTTTGTGTGGTTTTATTACACATCTAACTAAGTTAGTAATCATTGGGACAAATTTTGTTCAGATAAAATGGCAGAAATAATTCCCATATTGGGAACTTTTTTGTTATCTTTGTCCAAAACTTAGAGACTTGAGAGTAATTGCAAAAAAGATATTGAGAGATTTTTGGGAGTTACATGCCGATTGTGAACAACAATTGAAGTCTTGGTTTCAGGAAGCAAGTAAAGCTGAATGGAAAAACCCAAACGAAATAAAGCAAGAATACCCAAGTGCGAGTATTTTGAATGACAATCGTGTTGTTTTCAATATAAAAGGGAACAATTACAGATTGATTGTGAAAATAAATTATGATTATCAAATGGTTTGGATTCGTTTTATTGGAACGCATTCGGAATATGATAAAATTAACGCTAACGAAATTTAAGAGCTATGGAAATTAAACCTATAAAAACAGAAACAGATTATAATCAAGCTCTTGAAAGACTTGAAATAATTTTTGATGCTAAAAATGGAACACCTGAAGGCGATGAACTTGAAGTGCTTGGTATTCTAATCGACCAATATGAAAATGAATTCTTTCCTATTGGCTTGCCAGATCCAATAGAAGCAATAAAATTCAGAATGGAACAGATGGGCTATAATCAAAATGATTTGGCAAACATTATAGGTCTAAAAAGTCGCGCAAGCGAAATCCTAAATCGTAAAAGAAAACTATCTCTTGAAATGATTAGAAAATTACACGAAGTTCTAAATATTCCAACTGATGTTCTAATTCAAACATACTAGTAGTAACGATTGCAGTAGTGTTTCAGAGTTCGTGATATGAGATTTTAAATTTCGAACATTTTTATCTTTAAAAAAAATAATTTAAATTTTAGACCTAAAGATAATAGATTAAGATTTATGTGGCCATCTGACAAATATACTTCACAAGGTACCAGTTTCGGTATGGACGGTATAGGTTATCACTATAACGTTAGAGGGCAAAAGGGAAAAAGTGCTGGATTTGATGCTGCTTTTAGGCCAGGCGGTCATACTGCTTTGCTCATAGGTAAATTTATGCTGGGATTATTACAACCACAAACACTGCCTTTATTAGCTGAAGAAACAACAGTAGAAGAAGCAGCAGTAATTATTTATACTTATGCATTTTAATTACATGAAATTAAATAACTTCGTTTTAAATAAATTTTATATGAAAATTATCTGTGTCATATTATTGCTTCTTATTTTTTTAGGTTGCAAAAAAAATCTAATTGAAAAAGAAATGAATTTAATGAACGAAATGAATTTTGTTCCAAGTAAAAGCATAAAAATTAAAAATTTGTTACCTTTTAAAAACGACCACGTATGTATAGGCACCTATATATTAAAGAATGACTCAATTATTTCACAATATGAAATTGAATCAAAGTATTCATTAATGGTAATAAAACTTAAAAATGTATCTAAGAATTGTACTTTCAATAATCATAAATCAACTAATTATCCAACACCGGGCTATTTTTCTACTATTAACGAAGGGTTATACGAAGTTAATTTGAGTCCAGAAATATTTAAAGATGACTATAAAATTAATAGCATAGATATTTTTTCAGATAATGAGATAAATTACCAAGTAAATAATGACACTATAAAAAGCTTTGATCTTAATTTCAGTAAATATGTGATCAAAATTAATAATCAGGATGCAAAGGTAATATTTAGTAAAATAGAATATTATGGACTAAAAAAATTAAATGCTAATATAGTAATTTATCAAATTGAAGATGAAGCATATATTTTCATTATGACACCTCTGAAAAAAAGCATTCTCATGGATAAAAACAAATTGCATGAACATCTTTTTGGTGATAATTCCCCCAAATAGGTAGTGTATCAGATTAGGTGTTTTTACATATTAGCAATTTAACTACCTGAAAGAGAATAAAGATTTGTAATTTTTGAATAGTAAAAGAGACGACCATCAGGTCGTCTCTTCTGTTTTTAATATTTTAAAAAGCCTTAAAATGCGGTAGTGTATCAATTGTGTGGTTTTGCTTTTATAAAATTTAAACATATTGATAATCAGTATATGTTAAATAAAATTAATTTTAAAAGGGATGGGTATTTGTACTCATCCCTTTATTTTTGACGCTTAATAATGGTTTAAAAATGGATAATATTAAACTTGGTGTATCAAAAGTGTGTTTTGGACAAAAAGACTCTGATGTATGTGAAGGAAAACTCATCAAACATGGTTTTACTTCATCGGGAAAGGCTCGATTTAAGTGTTCAAAATGTAACAAAACTAAAGTAGAGTATTACACTAGTAATGCTTATAAATCAAATACAAACAAAAAGATTATCCAATTAACCAAAGAGGGATTAGGAATAAGAAGCACGGCAAGAATATTAAATATTTCAACTACAACATTATTGAAAAGGATTGTTTCTATTGCCAGAGGTATTTCCAAGCCAATTATCAGCAAAGGCAAAACTTATGAAGTTGATGAGCTGTGCACTTATATCAGGCACAAGAAAAATTACATCTGGCTGGTTTATGCCTTGGAAAAGAATTCTAAAACAGTTGTGAGTTTTAATGTTGGAAAACGAACCAATAAAACGCTGAGCCGTGTTCTGGAAACTTTAAAATTATCTGACGCTAAAAAGATATTTACAGACAGATTAAAAAACTACAGGTATCTGATTGACGAGAAGCTGCATTCGGTAAAGCGGTTCGGGACAAATCATATTGAAAGGAAGAATCTGATACTCAGAACTCATCTAAAAAGACTGAACCGACGGAGAATCTGCTTTAGTAAAAGTTTAGTAGTTTTTATGGCAGTTTTAAAGATTTATTTTTGGATTTGAGTTTAGTAAGTTAATTTTTTTAGAGAATTAACTTAACGGGACTTGAACCAGTTTTCCTTGAAAACACTGGGAGTTTTTATTCTTAAAAAATAAAACAAGATTTATCGAACCACAAAAAAGCCTGAGAAATCTAGATTTCTCAGGCTTTTACTTATTCTAGTAGCGGGAAGCATTCAATTATCTAACCAGTTTTTTGAAGATTTTTACAAAATCGTCAGCTAATAATATTATTTTAAAACTTCATGAAATTCTACTATTTAATTTAGTTTGAGTCTTTTAATAGTTTTCGGGACTAGTGGGTATTCCGGAGCAAATTGGATACTATTTATATTCTCATAATTATTTACTGATTCAGTAGGAATAACAGAAAAGCGTTTTTTTCGTTGACTAATGTTATGTGCTACCTCTGCAAATTTATAAAGAACATTTCGTATCATGAATATTTCATCATCAGTATATGAAAATCCATTTTTGTTTAAAATCTTTTTGCATTTTGTAATTGATATCATATAGTCTTATTTGTTTAAGTTTTATCAGTTCTGGAAAAAATATTAATTAGGGCTTAATACCTATAAAAGGAAGTGTCATTTTTTTTAATTGAGATTAATTCTTCCTTGTCGGAATTATTTAGAAGAGAATCTTCTTTTTTTGTCAATGGATCGAACCAATCTGTTTTGTCAATAGCCCAATTTAGCCAGCCTTGTAATTCATTTGTAAGTTGATTGTTTTTTACAGCAGTAACTTCTATATCATTTAAATACTCCCTCACTATTTTTGCATTGTTGTAAAAAATAGCATCGTTAAATAGTTGTTTGGTTTTCTTAAGTTCATTTTCTCTTTTCTTCTGAAATTCAATCCTTAATTTTTCCTCCTCTTCTCTTTTTAAACGATTTATTCTGCATTCTTCTCTCCATACCAATTCTTTGTCTGCTTCTAGTTCAATTGTGGCAACTATTTTGGCTAATTGATTTTCTAACTTTAAAGTACCATCATTCCATTCTTTAGCGTGAAAGCTTTCTCCAATTTTGATTATTAAAATACCTGTAGGAATGAAAGTAGATGAACTGTATGGTTTATCTGAAGGTATTCTTTTATTCTTTTCTCTTATTTGGAAGTGAAACTCAACATCATTTACTACAATACGTGGTCCTCTATTATTTCTATCTCTTCTAAAGGAATGACCTCGATATCTAAGAAGTTTTATAAATGTGTCCATTATTCTTAGAGCTCTATTGAAGTTATTCTTTTCAACATAAATTGATATCATGTCAATCTTTTCGTCCATAAAATATCCGTCATTTTTCTTTTTATCGAAAAATAACTTGGTATTTTGAATTAAAATATCCGGTTTGCCTAATTTTTCAGCAACAATCAATGGAGATTTAGATTCACTTATGATTTCTTTTGTTCTAGTAGTTATTGGGGATTTATCTATGTTAACAAGATTTTTATCTTGTCTTAAAGCTAAAATGATTTTGTCTTCTCCTTGGAAAAGTGAATTCAACGTAGGCTTTTCTACCTCTTTCTTGAATTTCAATTTCGTCCAATATCCAACATCAGGCATTGGAATTTCAAATTCTTTACAGATGTTTTTCAAACCCTCGTTTGAATAAGCATACTGTACTGTAAGTTTGACAAGAGATGTTGACCAGACCAAATCAAATAATTCTTTCCTTGTTAGTTCCTTTACTTCCATAAATCATAAAATATTAATTTTATTAAATTTATGAAATGCCTTTTTAAGATCTGAAGAATTGATATTAAAAATGATATATATTATAATTGAATTGGTTCTTATGGTTCGAACTCTATGAGGGTCTCTTCATTTAAGTGATCTTGATGATACAAAATGCGAGATTTATATATTACATGAAGCTATATTCTTGCATTCTGAAATTTAATCAGCGATTTGGCTTATCAATATATGGAAGAGAAATTTGTAAGTAATAATTTTTATTAACTACGCAGAATAACTGCGTACAGCATTTGTAGTTTTGATCCATCATTAAGAAAATCGTATTTAAAAATGGAGAACAAGTATTAACTTGAAAAGAAAGAATTAAGAAGCTAAATTATTTATATCTGCTCTATCATTGAGTCGAAGTTAACCTTTAAAGATTATAAACATGATAAGACATCGAAAAATAAAAGAAGATGATGGGAATGGTGAATATTCTATTTTTGAAACATTCGATTTTGAATTTGTAAATCCCATAGAGCATTATTCCACTGCTATCGTAGCAAGTAATTTCGCAATGATGAAAGAGATAGTATTACTTAAAGATCCTCCGTTTCCATTTCCCATTGAATTTATCGAACAAACTCTGATGAAAGAAGCAGTTAAAAAATGGGATGAGGAACTTAATGAAATTTTAAAAACTAAGATACCAGAAAATTTTATATCGCTCTTAATATCTAAGACAAAAAAAGAACAAGTTAAATTATTAAAAAATCAATCAATAAATCCAGATCAGTTACTTGCGTTTCTATTTAAAGCAAAAATTAACTTTGGATATTCTTTTAGTCAATATAGGGGAGAGCATAATCATAAAGGTCTAGATGAATCAAAAATGCCTGCTCTTGTTGAAATAAAAAAAGATGTAGTTCATAAAATTGGAGATACCCCACTTACAGATGGACAACTTAAGCAAGCAATTGAACAAAGAAAAGTAATCGTTTCAAAATTCCTCGATAAAGGAAATGAATGGCATTGTTTGCTTTTGACATATGATAGTTTAAAAGGGAAAGAATCTTGGAAAAATGGACAACCACATTATCATTACATTTCTGATAAATTTGGAATTCCAAGAGATGAAGTCGTTAAACAACTGAAAAGCAGTAGTTACAGTTTAGGTAGTCTTCCACATATTGATTTGATTAGTTATCGTGATAAATCTTAATGTTAGATAATGTGGCATTCAGTGAAATATCTCATTTGTGGTTTAAATTAGGTATAAATACTTGCTTGACATTCAAAAAAATAAACTTAATTCATATTTAAAATTAAAAAATCAGTATCAATTATGGAAAACCGTTTTTTAATTATTTTTTACTGTATTAATTTTAAAAGTTTCCAAGGAATATTTCGAAGAATTCATTTCTTTTTGAAATGGCTAATAAAAATTATTACTGTTAAAAATTGTAGAAATTAGAAAAGTATAAATTAAATAAATTACAATAAACGAACATAAAAATCAAATATGGTAATAACTCAAGAGGGTGTAAAAAACAATATATTAGTTGAGATTGGAGTTGCTCTAGACATAACGGAGGCTCAATATAAATTAGTTGAGGATAGATATAAAGCAGTCGGTGATCATCTTTGTAAGGATACATCATTACTTAAGAAATTTCGTCCAAGTGTGATGCCTCAAGGTTCTTTTTTACTAGGTACAATGATAAAACCAATCATGTCCGATGATGAATTAGATGTCGATATTGTATGCAGACTGACAGGTAAACATGATTATTGGGCACAATATCACTTAAAGCAAGAGGTTAAAAAACAAATAGAGGAAGATGCTCGATATAAACAAATGTTATGTAAAAAAGAAGGAAAAAGATGCTGGAGGATTGATTATGCTGAAGATACAAAATTCCATTTAGATATTTTACCGTCAGTTGTAGATCAAAATCATTTTACACTGCTTGAAAAATCATACAGCAACCTTACAAACCAAGAAATTAAAAATATTGCAATTAGAATTACTGATAATACTTTAGATAACTATTACAGTGATACCAATACACAAAATTGGATGCCTAGTAACCCTTTTGGATATGCAGCTTGGTTCAATGAAAAAAAGAAAACATCTTACGCGAGGTCCTTAAACTTAAGTGAAAGTGTAAAGCCCTTGCCTAAATATGAACGGGAAAAATCTCCTTTACAGAGAGTCATACAAATATTAAAACGTCATAGAGATATAATGTTTGGTAGTAATGAGGACAAACCAATTTCAATTATCATAACTACACTTGCTGCAAAGTCATATAAGCAAGAAGAAAATATAACTGATGCATTACTAAATATTCTATCTTCTATGCGTAAACACATCCAGTATGAATATTCTATAAAACATGGAAAACAAATAGCATGGGTTAGAAATCCTGTTAACGATGAAGAAAACTTTGCAGATAAGTGGGTGAATTCTACTGCAAAGGAAGAGAATTTTGATATATGGCTTAGCAAAGCTCAATCGGATTTTGAACTATTAAGAAATGCCGATTTTACCCAGATTTATAAATTATTAAAAACAATTTTAGGTACAAATGCAGTTAATGAGGCGTTTAGAAAAGCTAATGCGGTTTCATATATAACAGAAAGTTATTTACCAGCAACATTTGATAGAAAAATGTTTGAAGTTAGCCATAGAGCCCGGCCATATTGGAAGCTAAGTCTAAAATATAATATTGAAATTTATGGAAGTTTTAAGCGAGGGAAACAGATGAAATCAATTACTCCAAATGTAATTGTGCCTAAACATTGTGAAATATTTTTTGTAGCTAGCTCAAATGTTCCTAAACCTTATGATGTATTTTGGCAAGTGGTTAATACAGGAGATGAAGCTAAAACAAGAGAAGGCCTGAGAGGAGGTATATATCATTCTAAAACTGCTGGAAAAGGTGGCCTAAATCAAAAAGAGTATTCTGAATATACAGGAATGCATTGGATTGAATGCTTTATAATTAAAGATGGAGTTTGTGTAGCACGAAGTAATGAATTTATTGTAAATGTTCAATAAGATTGAAAAACAAATAATTACAATGTTTAGATAATGAATTTTGCTAGTTATTATTATGTAAAGAGAAATTATAAATTAGTTCAGAAAGGAAATGAGTAAAACACAAATACCAGCATCAATAAAAAATCAGCTGCTTATAAAATCTGGAGGCAGATGTCAATATAGAGGTTGTAATGTCTCTTTGTATAAGGACATAGTTACAAAACGTGATTTTAATCAATCTTATATAGCTCATATAATTGCTGATGTGCCTGGAGGTCCTAGAGGTGATTTAAAACGGTCACCACTTTTAGCTAAAGATTTATCAAATCTAATGCTTTTATGTTCTGCTCATCATCGTCTTATTGATGTAGTAGATGTGCAAAAACATCAGGAATCAGTGTTGTTGGAAATGAAAAAGGAGCATGAAGATCGTATTGAGCGTGTTACTGCTATTGCATCAAACATGCAAAGTCATATTCTTACTTACAAAGCAAATGTTGGTAATTTTACACCCGAAATAAGTTACCAAACTGTTAGTCAGTATTTACAACCAGATTATTTTCCTGCTATGTCGGATTGTATCGATTTGAGTTTGTCCAACAGTATTCAAAGAGATAGAGACGTAATTTTCTGGGCGACCGAATTAGCTAATTTAGAAGCACAATTCAATAGAAAGCTTTTCCAGAATTTTACTAAAGGAGAAATTAAACATCTTTCGATTTTTGCATTTGCCCCAATTCCTTTATTGGTTAGATTAGGTACGTTGGTAAATGATATTTATAATTGTAGAATTCATCATAAGGTACGCTACCCCGATACTTGGAATTTAGATGATGATAAAACTGAGATCAAGTATAAAGTAATCAAACCAACTACTAAAAGTAAAACAGTTGCCTTAAATATTTCTTTAAGTGGGACTATTACTAATGATAGAATCACTAATCTTTTAGGGAATGAATGTGATATTTATACTCTCACAATTGATAACCCGTTTAATGATTATTTAAAAAGCAAGAAACAATTAGAAGATTTTAGTTTAACAGTCAGACAGTTATTTAATCAAATAAAGATGGAGTATGGAGAAACAACTCCATTACACATTTTTCCTGCTATGCCGATTGCTAAAGCAATTGAATTAGGTAGAGTATGGATGCCAAAAGTAGATATGATGTTACATATTTATGATCAAAATACATTTAATGGAGGATTTACAAAAGCAATCGAAATTTTTAAAAAAAGTCAAACCCCGTTATTTTTAAACTTACACACTTTTTAGGACAGTGTCAATAATTAAGTTTTTTTAATTATTTTTTGCAATGTCAGATAAGTAGTTAATTCACTTTTATGTTTTGAATTTATCTATTAAAAACCAATCTATAATCTTATCTCCTATATTTTTATCTAAAATATCTGTTCCATCTTCGAAAATTGAAATTTTACCAACTCCGCATTCATGTTGTTTTATTTCAATGCTTTTATGAATATGATGATCTTGGAATTTTACAAATCCTTCAAATTTAGTTTCGTTTGATGGATATAGTAGCATTGCTTTTGTAGATTTCCAGTAATCATTATAAACATACATTTGACGTAAATCGTGTGTTGAAGGTTGGCTGTAAGCTATATTTTTCCATTTTGTATCGATAATAAATTTATCTGATCCATTATCTAATACAATATCAGGTCGTATTGAAATACCATCCCAAAAATGACGAGATTGCTGACCGTAAACAGTTAAGCCTTTATCAGATTGTTTTAGTCTGGCTAAAATATATTCTTCCCATAAATTATTCATATCAAATAATAAAGCTAACATATTTTCTGAACCACTAGAAATATTGGGTGCGAAATTTAATATGATGAACTTTGAAATTGCCAAAGCCGTTTCATAAGGAGTCGTTTTTCTCGTTTTAGGAATTTTAGAAAACGCTGCTTCGTTAACCGAAATATTTTTTACTTCTGGAAAATCAAGTTGTACGGTTTTGCATTTGGAATATAAATAATTGCCTTTTGTACATTTTTCTACAATACCCAATGCTTTCGATAGTATTTGATGTACCGAATGATCTTTATCATAAACTTGGTGCGTAGTATAAAAACGCTCTTTATGAACCAGATTCTTGCTGATGTGTCCCGCAAATTCCAGTTTTCCTTTTAAGGCATTTACGTTACTAGTCTCTGTATAATATTGTTTTATTAATCCCTGATGAATTAGTAATTGAACTTCGTTTAAAAACCATTCAAAGTAAATATCTAAGAGATGAATATTTTGTCTATTTACATCTGCATTATCTAATTTTTGAACTTTTAGTTTTTTAGTTACACGAAGCATTTTGATTAATGCTTTTTGCCAAACATTAAAACTCTTACCATCGTTATCTATTTTAGGCAAGATCTCAATTGTTAAACCATCAACCTGAATTACTCCAACAAATTGCTTAAATTTTACACCATTATGGCGTATATCAAAATACTTGTCATTATGTAATGCATTCAATTTAGACAATGCGACAAAATGGTTTTGTTTAAACTTTCCTTCAATAGATAAAAAGCTGTGTTCAAAAACTTGAATTTTAGGCATCGGTCTTTTTTTCTTCTTTTATGTTTAATAATTTTTTTATTGCATAAATAATATCAAAATCTTCATCTATATTTTTCAACCTCAACAACTTTCCACTTTCTGGGTAATTTTGACTAGTAAATGAAGCGAAAACATCACTATCGTATTTTTCCGTTTCGTCAAAAAAACCATTGCCTATAATCATCCCTATTTTTTCATAATCACCATAAAAATATTCTTGAAGTAATGGTATAATACAGTTTTTAAAAACTTGCTTTAGACCTTCAATATCATCTTTTTTTAATTTAATAAAATAAGAATGCCCAATAGTATGGTCTCTGTCTAACAAAATTTCAACTCTTTTGTTAATCTTTTCTAATAATTTATCCAATGCTATACCATCAACAAATTTTCCTTCTAGTAGTTTTGGCTCGGGCATAACTTCAGTAAATGAAAAGCGTCTTCTCAAGGCAGTATCTAATGCCTCCACACTACGGTCCGCAGTATTCATTGTACCTATTAGATATAAATTATTTGGAACACCAAACTTTTCATTTTTAGAATACGGTAGATCTAAAAAAATCTGCTCATTTTCTCCGATGCGTTTATCGGTTTCTAACAAGGTTATTAATTCCCCAAAAATAGCAGAAACATTGCCTCTATTAATTTCATCAATAATTAACACATAATTTTTTTTGCTTTCTCTTTTGCCTTTGACTAAAGCATATTCTTTAACTAAATAGTTTAGTATCTCTCTAATGTAAGTGGGATTATATAACCTCGAATAATCATCTGTATCAAATGCAATACGCATATTGTTAATATTTACTGGATACCAAGGATTATCTTTAGTTGTATTTTGAGGCTGAACATAAAACACACTAGTTCCTCTATATACTACTAAAAAAGAATTGTTAGCGTATTTAATGGTAAGTGCAGGTTTTCCATCTAACTCAGATATGTCGTGCTTCAACTTTTCTATAACATCATCAAAATTGCCATTTTTGACACTTGCTTTTTGACAGATTTGTTTAAAAATACCGTCTTCAACTTCGTACTCAACTTGATTATTTATTGTTTTTGGTTTTATACCTTCTACAAAATCCTCATAACTCATACTCTGATGAAAAGTGGTGAAAATAATTTGTCCTGATTCAAACAAAATATCATATTCTTTAACGATTTCTTTTCGCTTTTTTTCATCATCCCATGATGTATCTAAAACAAAATTTGGATTAGCAATTTTCACAGCCAACTCTTTAGTTGCGTAGGTCTTTCCTGTTCCTGGAGGGCCATATAAAATTTGATTCAACGAATTAGAATCAATACTGTTTTTTATGTCTGTTTCACTCATTTCATTTGATGTAATAGTAGCTTCCTCTTTAAAATGAACCAATGATTGCCATGGATAGGCAATCAAATCCATGAGATTATCAACTTTAATGTGTTCTTTGTAATATTGTGCTATATTGTAACTGTCTTTGTACCAATTCCCACTAAATTCAGGTAAAGGTTCATCCACATACTTTTTTAAATAATAAAACAATTCAGCCAAATTATTCTTATTAACTACAGTAGATAATAATTTCGGTTGGAGCCCTGCTATTAATCTATAAGTTGATGCTCTTCTATGTAGAGTTGTATACTTCCTTATATTTCTTTCTATTAATTCATAGACATCAAATAGTGGCCTATCTTGACTAATTGCAATTTTTTTTAGTAATGGTGCTATTTCATGCCAATTTTTTTTAATCTTTGCTTTTTCATCATTTGTAAAATATCCTTGCTGCAATGAAGAGACACATTGATTTCTGCCTTGTTCAAAAAATTCTCTAAAAATATCTTTATTCCAATCCTCCCATTTTTCTTTATTCTGTGCTTCTTCAATAAATTTAGGAACGTAATTTTTATATGAGTTTACCCAGTTTGTCCAGACATCTATATTTTGTACTACTTCGTTTAGTGTCATTTAGATTTGTATTTAAATTCTCTGTATATTAAACTAATTCTAATTCAAAAAATGCTCTATTGTCTGAAATTAAAGTAGAGAAAGGTAATTCTGGATTACATTTTTCATCAAGGTAAGTTGTGTAATCATTAATTTCTTTTGCTTTGTTTTCATCATTCATCCTATTAATAACTTTTTCAACGAACTTTTTATGAGCTAAAATTTTATTCCAGTGAGAAATTCTTTCATCATACATGTCTTGATTTCTTAACCCTACAGCTTTAATCATCAGTTCTCCTCTATCAAAATTTTCATTTGTTCCTTTTGGGTCTAAACCATCATAAAAAATGAAAGCTCTTGGGTCTTCATTTACTAAATCGATTAGAAGTGGAATTTCATTCTCACAATTTTGATTAACAATATGAGGAATACTTCTATTTAAATTATTTGCTAAAGGAAAATATTCGCCTTTACTTTTATTACAACTAGAACAAGAATAGAATAAATTACTCCAATTATAAGATAACCAATAATATCCTGGCTTATAAGTTTGTCCGTTATAATCTTGTTGATATGCTGCGCATGGTCTATAGTGTTCAACTTCATAACTACTTAAAATCTCCTTTTCACAATAACAACATTTGTTTTTTTGAATATTTCGCTTTAAAAAATCTTTGATTATATTATGACCATAAACACTTTGAGATGGTCTCCATCTGCGGTTGGGATTGTTAAATTTATCATTATCCACCATATACTGATCTAATAAACTTTGAGTATGATTTACAAGTTTACATTGTCCAACTCTACCTATCGAGTATGGAATAATAGGTCCAATTATTGGTTTATTAATTTGGATCATCTTCTTTCAATATCTTTGATAAAACTATTAAATCATTATATGTTTCACCAGAAGGGAATAAGTGTCCAATCCTTAATTCTTTCATTTTTTCTTTTTCTTCATCCGAAAGTTTTCCTTCTAGGAAAAGCTTTCTCATTGCAAAAAAACTATCAGTCTTTTTGTTTTTTGGTCTTGCGCTTTCTAAACCAAAATATTTACTTGTTAAGACATGATCTATTCTCCAAGTATCAAACTCTATCTCAGATTCTTCTATAATAATTTCATTATCTTCTTTTCTGTGTAGAAGAATTTCAGAATCAACAGAGTTTTGAACTATAAGAGGGCTATGTGTAGCAACAAAAATATGACTATCAAAGCTATTTGTATTAAATCTTTTTAAAAGTTCAATATAATCTCTTTGCCAATCAGGATTTAGATGGGTATCTGGCTCATCAAGAAGAAATAAGCATTCATCTGTTCCGACAACTAATAAAAGACCAAAAACAGTTAATAACTGCTGTTCTCCTTCACTTAATTGATCAAATTCAATTAGATCTTTAATATCTTTTTTTCTTACCTTGAAGGTTATTGCTTTAAGAATATCAATTATAGTTGTGGATTCAAGGGCATCAAAAAAATCAATGGGATGCTTATAATATTTTGTAACTTCATCAATAAATACATCAAATTTTATCTTATCAAAGAGCAAGAATTCTTTTACGAATCGTCTCTCATCATCTCCTTCATTATCATAATAAATAGGTTCGGAACTATTGTCAATTTGATGATTATATAGTCTTGTTAATAACCAATTGATTTTACCTTTAACATTCCAAAATGGATTTTTCACTTCTTCTTTATCTCCAATGTTAGAAATCAGATAATCCATTCCTCTATCCTTTCCATCGACATTTTTATAATCCCAATCAGGATTATTAAAGAGAATACTGAAATTTTCAATATTTTCTATTCCTAAATAATTCTTTAACAAATCATCTATTTTATCTTTGAAGTTGGAATCTTCTCTGAATAAAACCAGAGTCAGTAATAGCAATTGGCTATGATGATTCTCTGTAAACAACATTCTTCGCAATCCAGAATCCTGTTCTTCTTTCTTTTTGCGATGAAAGTTCTTTAAAATATCTTTTTGTTGATCTTCATGCTCTTTTAGTATATTCCTTATTCTCTTATTCTCTCCAGAATAATAACCAATAATATATTTAGGTATATATTTTGTTTTTCTATTTTTAATAAATTCTTTAAAATCGAGTATCTTAAAATCAATACTTTCTCCTGAAGCTAATGCCCTTGTGCTTATTGTAAAATTAGTTTCTGTACATTCAATTAAAATATCATCATCATAACACTCATAATTAATACTGTATTGAAATTTTTTTCGCTCATTTCCATATTCCCAATAAACAAATTCTTCTTCTGTATTTAGTAAATCAAAATTTTTGAATAATAACCCTAAAATTTCTATTAAGTTTGATTTGCCCACGCCATTTTTTCCAACCAAAAGAGTTATAAGATTTGAATTAAATTTCAAATCAATATTTTTTAAGTTTTTATATTCTGAAACCCACAATGATTTAATTCTCATAATCGATAATTATTTCTTATTTGTGTTTATGGATTGACCTTTCAGCTCCTGTATTTGTAGAAGCAACTCGCTGGCATGACCATCACTATCCAACTGCGGCACTAACTCACCTTTAACGGCTTTTGCTAGAATAGATGGAGAAAGTTTGTCAAACGACGTTTCTTTAAGAGTATTTAAAGAATTCAAAGTACTATTGAAGCCTTTTAGAAAAGTCTCTGCAAAATTTTGGATTTTGATTGGGGCAATTGGCATTCTTACTTCTGATAATGCTTTAAAATATAATCGTGCCCTAACACTGCCTTTTGTATTTGCACCAATTTCTAACAATCCTTGGTCTGATTTTAAAAAATTTAACAACAAACGTGGGGAAAGATGTTTGCTAACATTAAATACTACATAGTCAGGACTAGTTAGAGCATTTTCAGTTCCATCATAAATTGCGATTGATCCTATATTAACTCTCATTGTATTGTATATAAAATCTCCAGGTCTTACAATTTTGTATTTTTCAAAAGATTCTTTTTGTCCAATCCTTAAGTTTGTTATGCCTTCTTTAGCAGAAACTCCAATAAGCCTTAGGTTTTTCCAATTGGCTCCAATTCTATCAGTTCTTTCTTCTAAATACTGCCCTATTTTTTCTCTCTCATGAAACTTATTGTTCTTTGAATCTACCAAACAAGAATATGTAAACCTATTTGAAATGTCTTTTAAATTCTTGATTCTTGTTTTTATTCTTTCAAGTTGGGCAAAAATTGTATCTAATTTTTTTGCAATACGATTTTGTTCTGCAAGTGGTGCTAGCGGAAATTGTATATATTTTAAAAGTTGAATTGTTATTTGCGGTTGTGCTGTCCCAGTAATAACAATTGATTTATCTATACTGGCCATTACATATTTTACAAAATCCAAGTTGATTAATTCTTTTGATAATTCGTCAAGAATAATTGAATTACTTGTAATATATGATTTGTAATTTGTTTTGTGAATGGCTCCACTTGCTGCACCACGGCAAGAAATAATAATTTTCGAATTTTCAAAAGAATATTTTGAATATTTACCAATTATTCCATTAGCTCCATAAACATCAAATCCTTCATCAGTTAATTCAGAAGTAGATAATCCTTTTCCATAATATAAGTTGAATAGATTTTCTAAATTAGTTTTAACCCAATTTTTAGGCAATTGCTCTTCCATTACTTCAATTCTTTAATCATTGCATTTAATTGCTCCGTAATACTTTGCAATTCTAAAAGTGCTTCTTTAGCAATATCAATTGGTTCGCCTAAATCATCAGAGTTTGTTAAAGTATTATCAGCAATTAAACCTAAATCTAAGCTGTAATTTTTCTTCTCAATTTCAGAACGCGAAATACTATGCCATCTTTGATCTTTAATATTTTTTCGTTTTGCATCAGAAACTAATCCATCATATTCTTTTTCAACTTTGTCAAATGATATTCCACCAGTGTAGGCAAAAACAAAATCTTCAAAAGCCTTTTCATTAAAAGGAGTACGTTTACCATAGCTTGGAGCATTGGTACGCATATCGTAGAACCAAACATTTTGGGTATTGTTGCTTTCAGTTTTTTCTCTAGTAAAAAATAATACGTTGGTTTTTATACCAGCGGCATAAAAAATACCAGTTGGTAAACGTAAAATTGTATGCAGATTGCATTTGTCCATTAAGTCACGACGTATTTTTTGTCCATCGCCATCTTCAAATAATACGTTATCAGGCAAAACTACTGCAGCTCTTGCTTTTCCGTCTTTTTTTAAACTACGATAAATATGCTGTAAAAAGTTTAATTGTTTGTTACTTGTCGGGAATGTAAAATCGTCTCGTGTTGGGCGTTCACCTCCTTGTTTAGTTCCAAACGGAGGATTAGCCAAAACACCGTCAAAATCTTTTAAACCTTTACCAAATTCGGTTAAGGTATCTGCTAAATATATAGTGCTTTCCATTCCGTGTAAACGAGCGTTCATCAATGCTAGTCTATGTGCATCAGGAACTAACTCGACGCCAGAAAAAGCTTGAGTTGTTTGAAAATGCCTGTCTTTTTCAGATAAATGAAAATAACTATCCGTTTTACGTCGTAAATAATGATCTGCAGAAATCATAAAACCAAATGTTCCTGCGGCAGGGTCAGTCCAGCGTTCTCCCAATTTAGGCACCATTAAATCAACCATGATATTAATCAATGGGCGAGGAGTGAAGTACTGTCCGGCGCCACTTTTCTTTTCTCCCGCATTTTTTTCTAAAAGGCTTTCGTAAATGTCTCCCATTACATCACGATCGTCTTCTTCGTACCAATCTAGTTTATCTATAGCTGTCACAAGAGAACGAAAATTTACTGGTTTACGTAAGCTTGTTGAGGCGTTGCTATATATTTCTTTTATGCTTTGGCTTTGAGTTTTATCACTAACAGTTGCTAAGAATTCACGGTAACGAGCGAAAGCTTCATTATTATCATGTTCATTTACAAAATACTGCCATTTATATTCTGTGGGAATTTTATCATCAAAACCTTTTACTTCACTTAATTTTAGAAAAAGAATATAGGTCAACTCATTTAAATATTCGTGATAGGTTACACCATCATCACGTAATACATTACAAAGATTCCAGAGTTTGTTGGCTATTTCTTGTGCGCTCATTGTTTATTTATTGCGAGGAGATTCCTCAAATTATTTATTATGGTATTATTGTTTTCTTTAGATAGAGATAATTATGCAGTATATAAATTTTCATTTAAAACAACTAAAATGTTTTCTAAGTCATTTTCAAAAATTTTATTTAAACGGGTAAATCCTCCTTCATCACTAAATGGTTTGGTGTCTAAATCGGCTTTGGTCAGTACTGTCTCTACTAACAATTGCTTTTCAAAACGATCAAGCCATTTTATTTGAGTAGCATTCCATGAACGACTATTTTTTACTTTAGTAACTGCATTTTTAATACGATCTTCATGACTTATCAAGTCGGTGTCTAATGCTAGGGTTCTAATAAAAGAAATAATATCGGCTGCTAAATCTTCATTTTTTACAGTTTTCCAGGCTGTGGTCAAAGTAATTTCATTATAACCTTTCTGATCTAGTAAAAGTTTCAATTCTTTTAGTGACTTTCTATCAAGTTCAGATGGCTTTGTACAGATAGTCTTTAGAGCCACTATTTGATTTCGATTTTCTTCAATAAATTTTTTAAATCCTTTAATGTAATCTTCTGGTTTTTCAGCTTTTCCATAACCCCGCTCTATTCCGGTAACTTCATCTAGATGCTCTGAAACTAATTGCATTTTTGGTTGATATATTTTTTTATCCAGAAAATCCCAAAGGCTGGCATAATTAGCTAAAACCTTTTTGATATTATTATCTTCAATTTCTAGTAAATTTTCAATAAATTCTTCAGGCGAATCTCCTTTGGCCAAATACATGAACTGTTCGAGTTGACCTTCATTAATTTGTTTCTTTTTACGTTGTAACTTAGCTACAATTTGTTCTAATTGTTTTTTAGCGCGTTCAGGCGTATCAATATATTCTAATTCTTCAATCAATTTCTGAAAGGAAATAGAAGGATTTGAAACTGTTTTCATTTGAGTATAATCTTCTAAGGCTTCATAAACTCTAACTGCATCGTAAATTTTAAAGAATTGTTTGTCAATTTCAGGACATAATCTTGTAGCTCTGCCTAACATTTGTTCAAAAAGAATACGAGAACGCACTCTACGGATAAATACTAAATTTACTATTTGAGGAACGTCAATTCCAGTAGTCAATAAATCTACAGTAACTACAATGTTTGGAAACTTTTCGTTTTTAAAACGTTTGGTTAAGTTTTCTACTTCGTATACTTTTCCTGTAAGTTTTTGTATTGAATCTTGCGGTACTTCAACCCCTATAGCCTCAAATTCTTCAAAAAGTAATTGTACAATTAAATCGGCATGGCTATCACGAACAGCAAAAATTAATGTTTTTTCATCGCCCTCAGGATCTAATCTTTGAACTAAATCTTTAATTACGGCACGATTAAAGGATTCGGTAATTACTAATTTATTGAATTGCTCAATTTCTATGTGTAATTCATCTTCTAACTCTGCTAATTCTTCTATTTGATTGGTTTCAGAATTTAATATTTTAGGTTTTTCTCCTTTTTCCCATAATATTCCTTCTTCACTTAATTTTGTTTTAATAATATATGGAGGTTCATGATCTGTTAGAAATCCGTCAATAACTGCCTCACGATAAGAATAATTATGAACTGGTTTTCCAAAAATTTCGGTTGTATGTAAGGCAGGTGTTGCTGTTAAGCCAACAATGTAAGCATTAAAATATTCGATTACTCTTTTATACTGTCCAACATAATCATTTTCATCTTTAAAGGTTAAATCTTCTTCATTGATTTCTTTGTCTAAGTTATACCCTCGGTGAGCTTCATCAATAATAATACAATCATAAGTATCTATTGGTAAAATCTCCTTTTCAGAATAAAACAATCGTTTTACCATACTTTGGACGGTGGCAAAATGCAGGCGGGTATCAGCTTCAGGAATAACATTTTTCATTTCCTCCATTTTATAGATATTGGAGAAAGTATTAATGTCTTCAACTTTATTGTCTTTAAAGTTACCTAAAGCCTGAAGAGCTAATAACCTACGATCAGTTAAAAATAGAATTCGCTTAAAACGATCCGATTTAATCATTCTGTAAACAAGGCCTATAGTTGTTCTCGTTTTACCAGTTCCAGTTGCCATTACTAAAAGGGAACGCTTATCATCAGGATTATTAATAATCTTATCTTCAACCGCTTTTATTGCATCAATTTGATAATACCGTAATCCTAATCCATTAGGATTTTGTAAATAATCGTAATTACTTTCTTCTAATCGCGTGTTTGCTTTTTCGATATCCCTTGAAAATTGTTCAACAATTCCTTCTGGTGAAAACCATCCTCTTAAAGGATAGGCTCTATTACGTTCCTTTCTTACATCTAAAAACCAAATTCCACTTCTAGTTTTTAGTTGCTCAATATAAGTTCTTCCATTTGTAGAAAATAAAAACGGAACTTTAAACGAATTCCATTCTCCTAATGTTTTGAAATTTGAAGATGTATCTAAACATTCTGCATATATTTTTGATTGATGCAAATCAGTTGAAATATCAGAGGAATATTTTTTAGCCTCGACAATTCCATATAATTCTGTTCCAACAAAAAGAGCATAATCTGCCCATTTTCCATTACAAGGCCATTCTGCAATAGCTTTATTTTTACCTTTTTCAGGAAGTGTTTTATTATTTTTATAATTAATTGTAATAGAATCACATTCCCAGCCAGCACTAGACAATTGTTTATCAATTAATAATAATCTGGTGTCTGCTTCATCGAGATTTATATTATTGGCGTTTTGATTTGATTTTTCTTTTCGCTTAGATATAACATTTGTTGAGGCATTTAATGTTTCAATTTTAGATTGATAATCAGTAACTTCTTTTGAAAGTTTACTTAATTCATTATTAAGTGTTTCAACAGTCTTTACATGATCATTTTCAGGAAGTATGTAATCTTCTGTTTCTAAAAAAGTATTTTCATAAGTTTCATAAAACCATCGAGATAATTGATAACATTTTTTAAGAATAAATAAAGCTTCATTTTCTGAACTATTCCCATCATGAGTTGCTCTATTTCCTGATTTTCTAATAGCATGTAATAAATCTTTTATTACTTCTGGAATATAATTGTCATAAAATAATTGATTAATACGTTCTACTTGATTTCCGTCAAAGTAGCCTAAACTTTCAAACTGCCAAATTAGGATCGCTGTCTTTTCAGAAAATAACCTTGATTTGGCCAAAGATGAACTTGGATCAACATAATACAATTTTTCCGCTAATTCACTAATTTTGAAAAGCTCAGGATAATTATTTTGTAAAAATGAGAATTTTGATGTCATCAAGTTTAGTAGTTTTGTATTGCAAAAAAAAAGATTATTTCTCACAAAGTACATTCATACAAACATAATGAAATGATTTGAAATCTAATTAGGGAAAACCATAACAGTTTAAAAATCTTTAGTAGGGAAATTAGAATTATATTACATTGGATTTATCAACTAAAAAAGTAAAAAAATATGAGGAATAATTCTGTACTTTTAACTTTTAAATCCTTCTACGAATTCTTTTCTTCTTGTTTTGTTTTAGTTGTTTTGGGAGATAATCATTGGAATTTTCAGCACGCATTAAAATATCGATAGAAATAGGTTTTATATTCAAATTCGATTCTAAATTCGGAATGATTTCAGAAGTAATTGAAGTTAATTTTTGATAATGTTTTTCATGATGAAAAATATTTCTTTCACATTGTTCTAGAATTCCTTTTGCACTGAATTCTTTTCCCAATTGGCTTCCATTAAAAACACATTGTGTTTTATGATCAACATAAGTTATTCCATAAAGCTGTCCATCCTTGCTTTTTCTTAAAACAACATGAATGCCTTCGCTTTGAATAGAATTTACTAATTTTTCTGGATTTATGATTTTTTTATCATAGAAAGCTATTCTTATAGCATTTTTCACATGACTTTTTTGTGATTCTTTTTTTGCCTCATTGATCTTAAATCTTTCTTCCAGAAATTTTAAAGTCGGCTTACTGTAGAAATCACTTGCTTTGATTGGCACTCCAACTGGTTTCGAATCTTTATCTAGTATTTTATAAAGTAGTCCATTGTTTTTAAAAACCCTGGAATCTTCTGTTCCTCTGTCCGCATGAACATTGTACTGGTTTAATACGGCATTCAGCTCCGGAAGGCTTGAATACTTATAGTCAAATAAAACTTTGTTTAAAACTCCATTAATAGCTTTTTTGGACTCTGCTTTTCCATATTCTACTTTGCGGTTTGCAATTGGTTGTAAAGAAAATTGTTCTTTTACTTTTCTTCTTTCAGCTTTTACAAGTCCAAAGGTTTCTTCTATTTCTTTTCTGGCAGGTTCTGATTTTTTGATTCCAAGTAAATGCAGATCTATTCTTTTTCCATCTCTTTGAATATTATTTGTGACGATATGACAATGAGGATGCCCAGCATCGTTATGCTGATAAACCAGATAAGGCTGTCTTCCAAATCCGATTTTTTCCATATATACTTTTGTAATTTCAGTAAGTTTTTCTTTGGAATGATTTTCCGAAGGATCAAAATTCAATGATATGTGTACAGCGTTTCGCTTAACGTTTTCGTTAAGCGAAGCCTGTTTTGTAAAACGATTAAGTTTTAAAGTAAAATTAAGCCTGTCGAGTTCCAGAGGAAAGTTAATAGCACTTATACATTCTGCTTTTCCTTCTTTTACTTTTATCTCATTGTAGTTTAAAATTCGCTGTACTGAATTACTGGTTTTTATAATTGCAACCATTGCTCTGAGAATTTTTGAGAGTGTATTTTAATTTCCTCCATTTTTTCGAATAGCTTCTTTTTATCTACTTCAAACCAGAATACCTGTGTTTTAAATTCGGATATAGTCTTAAAAGAATTCATCTTTTTAGCAATTTGGTTGATGTTATTTCCTATTGAATTAAGTTCATTATTCAATGTAATTATTTCTTCTATATAATCATCAAAAGAAGCATTCCTGTAAGTTGTTACAATGGGTTTATTAAATAAGTGCCTTCTTATATGGTCACTTAATTTTCGGCAGGTACTTGCTCTAAATCTTTTTTCCAGTTCGGCATACTCCAAAGGAGTTAATCGCAGTCCCACGATTCGTGTTCTGTTTGAATTTTCTCTTTTCATCATCTTTCATTTTCATTGTTTTCAAACTCTTTTCTTTCTAGTGTCTCCACCACCGAGTTCCGAGGTAATAGGTGGCAAGATAGGCGGTTGTTTAACAACCGTTCATCTTGCCAGACCACAGGAACGAGGTGGTCTTGATTTTTTTATTATATGTTAGACTTAAAAAAATATAGCGTATTTTTAATAATGTGGATTAATTTGAAGTTCCGCTTTGTAGCTTTTTTAGGGTATTGGGTTTTGCTAGATTTGATTTTTACTATATAAACCGTTTAAAGCCAAACTCAAATTTAGTGAATGTAAATAGTATAATAACATCATGACCATATTTTGAACATGATAGCTATTGATTGTTATTCTTTTGAAATTTATTGAGGTCTTGTAATTAAGTCAAAACAAAGTTAAATTAAGAAAAAATATTTTGAGTATCATAAGTATATTATACTTATCACGATTAATTTTAAATACATTTTAAAAGAAAAAAAAGAAAAAAAGAAAGCATTTCAGGCAGTGGACATCGACAAAAGATGGGCTATAAGTCCCAAAGGGTGGAAGGTTGAGGTACGAGACCTGACATTATGCGCTCATCTTTTGTTGATGTCCACTAATTTTGCTTACCTTTTTTTATTGACCTTCTGAAATAAAATCCTTCTAAAGCGACAAAAGATGCTATATAAGATTGAAATTCTTTAATGTTAACTTAGTGGCTTTTTAATGAACTACTTAGGTTAATTTTTTATGTTTTAAATAATTCTGGATTATGGAAAACCGTAATACATGTTAGTTTTTTTTATGTAGTATTGTAGCCTTAGAATGATTTATAGTGCACAATACATGCATAGCAAATGTATTCTATAATCGAAACACTGACACTACACTTATTATTGGAGTGTTATGGGAATGATATACTAACTCTTCTATAAAAATAAACTATGAAAATTGACTTTGTAAGGATAAAAAATTTTAGAAAACTTAAATCCTGTAAAATTGAGTTTTCTGCTAAAGAAACCATATTTGTAGGCGCAAATAATAGCGGAAAAACAACCGCTATGGACGCACTTATTACCTTTTTAGAAAGAAAAGAATTTAAAACTCAGGATTTCACAATTACAAATTGGACTGAACTAAATAGAATTGCTGAAGTATGGGTTACGAAAGAAACTTTAGAAAATGAGGATAAAAGTATCAAACTTCTTGAACCGTATTTACCGTCTTTAGATTTATGGTTCAATGTAGATATTAAAGAATTACGATACGTAAGTCATATCATACCGTCACTTGATTGGAATGGAGGTTTGTTAGGTTTAAGATTAGTATTACACCCTAAAAACTTAGAAACACTTATTGAAGAGTACAATCTTGCGAGAAAAAAAGTAATAGATCTTAATACAAAATCAGGAAAAGCTGTAGAACTGTGGCCTATCAGTTTTTGGCAATTTTGTGACAAGAAGATAAATACTTTGTTTGAAATAAAATCATATCTATTAGATCCTGATAAATATGATGAAGAACAGGATTTATCTGATAACAACGTAGAACTTGAAGGCAATCCTTTAAATGGTTTAATAAAAATTCACACAATAAATGCTCAGCGGGGTTTTAGTGATGCTAATTCAGATAATCCAGAATCGAACAGTACTAAATCTTTGTCTTCCCAACTTCGTTCTTATTATGACAAACATTTAAACCCTTCGATAGAACCTAATGAAAAAGATTTAGACGCACTCGAAAAACTAAATGAGGCGCAGATTACATTTAATAATAATTTGACTTCAAGTTTTCAAGCTCCATTAAAGGAGTTAAGTGACTTGAATTATCCTGGATTTGGAAATCCACAAATAACATTAGCATCACTTATTAAAGCTACAGATGGCTTAGATCATGATTCAGCAGTTAGATATAATTTAGCAGAAGGGTTAACATTGCCAGAAAAATATAATGGATTAGGTTATCAAAATTTAATTTCTATTGTTTTTAAATTAATTCGATACCGTGATGAATGGATGATGAATGGTAAAAATATATTAGAAAAAGATAATATAATAGAACCGATCCATTTGGTGCTAATAGAAGAACCCGAAGCTCATCTACATGCACAAGTACAGCAAGTTTTTATAAAAAAAGCATATGAAATTTTAAGAGCACATGAACATTTAGGAATCAAAACAGATTTCACTACTCAGCTAGTAATCAGTACCCACTCTAGTTATATTGCACATCAAAAATTTGAAAGTTTAAGATATTTTAAAAGAAATAATAATACAACTACAACACCTACGTCTGAGGTGTTGAGTATAAAATCAGTATTCGATTCGACTATACCAGCAGAAAAAGAAACTGAAAAATTTGTAATTAGATATTTAAATACAACACATAATGATTTGTTCTTTGCAGATGCAACTATTTTAGTTGAAGGACCAGCTGAAAGAATGCTTATTCCTCATTTTATTAAAAATCATCACGAAATTCTTGACAGTTGCTACATAACAATTTTAGAAATTGGAGGAAGTCATGCGCATAGATTAAAACCACTTATTGAAAAGCTTGGATTAATTACTTTAATTATAACAGATTTAGATTCTCAAGAAAAATATTCAGATACTTCATCAGTACCATCAAAAGATAAATACAAAAAATGTCAACCAAAAATTAAAAATCATCAAATTACTAATAATGACACTTTAAAAAATTGGAACCCTAAATTGACAGAGATTGATGAGCTGATAAAATTAGACTTTGATGGAAAATTGTTGACAGATTATCCAATTAGAGTTGCTTATCAATCAGAGATCGATCTATCAGGAGTTAAAGTGTATCCTTATACCTTTGAAGATGCACTAGTCCTAGAAAATATTGAGAAGTTTAAAGAGATTAAAGCGAAGTCAGGCTTGTTGAAAAAAATGGTTAAAGCCGTTAATGAAGATGATGTAAATATTGTTGCTGAAAAAGCTTATCAAGCTATAAATAGTGAAGGCGTAAAAAAAGCGGAATTTGCACTCGATGTTTTGTATTTCGAAGTGCCAGAAGAATTAAAAGTTCCAACTTACATTAAGGAAGGTTTAGATTGGTTAGAATACGTTTTAAAACCGATAAAAAATATTGTTGAATCTGAAATTCCAACAACATGATAGCTGAAAATAATGACATTGATAAACAAATTGATGAGGATATTTTTAATTGTTTAAAACCAATATCCCTAAAGAGTTTCTTCCTTTTTGCAGGTGCAGGTTCTGGCAAAACAAGTACGTTAGTTAACGTTTTGACTAAATTCAAGAAAACTTTTGGACATGAATATAAGTTTAGGAATCGAAAAATTGCGATAATAACTTACACTAACGCTGCTGCTGATGAAATTAATCATAGGTTATCTTATGATTCAATTTTTGAAGTAAGTACGATTCATAGTTTTTGCTGGGAACTAATTAAAAACTTTACTGCAGATATAAAAAAATGGATTGAAAAAGATGCGAATGAATCTATTGTTGATCTTGAAGACAAGTTGTCAAGAGCTAGAGATCCTAATAATAAAACTGCGATATCTAACAGGAAAAAACTAGAATCTAAGAAAAAAAGATTGCTTGCGCTGCCAACGATAAATAAGTTTGTATATAATCCCAATGGAGATAATTATACCAAAGCATCATTAAATCACTCTGAAGTCATATCAATAGCTTGCTATTTTTTAGTTGAGAAGGATTTATTTAAGCAAGTTTTAATAAACAAATATCCAATTGTTTTAATCGACGAAAGTCAAGACACTAAAAAAGATTTAATTGAAGCTCTTTTCAAAATTCAATCTGAATATAAAGAATCTTTTTCACTAGGGTTATTTGGTGATACTATGCAACGTATTTATAGTGATGGTAAAGAAAAACTTGGAGAAGAGCTACCTGAAGATTGGTTGAAACCAGCCAAACAAATGAATCATCGATCAAAATCTAGAATTATTGAACTAAACAATAAAATTAGAAAGGAAATTGATGGTCAGCAACAGTTGGCTCGGGTTGAAAAGTCAGGTGGAACTGTCAGATTTTTTATTGTCCAAAGAGGATTAGAAAAAATGACAGTAGAAAAAAAGATAAAAGAAAGTATGATTGAATTTGCTGAAGATGAAAAATGGAATGATGACAGTTCTATTAAAACTTTAACTCTAGAGCATCACATGGCAGCGAATAGAATGGGGTTCGGAAATTTTTTTAATCCTTTATACCAAGTTGATAAACTAAAACAAGGTTTACTACAAGGTAATTTATCTTCTGTCAATTTCTTTATTAAAACAATACTACAATTATATAATGCTAATAAAGCAAATAATAGATTCGAAATATCCAACATTGTAAAACGAGATTCCCCCATATTTGACAAAAGGTATATTATTGATGCAGTGGACAAAAAAGCTGTCTTAAATAAAGCTAAAACAAGTGTTGACAAGTTATTGTATTTGTGGGAAAATCATAAGCAACCAACTTTAATGGATATACTATTGGAGGTTAGGGAATCAGAAATATTTACTATTCCAAGTGATTTAAGTATATCTATCGACAGGACAAAAAGTTTAGGTGAAGAGGAAGATAATGAAGAAGATGAGGATGATGGCAAAGTATTATTAGCTTGGGATGTAGCATTAAATGCCAATTTTGATGAAATAATCAGATACAATGATTATGTAACTGGCAGTTCAAATTTCGGAACTCATCAGGGAGTTAAAGGATTAGAGTTTGAAAGAGTCTTGGTAATTATTGATGACGAAGAATCTAAAGGATTTATGTTCAGCTATGACAAGCTGTTTGGTATAAAGGAACTAACAAAAGGTGACAATGAGAATATTGCAGGAGGTATTGAAACTGGAATAGATCGTACATCACGACTTTTTTATGTGGCGTGTAGTAGGGCGAAAGACAGTTTAGCTATTGTTGCATATACTGATAAAGCAGAGCAATTAATGACTAATTTATTAGAGTTAGAATGGTTTAGCGAAGATGAAATAGAAATTGTTAAATAACCACTTCTGACAAGCATTGTAATATTAGTAAGAATCACAAAACACAATGGTAGTTTTCAGTTTAAATAATAAAACAATAAAAGAGACTGGTAGTCTCTTTTATTGTTTGAATTAATATATCTTTTATAAAGCTTATTTAGCTTTTAGTAAATTTTCCAAATATTCAACTTTATCTTTCTCAGCTTGCACTAAGCGTTCGTATAATTTTTTATTTTCTTCGTAAGCTTCAATGAGCTTGTCCAATGGATTAAAAGTTGCAAACATTCCTTGATTAAAACTATTTCCTTGGCTTGAGCTGTTGTCGTAAAAGTTGTTGAAATAATTAATCACTGATTCTTCTGAAAAATTAGTAATCGCGCTAGGGGTCACTCCAAGAATTTTTGCAATTGCTGATAATCTTTCCTCATCAATTGTTTCACTTGCTTCAATATTAGAGATCGACTGCTGACTAACACCAATAGCGATAGCAAGTGCTTCCTGCTTCATTCCTCTAAGCTCTCTGATTCGGCTTATATTTCTTCCAATATGCTTTGGTTTTGTTGCTGTATTCATAGTTCAAAGATATTTAAAATTCTTTAAATTTTTCTGTCTTGGTAAATCACAACCGCATACTTGTGATGTACAATCACCATTAGTTCGGTACGGTACAATCAATTGCTTACTTGCTGTGTATTAAACAAAAATACAATTTTTCAGACAAGTATCAATTAAAAATTTAAAATTATGAGTGTAGTTCAAATTCAGAAACAGAAAGAATTGGAGAATGCGGTAAGAGAACTCCAATCATTCATGGATATTACGGCAGTTACCCTTCATGAGGCGCAGACAGCTGGAATTAATGGTCAAATATTGACTATAATTTTACGAGAAGAAACAGATCAGATTGCATCGGAGATGTACATCTGGGCAGATAAGGTTTTGAATAAATATCCGCCAGTGCCATATATTATTATAAATATTGGAGACATAATACATCGGTTGAAAAATGGAAGTCTGTATTATTTAAAGTGGTATTTATCAAGCATTACTCTTTTTAAAAATGAAGATTTTAATTTTAAAACTAAAAAAGATATTCCCCCTGTTTCAGTACTTCTAAAAAAAGCAGTAAAAAAATGCAATCAGCATTCTTCGAAAGCTGAATCTCTCAGGAGAGGATCCCAACATTATGAAGGCACAAATAATCATCCGCTTGCGCTATATACAATTCATCAAGCTATAAATCTCCTTTTTGGTTTTATAGGAGAACTGGTGATGGGGAAACTGCATTCAGATTATTATATTTTGCGCCACCTAAGTATTATTAAAGATTTCGCACCGGTCCTGACTAAAATTTTCGACGCTGAAAATAAGAATGATAGAGAGATAATTAATCTTATGGATGAAGCAAGGATTAACTTTCCTTTTTCAGGCGGTGTAAAGATTAAAAAAGACAAAGTAAAAGAAGCACAGAAGAAACTGCACCTTGTTTTAAAAGAGGCTAAATCAATCTTTCAGGAACAGCTTTCATACTGTGAGGAGAAAGCGGATTCCTTTTCTGAGGTAAAAAGCGTTGAAGAACGCTCTGAAACACAAATTTATGATTACGAAAAGATTGTCATTAATGCCGTTACGTCGTATATTAAAACCGAAGCACTATACTGTTTTGTTAAAACACAGACATCTTTAATGCATTATTACCTCTTAATATTTGTGAGTGAGAATAAAACAAACGCAGTTCATGATCTGGCGGGCATTATCAAAAGCAGAACCAAAGAAAAATGTAGTGCAACACTTTTAATCCACACTCTTTCAGAGTTTCAAACAGCAACCGGAGATCAGAAATATTTCTTTACAAATATTATTTTAAACGGTACTGCATTATTTAAAAAAGATGCAGCTGTACTGCAAGCCAAAAGTCTTCCACTGCGCAGTTTATCGTCTGCAAAGGATTATCTGTCATATAGAAATATTATTGTAAACAATATGGAAAGCTGGCAGGAAGACTATGAGTGGGCATGTTATGCACCTTTGAAAGCGTTAATGCTACATACAATGATCGAGCAAATATGTCTTGGGATGTTACGCTTTTTTACGGGGTATTCACCGAATCATTTTTCTCTTTCTTACTTGCTTGAATTATGCTCTTATTTTAATTCAGAAGTTAGTACTTTTTTTCCCCGCGTCACTGAGCAGGACAGAAATCTCTTTACGCTTTTAAGCAGGTCACATCCTTCGCTCCGTTATAGCGGGGAAGATACTTTTTCAGAAGAAGACATGAATCTTTTACAGGAACGTTACAATGACTTTGCACGATTCTGCATGTCTTCGGTAAAAAATGAATTGGAACGGGAAAATCTCACTGTTGTTGAATCTTAAAACAAATGTTATGTATTGCAATATTCTAACCCAGAAAGAGCACCCAAAGTATCGAGCTTTAAAGAAAATGGCTAAACTTGTTTTGGAGTTTGTCGAAGCTGACTGTATCTATTTCTCTGAATCAGATGTCGAATCAAAAATTGGGATCATGACAGTTGTGATAAGTAGAGAAAGCATGCATTACTATGACGATGTTTATGACCATTTATGGAAATTAATCCAGAATCATAATGAGTTTATATTCTGTTTTTTTGACAGGGACTTCATCAAGGATGAATTAAAAAGAGGAAACTTGTTTTTTATTTTTCACTGCAAGGAAACGGAACTCATATATAAAAAATCTGGACAGAAGGCAGTTCTAGATATCAGAAATATAAAAATGAAACGGCTTTTAAAACAGACACGCAGAAGGTACATAAGGTGGGCATCAGAATCAAGTACAATTGGCAGAGATTTTAAGCACCATGATAGAAATGCCAACCATTTAATGTCTCTATATGTCCTTCAACAGCAGTTTAGGTATTTATTTATAAATGCTTCGTGGCTTGTGAAAGGAGAATGGACTCCTCATGAAAGCATAGCTTACCAACAGAAATATATCGTTGAATTTAACAGCTGTATCGGAAATACATTTGATTTAAATAATGAAAAAGAAAAGAGAGTTTTAGAAAAAATTGAGTGTGCTTGTAACGAAGTGCAATGGGGCGAAAAAACTGAGTGTTTTGATGCTGAGACGGTTAATTATGCACATGAGAAACTTGAATGGATGAGGAAAGAAGTTCAGATAATATTTGGAGAGAAGATAGAAAAAGTTAAAGAAATATTTAAAAATCATGAAAACTCATGAAATTAAAAAAATTGAAGAAATCAAAGGATTAAGCCAAAGACTGCTTACTGCTTTGAAACCAGCTGATGATAAACAGGGAATGTATATCGCAGAGATAAGAGTTTACGATTATTACGAACTTGCTTCTATTATCACAAACCTGATGAAACTGTGCATTATTGCAGTAGATCAGGACAGCGCAGAAGTTCCTCCAACAATTCAAAACCAGAATATTGATGTAGGGCTAATACTGGGAGTTGCACTTCAGTTATTTCCGATTGATGAATTTGAACTTATAAACGAAATTAGTGATTTATACCACTACCAGAAAGATGAAACTATAGTTAATTCTAAATAGCAAAAAATGTTTCATGTACATATTATGTCCATGACAATAAGACGAGAGAGTTTTATCTTTGTTTGAATTTAAAAGAACGTTCTGGGGCTTTCACAGGTATATTTTACTTATCAAAGCCAGAAGATTAACTCATATCTTTACATTATCCAGTTCAAATTTTGAACTGGATATTTACATATGAATTATTTAATTTTATAACAGTGGATGAAAGTTGAACAAAAAAGACCAGTGATGGTCTTTTTTTAATGAAGAGGAATTTTATAATGAAAAACGAAGCAACAGATGCGAAGAGAAGAATCACCCGAGGAAAAACTTTTGTAAATTTACAAATTGAAAAACAGGGGGTTAGGTTTGATGAAAGTGAAAGGATTGTTTGTGATGCAGAAAAAAAGCCCACAACGGATGAAGGAAAATTAACAATTGAAGAATTAAGAAGATGCAGAGGTTTTGAAGAAATTTCAGAATCAGATGGAAATGAAATAATTGAAAGCTTATTTCAATTAGCGATGATAGTTTATAATTTTAAAACGTAAAATTATGGGAATTGAAAGTTTTAAAAAATTTCAAAAAGAGAAATTAGCCCAAAGAGCTGAGGTAAAAGAAATCTGGGGTTATACTAGAGTAAGTTCCAAATTACAGCTGGTAAACAACAGCCTTGAAGAACAGCGTATAGAAATAATACAATTTGCTTCTAAAAATGGATATACACTCAAAAATATACTAGGAGGCACTTATGAAAGTGCATCGGGAGATTTTACCAGAAAAGAGTTTACAAGATTGTTAGAAGAGGTTAAAAGTGCAAAACAGAAACCTTTTGCAATTGCTATCAAATTTATCAGCAGGTTTTCCAGAACTGGTGGCAACGCTATTAGTATTGTTCATGAACTAGTGGATAAATTAGGCGTGCATTTAATTGAAACTTCTTCAGGTCTCTGCACTAATGATGAATACAGTAAACTTGATATTTACAGCAAGCTTTTAGATGCCAGAAGAGAAAACATGGACAGGCTTGAAAAAACAATTCCTGGCATGAAAGCACTACTCAGATCAGGAAACTGGCTTGGCAAAGCCCCCAGAGGTTACACGATGAGGGGAAAGAAGGTTGGAGATTATTCCTTAATGCAGGAAAAGCAGTCTATCACCATCAATCTGGAGGGAGAGATTTTAAAAAAGGCTTGGAAATGGAAGCTTGCAGGAGAGAGAGATTTTGTAATAAGAGAGAAACTAGAAAAGCTTAATTTAAATATTACAAAACAATCACTAGGCTCTATGTGGAGAAATCCATTTTACTGCGGAATATCGGTCAATGCACTGCTTGAAGAGCCAGTGAAAGGAAACTGGACAGGTTTAGTGAGTGAGGAGGATTTCCTGAAAGTTGACAGAATGCTTTCCGAAAGCAAAGTGCCAGTAAAAGAATACTCTAAAAGCAAGATCAATGAGTTCAGACCTCTGACAGGGTTTTTAAGATGCGAATGCGGAAGCCTTCTCACAAGTTATGTAGTAAGGAAAAAGAATGCGCATTACTATAAATGCCAGAGATGCAGAAATGCCAGTTTTAATGCATTGACCACCTCACATTCAAAAACGGAAGGATTGAATGATTCTTTTGAAAAACTGTTATCAAAATATACATTAAGTGCTCAATTTGTAGAACCTTTTAAATTTCAGCTGAATAAACTTTTTGAGATTGTGGAAAATGAAGGCAGGGAAGAGATGAAAGGTCTGCTTGCTAGGAAAAAAGATTTAGAATTGAAAATCGAAAATTTGGATAAACGCTATTTTGACAATCCGAATTTTGGGGATGAAAAATACAATAGATACTCATTTCAGTTTGATATGGAATTAAAAGAGGTTGATCTTCAGATTGCCTCAAATAAAAAAATAATATCTAACCACAGCAGACATATTGATAAAGTGATCGAAAAGGTTACAAATATCAATAAATACTGGAGAGATGGAGATATTGACAGTAAAATAAGAATCCAGAATTTAGTATTTCCAGAAGGATTGTCAATTAGGGCTGAAAACAGGGAATATCTAACTGGAAGAGTAAACTCTATTTTTGGCTTAGTCTCAACGTTTACAGGTATTGAGAGAGGTAATAAAAAACAAAAAACCCATCAAAATTTTGATGGGTTATTCTCTGTAGCGGGAACAGGACTCGAACCTGTGACCTTCGGGTTATGAGCCCGACGAGCTGCCTACTGCTCTATCCCGCGATGTTTCGGGTGCAAAGATAAGCAGTAAATACGGTTATGGCAAGAAATTACCGAAATATTTTTTTTAGAGTTTCAAAAACTTAATAAATGCTTAATATACAGTTGTTTGGAATGTGTTGGAAAACGATTTACGTATAAGAATCAATTTTATAATTCAGTAATTCCAGGTAAGGATCGTTTTTTAAACCCAATAAAAGACCAAATGCAGGTTCGGTTTTGTAACCTTTTTGTTTTAGTTTGATGATTTCTAGTCTAAAGTTTTCACCTTTTGATGCCAGAATCTGGTTTTCAATAAGCATATGTTTATAGCCATTTTGATTTTTCGTCGGAATGTTTTGTCCGAAGATTTCGATTTCAAAAGGATCAATTCTAAAATTGGCAATAACCGTTTCCTGATCATCAATTTGTGTTTCCCGAATTTTGAATTCTTTTTCATTTCCAAAAACAGCTTGAATTTTGGTTTTGAAATCAGTTTTGTTTTTCCAGTAGCAAATAATATCAAGATCACTATTTTCAATGTCAATATTTATCGGAATAGTTCCGACTAAAACAGGATCAAATTCAGCAATATTATCTAAAATATTATTTTGGGTTAAGATCTCATAAGCCAGAATCTGTTTTTGATTTCCGTTTTTCAAATATTCGATAGTGCTAAAATCAACCATTTACTTGCTATAATCTGTTACTTCTTTAATTTCTTGTTCTAGTATTTTATTAATATCGACCTTGGCATTTATAAAAGTGAAAATAGAGGTCTTGTATTCTCTTGCATATTTATTGGTTATTTGACCCGCATAGGCTGAAGATTGAAAATGTTGACTGGTTTCCTTAAATTCCGCTTCAGCTTCTTCGTATTCTATAACTCTGATCACATTTTTGTATTTGACATCAAGATTAAACCAATTTACATAATCGGCATTAAAAGAAACAGCTTTGATTCCTTTTTTAGAGTAATAATTGATTGCTCCGGCTTGTCCGTAATTATCACAAAGTACCAATGTTTTCTCCGGATTTAGAAGAGAAGCATAAACAGAATCTGTTTTGCGGGCTAATTCTTTCCATCCTAACATATCAGCAAAATCCTGAGGCAAAGTATGCTCTTTTCCGTCTTCCCAACGAAGCATTCCCAGATCTTTGTATTTATCAGGATGCTGCGCTATATATTCAGGACTTTTATTTGGGAAAGCCAAATTGTACATCGGAATAAATAATAAGAGCGGAATCAGAATGAAAACGGGTTGTAAATATCTTTTCCATCCTGTATTTAAAACATTCGAAAGAAAAACAGCACCAAAAGCAATGTAAACAGGGTAAAGTCCAATGGCATAATACGCTTTTGCCTTAAAATAAATAAAGACAAGCAGTGTGAAAATTATACACGCAAAAAAGAGTTTGTACTTTGCAAACGGTTTGTAAAACAGTAAAGCGTATAATGCTGAAAGTATAACGAGAAAGGAACCAATAAAAAATAACAATTGTTCTTTTAAGAAATCAATACGATCAACATTAACGAGTTGGGTTTCGGCCAGTTCTTTCATATGATGCACAATTGGAAATTGATTGTTGTATTGCCATATTAAATTTGGAAGAATCAATAGTAATCCTAAAATCAAAGCGAAGTAGAGCTTTTTCTCTGCTAAAATTTTTCTCTGATTAGAAAGTAAAAGAGCAGGCAAGAGTCCGATAAGCAGAAAGAGAATATTGTATTTGTTTAGAAAGCCAAAAGCAAATACAACTGCTCCTATATAAAACCATTTTTTTTCTTCTGTGGTTATATACTGAATAAGAACATAATAAAAAGCGGTCCAACATAAAACATCTAAGGAGTTTGGCTGGTATAAGGTATTGAGTCGCAATAAACAAGAAAACAAAATACAGGTGGCACCCAGAATTAAAGCGTATAAATTGCCTTTAAGCATTTCGATCGTTTTCCAGACCATTAGTAAAGTCAATACACCAAAGAGTGCAGGAAAGAATTTAACCCAGAAAACAGAATTCCCGAGCAAGAATATAAGATAAGAAAACCAGGAAGTAACCGGCGGAACAGATAAAAAACCCCAGGCCAAATGATGTGCCTGATCGAGATGCAGATATTCATCTCGCTGCAGGTCATATTTCGGGCTTATCAGGATGTATTGCAAAGCAAATTTTAGTATAATAAACGCAATTAGAATTATAGTTTTTTTGGTCATAAAGGTTTTTATATAAGTAACTTAAGGGTCATGAATTCTTTAGCTAATATATCATTTATTTTGAATTTCAGGATAAATGTTTTCTCTGAATTCCGGGATTAAAATTAAGCGTCTATTTCTTAAAATGCTGGTTTAAGGTAAAACATACCATAATTTAACATGAAAGCGTAAAAAAAGCTGAGAATAGTGCTTTATATTAACTCTAAAAAAACGATTTGTTTTAAAAATATTTACAAAATCGTTTTAGTAATTCTATTTTAGTATATATTTGTATATATTTTAACAGCTGTAACAAACTAATTCTCTCAATGAAAAAGATTACTATAAAGGATATTGCCTTACAAGCTGAAGTATCAATATCTACTGTGTCTTTTGTCATTAATGGTAAGGGAGAGAAAATGGGAATTAGTGCTCCTGTAATTAAAAAGGTTCAGGATGTAGCGGATAAGCTTAACTACAGGCCTAGTATGATTGCAACGAGTTTGCGAACTGGAAAAACAAGATCTATTGGACTGATTGTTGAGGATATTTCAAATCAGTTTTTTGCTGATTTAGCAAGAGTTATTGAAGATGAGGCTAAAAATATAGACTACAGAGTTTTTTACTGTAGTACAGGTGATGATGATGAACGTTCTGAAGAATTGATACATAGCCTTTTGCAGGCTAATGTAGATGGTTTTATAATCACTCCAACACGAAAATTGGAAGACAAAATTGAACTTCTTTTAAAATTGAAGAAACCAGTCGTATTAGTCGATAGATATTTTCCGGGGCAACAAGTAAGTCATGTTGTAATGGATAATTATGAAGCATCTCATTCGGCTACAAAATTTCTGATTGAGAAAGGTTGTAAAAATATTGCCGTAGTTAATATTACTTCTGAAATGATTCAGATGACGTTAAGGGAAGACGGTTACAGAGACGCCTTAAAAGAAGTTGGTAGGTATAATGAATCGCTTGTTCTTCATGTAAATTATCACAGTAACGAAGAAACAAGAATTGAAGAAATTGTGAATTTTTTCAATAAAAACCCTAAGATAGACGCTGTTCTGTTTTTAGCAAATTATATGGGATTAGCAGGTCTTCAGGCCTTTAGAGGGATGGGAATCAGAATTCCGGAAGATATAGCGGTCATTAGTTTTGATGATCATGATAGTTTTAAATTACATACGCCTACAATCAGCGTGATTGCACAACCAATTGAAGATATTGCGGTTAATGCCATTCAGTTATTAATGAGCCAGATGACGGATATGGAAGTTTTTGAGGTTGAAAAGCGATTGAAAAAAGGTAACTTAATTATTAGAGAATCAGTATGATAATATCAATAGTATCAAAAATAAAAGACAAAAAGCATTTTGCTTTTTTTTTAACCATTTGCTAAATCGTTTTAGTGAAAAGCAGAATAAGAAGTGAAATAAAAGTATTTTTTTTAATCTGTTTACTATAACGATTTAGTAATTTGACAAAGCTAACTTTTTGCAAACCATAGTATTTAAAGGAAAGAGAGGCCTTAAATACCATATTAAATTAAGTTCGAATTATTACTAATTATTAAACAATCACATTTATCAAACAAAAATCAAAAAAAAAAAACAAACTTTATGAAACGAATATTAGCAATATTAGCTTTGGTCTTGTCTTGCAGCTTTGGAGCCGCAGCACAAAACCGACTGATAACGGGTATAGTAGCTGATGCCGGAAATTTAGGAATTATTGGTGCAAACATTGAAGTACAAGGAAAACCTTTCGGCGCAACCACAGACGCAGAAGGCCGATTTAAAATGAATGTCCCGGAAGGAGCCGTGACATTAAATATAAGCTCTATTGGTTTTGTATCAAAAACAGTAGTACTTCAACAGAATGAAAGCAAAATTTCAGTAGTATTAAAGGAAGATGTACAGGAGTTAAAAGATGTTGTAGTAACTTCATTTGGAGTTAAAAAACAAAAGAAAAGTTTAGGTTATGCAGTGGGAGAACTGAAAGGAGAAGACCTGACAAAAAACAAAGAAATTAATTTAGGTAATGCCCTTCAGGGAAAAATTGCAGGTGTGAACGTTTCGGCACCGGTAACAGGACCTTCTGGTTCAAGTCGTGTTGTAATTCGTGGCGCAACTTCGGCTTCCGGACTTAACCAGCCATTGTACGTGGTAGACGGTATTCCGATCGACAATAGCCAGCAGGGAAATGCGAATATGTGGGGTGGTGCTGATAAGGGAGATGGTATGTCCTCCTTTAATCCGGATGATATTGCTTCGATGTCAGTATTAAAAGGTAGTGCCGCTTCTGCTCTTTACGGGTACAGAGGGTCAAATGGTGTTATTTTGATTACGACTAAAAAAGGTAAAAACGGAACAGGAATTGGAGTTGATTTTAATACAAATTCAACTTTCAATACGCCTGTAAGTCTTTTGCGCTGGCAGGATCAATACGGAGCAGGAGCACCTGTAAATGGTGTTGCTACAAGATTTAGCAACTTGCAGGAACTTAGGGATTCGTACTATTTTGCCTGGGGAGATAAATATGATGGTACGCCTTCTCTTGCCATTGACGGAACTACTAAACCTTATCAGGCTTACGGAAAAAATAATGTAGAGAATTTCTATCGAACTGGATATTCTTTTAGCAATACTCTTGCTATTTCAGGAGGGAATGAAACAACCAATTTCAGATTGTCTTTTGGAAACACTAAAGATGAATCTATTATGCCCGAAACAAATTTTGGAAGAAATAACGTCTCTTTGAGTTTGAACTCTGCTCCAAACAAAAAAATAAGCATCGAGACTAATGCTCAGTATATTACAGAAAAAAGTCATAACAGACCTTATTTGAATGATTCTCCAAGAAATGCTTCTTTTCCAACTACTTTCATGACACCAGGTACTGACATTAGATGGATTAAAAATGCATATGATGAAAACGGAGGTGAGGCAGATTATTTCGGATCAAATACCTATCAGACCAACCCGTACTTTGCAACTCAGGAGCCTTTAAATGATGATCTTAGAAAACGTTTTATTGGTTCGGCAAAAGTTAATTATAATATTACGGAGAAAATTTATGCAAAAGGTGTAATTGGTATCGATGATATTAATTATGAATTTACAGAAATTGAACCTACCGGAATCAACTACAACCCAGGCGGATCATTTGAAAACAGAGTAGAAGGCCGTTCAGAATATAACGCTTCAGGTTATTTAGGTTATAAAGGGGATATTGCTAAGAATCTTTCACTAGATGCTTTTATCGGTGCAAATCGTCAGCATAACAGATATAGCGGTATTAAAATGAGAGGAAATAATTTCATCGTTCCATTTAAATATTTTTACGCCAATACACAACCGGACAAAACCGAAAAATTATTTTCTGAAAGTGAAGTAAACTCTCTTTTTTACTCAGCCGATTTAGGATATAAAGATTTTCTTTATGTAAGTTTAACAGGTCGTGAAGATTGGTTTTCTACTTTAGACCCATCAAACAACAGTACTTTTTATCCATCTGTAAGTACAAGTTTCATTTATTCTGAAGTAATTGATTTACCGGAATGGATGTCTTATGGTAAATTGAGAGCTGGTTGGGGAAATGTAGGAGGGGCTTTACCAGATGCCTATGCTTTAGCATTGACTTACACTGCACCAGATGGTCAGACGGATTCTCAGGGACAGCCAATTTTAGGTGTTAATGGAGAAACAGTTCCAAACAAAACCTTAAAACCGTATAATGTTAGTACAATCGAATTTGGTTTTGAAAATACATTCTTCAATAACAGAGTTAGTACAGATTTGACTTTCTACAGCAAAAAAACAACAAACGATATTACGGATGCTGATATTTCTCAAGCTTCCGGTTATAGAACGACTAAAATCAACGTGGGAGAAATTCTAAACAAAGGGGTTGAATTTGCCATCAATGTAAAAGCAATAAAAACACCAAATTTTGCCTGGAGCGTTGGTTATAATTTTGCTTACAATGATAGTGAAGTGCTTAATCTTTCTGATAAAATTACAACTAAATCATTAGAAGGTAACAGAGATTCGAGAGCATCTGTAGTATTAGAAAAAGGACAGCCTTTTGGAGTTATCAAAGCTTACGATTACTTAAGAGATGCCAGCGGTAATATTGTAATCGATACAAACGGTAAATTCATGAGAGGTGATTTAATTATCGCCGGACAGGGTGTTGCACCAACGTCAATGGGACTTTCAAATGATTTCTCCTATAAAAACTTTACACTTTCCATTTTTGTGGATGCTAAATTTGGCGGTGAAATCTATTCTGCAACAAACCAGTTAGGAACCCGTTACGGATTGTCAGAAATTACACTCCCGGGACGTGAAGAAGGAATTGCAGTATCAGGAAAAGATATAAGCGGAAATGCAGTTAATACAACAGTTTCTGCATATGATTACTGGAGAAGCTACAGTGATGTAACTTCAAACTTTGTATACGATGCAGATTTTGTAAAATTAAGAGCGGTTTCTTTTAGTTATAACTTTCCAAAAGCATATATATCAAAAACGCCATTTCAGTCAGTAAGCCTGGCATTTTCAGCTCATAATTTATGGACGATTTATGACAAAGTCCCTAATATTGATCCAGAGTCAAACTATTCGAATAGCAACGCGCAGGGACTTGAAAGAGCTTCTATGCCTTTGACGAGAAATTTTGGTTTTAGCTTAAATGTCAAATTCTAAATTACAAAAAAAATGAAAAATAGATTTATAAAAATATTTGGTATCACAATCGTTACTGCGTTGGCATTAGCTTCATGTGATAAGGGATTCGAAGAAATGAATAAGAATCCAAATGCTTTGACTGATCCTGCAGTAAAATCAATGTTTACCCTTGCTGAGATTTATGTTGATGGACAAGATTTTTCTAATACAAGAGGAAATAATATATATGCAGCACAAATCGTACAGCATTTTGCTTCATTAGGCGGTGCGGGTTCAAAATATACGTACTCTTCTGAATACTCAGGAGCACTTTTTGGTGAATCATATGGTAAAGGACTGAACCAGATTTTTCAACTGTTGTCGGTTATAGAAAATAATCCGGAAAATAGTAACATGATTCAGGCTTGTCGAATCATGAAGGTTTTCTTATTCCAAAAACTGACTGATACTTATGGTGAAATTCCATATTTCGAAGCAGGAAAAGGATATAACGGAAATGTTTTCGCTCCAAAATATGACACACAAGAAGCGATTTACAATGACCTTTTGAAAGAATTAGATGAAGCCGGAGATGCTTTGGATGCTAATAAAGCATTTGTTGGCAATGCCGATTTATATTATCAAAGTAATGTTGCGAAATGGAAAAAACTAGCCAATTCGTTAATGTTAAGAGTGGCGATGCGTTTGTCTAAAGTAAATCCGACAAAAGCAAAACAATATGTTGAAAAAGCTTTTGCTAAAGGTGTATTCACATCAAATGATGACAGCCTTGTTTTAAAACATGATGCAGGTCCGCAAGGAGTAAAAACAAATCCGATTACTTCTTCATGGGTTAGGAATGACCTGAATGGAGGTGATGCTAATACTAAATTCAGCAAAACATTTATCGATTTATTGCAAAACAATAATGATCCGCGTTTAAGAATTTATGCCAAATTAGAAGCAACAGGTGATAATACACCGGAAAACCAACAAGGTCTTGCAAATGACGCAAAAGAATTTCCGGGCGGAGACAAAAAGAAATTTTCAGATCCTAATACTTCTACCGTATTGCGTTTAGATGCGCCTACTTTAATCATGTCGTATGCTGAGGTTGAATTTTTATTGGCAGAAGCAGCTGTAAAAGGCTGGAATGTTGGAGGAACAGCTCAAAAATATTACGAAGACGGAGTAAAAGCGGCGATGGACGTGCTGACCATTTTTGGAGATAAAGTACCAGCGGTTTCAACAGCTGAATACAATGCCTACATCACAGCTCATCCTTTTAAAACTGCCGGAAGCGAAGCAGAAAAAATAGAGCAGATTATAACTCAAAAATGGATTGTTTTACTATTTAATGGCTTTGAAGCTTTTTCAGAATACAGAAGAACAGGATATCCGGTTTTAGTTCCTGTTAATGATCCAACAGGCGAAACTAAAGGAACAATTCCAAGAAGATTAATTTATGATCAGTCAGAGTTGATTACCAATGCAACTAATTATAAGGAAGCAGTGGCACGACAGGGGCTGGACTTAATGACAACCAGAATTTGGTGGGACAAACAATAGTTTAAGGTTTGGTTAGTTAGTTGAATTAAGCCGGGTAGGGATACCTGTACCACCCGGCTTATTTTTAATTTCAATCGGGATTTTTAATTACATTAGAGGAGTTTATCAGGACTACGTTCTGTCAGATGTAAATCTTTTTTTTCGCATAAGATAGAATCACTTTGCTGAAAAAGAAGTCATTATTTTCAAAAGAATTTACAGAAATGATACTATTTTTATTTAAGAAAAATCGGGATTTAAGGCTACTATAAAAAAGCAGGTTCACAGGCTCAGAGGTTCAAAGGGGGAAAGGATTTTGTATAAATCCGTTTCATCAACGTTACATTAGACAAGTCATATAAAAAAATAAAAAACATGTTTACAAAAAATAAAAAAATAATTTTTAATGTAATTTTTGCTTTAAGCTTATCTTTTGCTAATCATTCAATTTCTCAGCAAAAAAAGACAAAAGCAACTCATTCAGATTATACCCAATATGTAAATCCGTTTATTGGATCGGCGGGACATGGCCACGTTTTTGTGGGGGCGAATGTTCCTTTTGGGGCCGTTCAGTTAGGGCCAATAAATATTTTTGAAGGCTGGGATTGGTGCAGCGGATACAACTATGCCAGTAATACCATTTTAGGATTTACGCATACGCATTTGAGTGGTACCGGAATTGGAGATTTAAATGATATATTATTGCTTCCGGTTTCTGGAAAAGTACCTCTTTTTAAAGGTACAAAAGAAGATATGGTAAACGGTTATGGCTCTTATTTTTCGCATGAAAACGAAGTAAGCAAGCCAGGTTACTACAGTGTTTTATTGGATAAATATAAAATTAAGGCCGAGTTAACAACCAGTGAAAGAGTTGGTTTTCATAAATATACTTTCAATTCTGCTACAGATTCTCATGTTTTGTTGGACTTAGCAGACGGTGTGGGCTGGGATAAACCAGTAAAAACATTTATCAAAAAAATAAACGAAACAACCCTTGTAGGATATCGTTTTTCTGAAGGATGGGCTACAGATCAGCGTGTTTATTTTGCTATTGAATTTTCTGAACCAATTTCAAATTTAGCATTATATGATGACAAAACAGCGGTTTCAGGTACTGAAGGTGAGGGCTTAAAAATGAAAGCCGTTTTGGATTTTGCTTCTTTAAAAAACAAACAGGTTTTAGTAAAAGTCGGAATTTCACCGGTTAGTTATGAGAACGCTTCCGCGAATATAAAAGCCGAAATTCCGAATTGGGATTTTGACAAAACAGTTAAAGCAGCAACATCTGAATGGAATAAAGAATTAAGTAAAATCCAGATTAAAGCCGATGATAAAACAATGAAAGTTTTTTATACTTCATTGTATCATACCGCTTTTGCACCTTCTATTTTTAATGACGCCAACGGAGATTACAGGGGAACGGATAAAAAAGTATATGAAAAAGCAAACTTCACCAACTACACTACTTTTTCACTTTGGGATACTTACAGAGGCTTGCATCCCTTATACACGATCACACAGCCGGATAAAATTAATGACATTGTAAAGTCATTTTTAGCTATTTACCAACAGCAGGGAAGATTACCGGTTTGGCATTTAATGGGGAATGAAACCAATACCATGAACGGAAATCACTCGATCGCTGTTATTGTTGATGCCTATTTAAAAGGATACAGAGATTATGATGTGGCATTGGCCTACGAAGCCATCAAAAAGACAGCAATGCAAACGCGTGACGGAATGGATTACGTGCAAAAATTAGAATATATTCCGGCTGATAAAATGTTGGAAACGGTTGGGAATGCTTTAGAATATGCTATCGATGATTACTGTGTGGCGCAAATGGCAAAATCTTTAAATAAAACCGAAGATTATACCTATTTCACAAAAAGAGCCAATCTATATAAACTCTATTTTGATAAGGAAACCACTTTTATGCGTGGTAAATTAACCAACGGAAATTGGAGAACACCATTTAATCCGCTTTCATCAGCGCATCGTAAAGACGATTATGTGGAAGGGAATGCGTGGCAATACACCTGGTTGGTTCCTCAGGATCCTTATGGTTTAATTGATTTATTTGGAAGTGAAAGTAAATTTTTAACCAAGTTAGATTCCCTTTTTCTAATTACAGATAAAGTAGAAGGAGAAGAAGTTTCACCAGATATCAGTGGCTTAATTGGTCAATATGCACAAGGAAACGAGCCAAATCACCACATTCCGTATTTGTATGCTTACGCAGGAGAACCATGGAAAACTGCCAAATTAATCAGAGAAATTGATGATAAATTCTATTCGACAAAACCAGATGGATTATGTGGTAATGAAGATTTAGGACAAATGTCTGCCTGGTATGTTTTATCTTCAATGGGATTTTATTCGGTTAATCCTGCAAACGGGATTTATGTTTTTGGAAGCCCATTGGTAAACGAAGCCGTAATTCATCATAAAAAAGGAATTTCATTTACAGTAAAAGCAGTTGATAACAACGCGACAAATATGTACATCCAAAAAGCAGAATACAACGGAAAACCGTATACAAAATCATATATTACCCACGATATGATTGTAAAAGGCGGTGAATTGAAATTGTATATGGGAAGCAAGCCATCAACAACTTTTGGAGTAAAAAAAGAAGACAGGCCTCTTTAATTTTAAATTTAAGAGTTCAGATTTTAGAATAGCTTACAGCCTAGAGCTTAAAGCATAAAGCCAATACTTATGAAAATAAAGCATTTAATTTTTTTCGCAGTAACACAATTTTGTGCCGTTGCAAATGCCCAGGACAAAATCCTTGATCCGGTAGAATATGTCAATCCTTTAATGGGGACACAGTCTTTGCACAGTCTCTCAAACGGAAATACTTATCCGGCAATTTGCAGGCCTTGGGGAATGAATTTTTGGACACCCCAAACCGGTAAAATGGGAGATGGATGGGCTTATATTTATACAGCCGAAAAAATTAGAGGTTTTAAACAAACACATCAGCCATCACCGTGGATGAACGATTACGGTCAGTTTTCGATTATGCCGGTAACGGGTAAATTGGCTTTCGCCGAAGCAGACAGAGCAAGCTGGTTTAGTCATAAAGCGGAGGTTTCAAAGCCTTATTATTACAGCGTTTATTTAGCTGATTATGATGTTACTACAGAAATTACAGCAACAGAAAGAGCGGCACATTTTCAGATTACATTTCCGGAAAATGAAAAATCTTCTATTGTAATCGATGCATTCGATAAAGGTTCTTATGTTAAAATTATTCCTTCAGAAAATAAAATTATCGGTTATACAACTCGCAATAGTGGAGGCGTTCCTGCCAATTTCAAAAACTATTTTGTATTGGTTTTTGATAAACCTTTTGCTTCAAATTCAACATGGAATGATACAGGCTTGCAAAAGGACAAATTAGAATTACAGGACAATCACGCTGGAGCTGTTGTTGGTTTTAAAACCAAAAAAGGAGAAATTATTAATGTAAGAGTAGCCTCTTCTTTCATCAGTCCGGAACAAGCGGAACTGAATTTAAAATCAGAATTAGGAAATGTTTCTTTTAATGAAACCGTTGAAGCCTCTAAAAAAGAATGGAACAAAGTTTTGGATAAAATAGCCGTAGAAAGTAATAATGACGAGCAGCTAAAAACCTTTTATTCTTGTTTGTATCGCGCCACTTGTTTCCCTCAAAAACAATATGAAATAAATGCAAAAGGAGAAACGGTACATTACAGTCCGTATAACGGAAAGGTTTTACCAGGTTATATGTATGCCGGAACTGGTTTTTGGGATACTTTCCGCGCTTTGTATCCCTTGCTGAATTTGGTTTACCCTTCTATAAATAAAGAAATGCAGGAAGGTTTAATCAATGATTATAAAGAAGGAGGTTTTTTACCGGAATGGTCAAGTCCTGGTTTCCGAAATGTAATGGTTGGGAATAATTCGGCTTCTGTGGTTTCAGAAGCTTATATAAAAGGTTTACGTGGTTACGACATCAATACGTTATATGAAGCTTTAGTTCATGGTGCCAATAATGCCGGACTTATTGATGCTGTGGGGCGAACAGGTGTTTCATATTATAATACGTTAGGATATGTTCCTTATGATGTAAAAATTAATGAAAACGCAGCCAGAACATTGGAGTATGCTTATGATGATTTTGCGATTTGGAAATTGGCAAAGGCTCTGGATCGCCCTAAAAAGGAAATCAGTGTATTTGAGAAACGAATGATGAATTATAAAAATCTTTATAATCCTGAAATTGGTTTTATGAGTGGTAGAAATAAAGATGGAAGTTTTCCGAAAAATTTCAATCCGTTAAAATGGGGAGATGCTTTTACAGAAGGAAATGCAATGCACTACAGCTGGAGCGTTTTCCATGATATTCAGGGCTTGATTGATTTAATGGGCGGAGAGAAAAAATTTACCGCAAAATTAGACGCCGTTTTTACAACGCCTCCGGTTTTTGATGACAGTTATTACGGATCTGTAATTCATGAAATTCGCGAAATGCAGATTATGAATATGGGACAATATGCACACGGAAATCAACCTATTCAGCATATGATTTATTTGTATAATTATGCAGGTGAACCATGGAAAACACAATATTGGTCAAGAGAAGTAATGAACCGTTTATACAAACCAACTCCGGACGGTTATTGCGGTGACGAAGATAACGGACAAACTTCAGCCTGGTATATTTTCTCTGCAATGGGATTTTATCCGGTTTGCCCGGCGACAGACGAATATGTTTTGGGTGCTCCATTGTTTAAGAAATTAACACTGACATTAGAAAACGGAAAACAGTTCACTATAAATGCTCCTAAAAATTCAGAAACCAATAAATATGTTCAGGATTTAAAATGGAACAATGAAGACTATTCTAAAAACTTCATTAACCATTTTGATGTCTTAAAAGGTGGTGAATTAAATTTTGATATGACAAGTTCGCCTAATTTAGAAAGAGGAACTACCAAAAACGATTATCCCTATTCTTATTCAACTTCAAAATAATACTATGCAATCACGTAGAAAATTTATCAAAAATACCGGAATTTTTTCAGCAGGATTATTGGCGCTCCAAACAGATGTTTTCGGAATGCAGTCGGATGCTTTTAATTTTGCTCTTAAAGATTTTATTAGCAAAAGACCTCCATTAGCAGAACGAAAATTTACAAGTCCGGCCATTGAAGCAGCAATTAAAAGAGTTAAAAAACAAATTGCAAATCCGGAATTGGCGTGGCTGTTCGAGAACTGTTTTCCAAATACTTTGGATACCACAGTCGATTTTGAAATTATCGATGGAAAACCAGATACTTATGTAATTACAGGAGACATTGATGCAATGTGGCTTCGTGATAGTACAGCTCAAATTTGGCCGTATATTCCGTTTGTAAAAGAAGATAAAAAACTGGCAGAATTGGTAAAAGGCGTAATCAATCGTCAGGCAAAATGTATTTTGCTGGATCCTTATGCGAATGCTTTTTATAAAGATTTTACCAAAGAGAGTGAATGGAAAAACGACATGACCAGAATGCAGCCTGGAATCCATGAGCGCAAATGGGAAATAGACAGTTTGTGTTATCCTATTCGATTGGCGCACGGTTACTGGAAAGAAACAGGTGATTTAAGTTTATTTGACAGTAAATGGAAAGAAGCGATGTTATTGGTATTGCAGACATTCAAAGAACAACAGCGCTGGCATGATAAAGGGCCTTATACTTTTCAGCGTGAAACTGCCTGGGCAACAGATGGCGTACCTTTAGGCGGTTATGGATATCCTGTAAAACCTTGCGGCTTGATTGTTTCGACTTTTAGACCAAGTGATGACAGCACTTTGTTCGGATACTTGATTCCGAGTAATATGTTTGCAATTGAGGTATTAGGTTATTTAATCGAAATCTTCTCTTTGCCGTCACTGTTAGACAAGGACTTAGTGGCTAAAGCCAAAGAATTAAGAGAACAGGTTCAGAAAGGTTTAGAAGAAAACGGAATTATAGATCATCCGAAATTTGGTAAAATAATCGCTTTTGAAGTTAACGGTTACGGAAGTTTCCACATGATGGATGATGCCAATGTACCCTCATTATTATCATTGCCTTACCTTGGCGCGATTGAGCCGGATAGCCCACTTTATTTGAATACCAGAAAAGTAGTACTTTCAGAAAATAATCCTTTTTTCTATAAAGGAAAAGCGGGCGAAGGTGTTGGTGGACCGCATACAGGTGCAGATACAATTTGGCCAATGAGTATTGTTTTAAGAGCGATTACAAGTGTAGACGAAAAAGAGATTAAAGCTTGTATTAGTAATTTGATCAGGACAAATGCAGATACTGGTTTTATGCACGAATCATTTCATAAAGATGATGTGAATAAGTTTACCAGAAAATGGTTTGCATGGGCTAATACGCTTTTTGGAGAAATGATTGTACATACGAGCATTAAATATCCTCAGATTTTAAAAGATAAGAATATCTAAAATTAAAAATATAAAATTCACTATTAAAAGGTTAAGTCGTAAATGCTTAACTGGTTAGTAGTTCAATTCAGGAAAATAAGATGAATAAAGAATATGCCGTAGGAATAGATATTGGAGGAACACATATTACCGCAGCGATAATAGATATTGTAAACATGAAAGTGATTGATTTTTCATTGCATAAAGAATCATTTGATTCTAATTTGCCTGTGAAAGAGGTCATGTCTATTTGGGAAAAAGTGATTCGTACTTCAGTAGCAAATTCAAAAGTAGACGAGATAAAAGGACTAGCTGTATGTATGCCTGGTCCGTTTGATTATGCTAATGGACTCTGCTGGATAAAGGACCAATCAAAATATGAACATTTTTATGGTCTGAATGTTCGTTATTTATTTCAGGGTTCGCTTAATCTTTCCAATGAATTTCCGATTCTTTTTGAAAACGATGCAGTTTGTTTTGGAAAAGGGGAGGTCTTTAAAGATGAAACAAATCTTTCTAAAAAGGTAATAGCGGTAACGCTGGGAACCGGACTTGGAGCTTGTTTTATTGATAAAGGAGTTTCAATTGTTTCTGGAGAATTGGTTCCAACAGATGGTGAAATTTACAATCTTCCTTATAAAGATGGTATGGCAGAAGATTATGTTTCGGCCAGAGGTCTTTTGTCAGCATATAAGAGCTTAACAGGAAAAGATCTCAATAATGGATTGGAACTTTTTAAGCTGGCTGTCGCCGAAGATGAAGTTGCGATAAAAGTATTCGAAAAAATGGGAGAAGATCTGGCTGCAGTTGTAATTCCGTGGTTAGAAAAATTCGAAGCTGATAGTTTTATTATTGGTGGAAAGATTGCGAATGCGAGCGAATTCTTCCTGAAAAGTTTCAATAAAAAAGTAAAAGAATCAGGTCTTACCGTTACGGTTTCTGTTTCGACAGATAATGAAGTTGCTGCTTTATTAGGAGCTGCAAGTATGCTTTTTACCGTTTAATTTCCCTTTAAATTATAAATTCCAACGGATTCGAAAGTGTTTAGAGTCCGTTGGAAATATTGTATAGGGAAACTTAGTCCGGATTAATCCCTATCGTAAGAAAATAGGATTCCTGCTGTACCTCCAGTCTTAATAAACCACTTGATCTATGATAAGAAATGCAAAGGAAGAAAATGATATGGCAGGCCATTAACGATTGTTAATAGCAATTGAAATATATGTTTACTAAAATGATTTTTAGCTTTTGAAGCTTTTTCTGGCGAGTTCTTTTCGGATCCTCCTTAAACTTTCAGGGGTAATTCTGAGATAAGAAACAATCATTTGAAGCGGTACTCTCTGAGTAATTTTGGGATAGGTTTCTATAAAGTCTAAATATTTTTTTTCAGCGGAGGCCGATAGTAAATAATTTATTCTTTTCTGCATTTGTCTAATATTTCTCTGAAGTGCAAGGGAATTATAAGAGGAAAATTTTTGAGAAACCTGTAGGGCATTCTTAATAAAATCCTTGTGAGTATAAACAAGTTCAGCATCTTCAATTACGTCACTATATAATTCTGACGGCTCATCAAAATAAAAACTGCTCCTGTCTGCAATCCACCAATTTTCAGAAGCAAACTGAATAATATGATCTTTTCCCATTTCATCTACCGTATAGCAGCGCAAAATCCCTTTGCAAACAAAAAAGGCTCTGTTGCAAATTTGGCTTTCCTTTAATAAAACGGTTCCTTTTTTTACTTCAATTGAATAAACCAAATGTTCTAATTCTTTATACTCGTTTCTGTGAGGCCAGTAGTTTCTATGATATATTTTTTAAATTGCTCCTGCATTTTTTGTAAAGATTAGAAGTTTTAAATTACAAAAAATAATCCAATAAATTCGATTTAGATTCTGAATAAAATGGAGTAGCTGACATAAAAAAAGCTCCAAATTTCTATGAAGCTCTTCTTACTAAATATTTAAAAAGAATTAGTATTTAAAGATTGATAGTTACCGTATCTCCATCTTTAATGACCTTATTGAAAACTGTTTTTTTACCATCACTAATTGTTATTTTCAATTTCTGATTGACTCTTTCTACAGTAATATCAAAATCTCGTTCGAAGGCAAATACATGACGCAATTTCATAACGGGCCAGGACTTAGGAAGACGTGGTGTGAAATCGAAACTATGTAAGCCTGTTGGTCGGATTCCAAATAATCCTTCAGTAAAAATTCTGCAATACAAACCGCTTTCTGCTGAAAGATGGCGTTGATCTCCTTCCGGATAAGCTTCTACAGGATAAGGAACGTGGTCGCCCAATAAGCGTCGGTTTGAATAATAAGGTAAAAAGTCTAAAGCTTTGTCTGTTTCTCCAGCAGCCAATACACCTCTCAGCGCATATAAAGTAGAACGATCCCAAAATATCTTGTCACCCGCAACACTGGCAAGACCATCTTTTGTCCATAATCTTGGCGAAAATAAAGCGTCTATAGTTCCGTCTTTTCGATCATAAATCCCCATCGTAAGCGGAGTGCAGATCCAGGCTCTAAGAACATCATTTCCTTTATAGTATTTATAGGTTTCAAAACCTTCGACTTTAGAGCCAAAGTATTTTTCTATCGCTACTTTTAATTTTTCAGCCTCCGTTTTGTATGCTTTGAGTTGCGCTTCGTTTTTTCCTAAAGCTTTCCCCAAATAAACGGCCGAATTTAGTGCATCATAATATAAAGAAGAAGTATTTAGGTTAGCCTTTCCTGCTGGAAGACGTCCTTCCAATTCATCAGAATCTGAAGTTACCACACCGTCTGAATTTAGTTTTCGATGACAGTATTCCAGACACCATTCAATTAACGGCCATAATTGTTGGGCTTCACTTGTATTTCCTCTCGAAAGTGCGTAACGTGAAGCGCCATAGGCAATCATTGCTCCATCGCCACGATCCCCGGCTCCGTCCCAAATATCAGTTCCTTCTGCAACGATCGAACTCGGAATAGGTTTGTATTCTTTGTTCATGAATTTTGCAAATTGCAGATACGCATTCAAGGAAGCCTTATTGCCGTATTCATATCCTAAATAAGGAAAAAAGGGACCAATATATTCTGCCTGATCATTGGCCCAAATGGCAGCATAATACGATTCTCCGCCCGGACCATGCATAGGACCGCCTTTGGTTTGGAAAATACTTTCAGATGCCCGAATTTTCGCGAAAGCAAATTCGGTATTCAAAATAGGGTCAGGAGTTTCTAATATCAGCTTATTCCATATTTCATGGATTAAGTTGATACGCTTGTTTTTTTCTTCTTCTGCATTTACAACAGGAACTTGTTCGTTTGCTTTAACGCCCGAATAGAAAACAGAAAAGCTAATGGTTTCATTTGCCTGAAGATTAAAATTCCCCGAATTAAAAAGATTCACATTCACCGTATAACTGCCTTCTGTTCCTTTAGCAGGATCTGAAGTGTAAACTGTGTTTAATTTTGGAATTTCTACAACGCAGGTTTTATCAGAGGTATTTTTAAGGGTATAAATTTCACAATAACCTGCCAAAGTTGTTGATGGAAAAAATTGCCTGGTTAATTCAAGGGCATTATCAGATTTACTTTTAACAAGCAATGTTCCGTTAAGTGCTAATGAAACTACTTTTTCTTCCGTAATTGGTTTATAATTCACCGTAACCAGATCAAAAGCATCTTGTGCAAAACGCCGTGTAAAACTGGCGTGCGTATTATTCGGAATTGTTCTCAGCATAGGCCAAACCAGACTGCGGGTTGCATGGAAAGAACCATCTGCTGCGACACCATATCTTAGAACACAGGAGATTTTTTTGCCGCTCATTTCGATATGGTCGTCATGCGGAATGTTGTTGTTTATTTGCCAGGAAATACCACCATCAGAATCAATTTTCCAACGATTATCTTCCTGCGAAAATGCTTTACTTGTCATGAAGCAAAAAGCGACAACGGCAAATAGAATAGGTTTTCGACTTTTATTAAATATTCTCTTCATTAAATTTATTTTTAAAATGGTGTTGGTTAATGCTTTGTTTTGTATTATATAATTTAATTACCGCCAACAATTTTTTATCTATCGTCTTAGTAGTTTTGTTTTGTTGTTTTTGATAAATATTTTACGTGTTTTAGTATTACAGGAAAGATGCCTTTATTTTTTGTCCCGGATTTACCGGAACATCAATAAAGGTATAGGATTTTCCGTTATCATCTTTCGTGTGATTGGCGGTAATTTTTTTGTTGTTTATAAAGATAGCATCGTAATTTCCAGCGAACATAACTCTCCATTGTATCGGATTGTTGCCTTTGTTTTGAAGCGTTGTATTTTGATTTTCGTGTTTTACAGATAACACTGTGTTTAAAACAGGTAAATGGTCAACTTCGGATGTAATTTCGTTTTTACCGCGATATAAAGTTGTTATTGTATTTTTTGAAGCGTCAGGTTCTATTCCCATATAACCATGTACAATGCCTTCGATCACGCCGTAAGAGACTTCAGGATATTCTCTTCGTTTTGTTGCCGGATCAGTAAGGTGTAAAACATACTCATATCCTTTTTCTTCAAAACCATATTTGTACAGCAAAAAGGGTAGATAGGATAGATTTTCGATATTGGTTTTTTCTGAAATTATATGTTCAATTGTTTTTTGGGTTCGTTCTGTATTTGTCAAAGCGTCAAACCATAATAAAAAAAGTTCGCCTCCGTCTTTACTGAATTTCCCATCACTTGTATAAATGACATTATAAGTTGAGGTTGTATCATCCCACCAGACCTGTTCTATTTGTTGTTGGTATTTTGCGGCTTTTTTTTCGAAGATTTCGGCTTTTTGAATATCTCCTTTTTGTCTCAAAATAGAGGAATACGTTAGAAGTCCGCGGTAAATTGCTGCGACTAAATCAACACCCATTTTTAAGCCGTTTATCCCTTCAGAATAAGAGGCAAGTCCGCGACATCTATGGAAATCATCTTTTATATTAAAAGGAAAAGAAGGATTTGGAAACTCCGGTCTTGTTAATAAGGAATCAGCATCAAGTACCCAACGATCTATGTATGCTGTTGTAGATTTTTCGAAGAAATTTTCAAACTCCGGATTGTCTATATACGTTTTATCACCTGTCCATAAATACAGTCGCCAGCAAGCAAACATTACATCAAAATTACTATTAAGATTGTACCAAAATTCTTTGTCATTTCTGTAATCTTCGGGCGCAGGTTTTCCGTATTTATTAATTTCCCAGTAGGAACACCAGTCTTTATTTTCTGAAATGTTTTTGGCAAAAAGCGAAAGCATGTTCTTGTTTTCTTTATTTAATCCGAGTATTTCGGCGCCAATACTTTGATGTGATACATCACGCATGCAAAAAGCAGATCGGGAAGGAAGGGCTGCTTCATACCAGGGGCCAACGGGATCATTTGAGTTTCCTTTATAACTCAAAGCCATATTTTTTGCGCGGTTAAAAGCCAGTTCTATTGCCGGATCAGAGGATTTGAAAGTTGTTGTATTTTGGCCAAATGCATTGAAAAAGAAACAGCAATTAACCACTATAATTATAAATGCTTTTTTCATGTAGCTTGTTTCTATTATTTAAATAAATTTTAAAAGCAAACCCACACAAATAAAATGGTGGGTTTGCTAAGTTTCTACTAGTTTGATAAACTAATACTTTAGGTTTGGGACAAAAAAGAGAAACAATTAATTATAACCCGGATTTTGAACGAGACTTGTCCTGTTCGTTTCATCTCTCGGAATAGGCAATAAATAATGTTGAGGTTTAAAAATTCTGTCCTGAACTTTTGTGTAAGTATAGGTTTTTGTACCATCACCATTTTTGGTAATAATTACGCCCATTAAAGGTTTGTTTTCTGTTACGTCGGCAATTTTCCAACGACGAACATCATAATAACGGAATCCTTCTAAACATAATTCAACTTGTCTTTCGTTGCGAATTTTATTCTCTAAAGCTGTACCGGTTAAACCTGTCAACGGAACCGTAATTCCGGCACGTTGTCTGATTGCGTTTAAATATTGAATCGCCGTACCTTCGTTTCCTAGTTTGAATTCGGCTTCGGCATAATTCAGATAAATTTCACCTAAGCGCGAAATAATCCACGTTTTATTGGTTTGCGTCTCGCTATTGTAATTGTATGTTGTATCACAATATTTACGGAAAGTGTAACGTGTTTTACTGGCATTCCAGGTATCCCATCCTTGAGGAGAGTCTAGTCCGCCTTCATAAAATTCGGCTTTGTTTGAACTTCCTGCATCATAACGGTCCTGGCAGAACTCCGGTTTTCCGTAAGCACGGCCATCGTATACGATATTTTTGTAAAAACGGGGATCTCTGTTTACATAAGGTTTTTGTGGATTGTAACCAGATGTTGGATCCGTAATGTCTTTTCCGTCTGCGGTTCCGTAAGCGTCGATGTGACTCTGACTTGGTGCGAAGTTTGCCCATCCGTGAAAACCACTCGGAGAATTGAACATTTCCACACCATTAAAAGCACTCCATTGCGGGTCTTTACTAGACAAACGAGAGCAAATAATCTCTGAATTATTAGTAGTAAAAAGATCAGCATAGCTTTTATCATAAAGCTGATAGATGTTTAAATCAATAACAGCTTTTGCAGCATCAGATGCTTTTTTCCATTTTGAGATGTCATTAGTAGTATTCCATTGTGAGCTTGCAGCATAAAGCAATGCTCGTGATTTTATGGCAAGTGCAGCACCTTTTGTAATTCTTCCAAGGCTGGAAGTTGTTAAGGGTAATAATTCAGCAGATTTGTCTAATTCGGTAACGATAAAATCAATGCATTGCTCATAAGTACTGCGATCTACTTTAAAATTACTGTTTAGATCAAAAGGAACCGTAACCAAAGGAACTCCTCCGTAATCACTCGTAAGTTTGAAATAAGCATATGCTCGCAAAAATAACACTTCTCCTTTTAGTCTGGCGCGCCACGCATCATCTCCCGGAACATCATCAATTCTGGATAAAAAGATATTGCAATTTTGAATGGTAGCATAAGTAGGTTTCCAGATATCAAAATTACCTGCATTATCCGGAGTCAGAGCTCCCGAATTTAGGTTCCAAATATCATAATCATTAAAATTATTAAAAGCTTCATCGCAGGCCGTAGACAAAACCCAGCTTCTGTTGGTTCTGTCATTCCAGTTGTGCTGTGTGCTAGGCAATACGGTATAAAGATTGTTTGCGAAAGCTTCGGCAAGTTTCAGGTCGGTCCATACGGATGCATCTGTATAAGAATCCAATGGAACTTTGTCCAGAGGATCTTCGCTACAGGAAGTAAAAGATAGAATGGTGATGAAAGAGGCAAGGAGGAATGCCATCTTTTTTATTAGTTTATTGGTTTTATGATTTTTCATAATCTTTATTTTTTTTGCGATATTATAATTGAATACTTACGCCTATTCTGTAAATACGGGTCTGTGGATAATTTACTCCTGTGGTATTGTTCGTTTCTGGATCAAGGTTGTATTGTTTCATATGGTCGAAAGAAAACAAGTTTGTTCCTCCGGCGTAAAACCTCACGTTTGATACTCCAAATTTTGAAAGTGCATTTTCAGGTAAAACATAAGATACTTCTAATGATTTTAATCTAAAGAAAGACGCATCTCTCAACCAGAAGTCAGCCGGAATATTGTTTCTATTATCTGAATCATTGAAGGCTACAGGATATTTAGAATTCGGATTATCTGCGGTATATCTGTCATTGTACAACCATGTTGGTGGTGCCACTATTGCGCCTTGCGCTTGCGGAAGAATCATTTGTTTTGCTTTTGATTGTCCTGTCCAAAGCATGTCGATAGAGAATCCTTTATACTCCGCTCTCATCGGAATACCGTAAGCGATTTTTGGCGTAGCCGATTGTGGAATTCTAACCTGGTCATTAGTAGTTATACTACCATCTCCGTCTGTATCTTTTACCCAAAGATCTCCAGGTTTTGCCCCTTCAAAATGTGCTGAATTGTCAACATCTGCCTGTGTGCGGTAAATGCCATTGGTTTGGTAAACCATCCAGGAATCGATAGCTTTTCCGGTTGATTTTTGCCATTGCGGGATATTAGGAGCTTCGTCGCGAAACAACACTTCACTTTGTGCATACGTAAAGTTTAGACCAATACTGTATTTGAATTGGTGACCCATGTCAGCATAATTTACAGACCAGTCAGTACCTCTGTTAACAGTTTCTCCAATGTTTTCTTTAGGAAGCGCCAATCCTGTATACAAAGGCACAGATGCATTTCTTGCCGTTAAAATATCAGATCTTTTATTGCTGAAATAATCAAAAGTTGCTGTTAATTTATTATTGAAAAATCCAAAATCAAATCCGATGTTTTTTGAATCCTGAACTTCCCAGGTTATATTAGGGTTAGGAGTAGCTGAAAGATAGATACTGTTGTTTAGCGTATAATCGGAACCAAAATAACTGTACAGCTGTTGATCTGTAATTAGCTGATATCTGGTTAAGAAAAGATATTGATTGAGTTGATTGCCGCTTCTCATATCATCATTCCCCATTTTTCCCCATGAAGCTCTTATTTTAAGCTGATCAATTGCTTTGATATTATTCTTGAAAAAGTCTTCTTCAGATATTTTCCAACCTGCAGATACTGAAGGAAACATGCCCCAACGTGTAGAAGAAGGGAAATTGAAAGATCCGTTGTAACGCGCAGAAACTTCAGCAAAATATTTGTTGTCAAAGTTATAAGCAACGCGGCCTAAATAACTTTCTCTTCCGTCCTGATAAGCACTGCCCGTCGCATTTTGTCCCTTAGTACTTCCGGTAAAAATTTGGTCTAATTTATCACTCAGTAAATCTCTTCTGAAAGCATACGTTTCGGTTTTGTCCGTAGTAGTTTGTTCGTATCCAACAAAAGCATTAAAGGAATGTTTGTTAAATTTACGATCGTAGGCTAATTTTGCGAAATAGGTATTTTGATTGGCAATTTGCTCATCCTGCATAACGCTTGTTATACTAGTGCTGTTTTTTACGTTATTGTAACTGTCATTTGTTTTATCGTACGAATAAGCATCCCAAGGTTTTGTGAATTTCTTTTGACTGCGAACATTATAGTCAAATGCTGCATATCCGCTTAAAGAAAGGCCTTCCGTAATTTTTGGTAATTTAAGATCGAATCCAATTTTTGGGTTTACAATGAGGTTTATCACTTTGTCATAACCAGCAGCCGAAGAAGACATCAAAATAGGGTTTCTTCCGTTTGCAATTCCTGAAGACGGAGAACCATTTTTCCAATAGGCCGGAATAAAAGGATACATACTAACGGTCTCGTGCATGATACTTCCTATACTTACAGCCGGGTAATTTCGGTCTTCTCTTCGTGTAGCAATGTCAAGGTTTACTTTTAAGTTGGATGAAATATTAACATCAATATTCGATCTAAGATTGAACTGTCTGTAGCGCTCATCGCTGTTTCTAAGATTACTTTCCTGGTTTAAATATTGACCAGAAAAGAAATATTTCACTTGTTCCGTACCACCATTTACGGACATAGAAACGTTCGATTGCGGTGCATCTTTTCTATAAACTTCCTTAAGCCAATTGGTGCTGGTATAATTAGGATCGTTTCCGGCTTTGTATTTGTCTATTTCAGATTGCGCGTACGGAAGTGTGGTTCCCTTGTGAGCATTAAGTTCGTTGTAATACGTCATGTATTGCCATGAATTTACTTTTTCATCCATTCGGGTTAATTGCTGAACACCATGGGAGCCATCAATTTTGATCGTTGGCGCGCTCACTTTACCTCTTTTCGTAGTCACTAAGATTACTCCATTTGCAGATCGAACACCGTAAATTGCGGCCGATGCGTCCTTTAAAACCGTAACCGATTCGATATCATCCGGATTGATTCTGTTTAAATCACGATCCGGAATACCATCTACGACTACCAGAGGGCTGGTTCCACCTCCAAAAGAGTTAAATCCTCTAATTAGAAGGCTTGAACTGTCATCACCAGGTCTTCCCGAACGATTATTGGCAATAACACCAGACATACGTCCTGCAATACCATTTGAAACGTTTGCAGATGCGTTTTGTGTCAATACTCCACCTTTGATAGAAGCAATTGCTCCTGTTGTAGAGGCTTTTTTCTGAGTACCGTATCCCACAACAACTACCTCATTCAGGGTTTGATTTTCTTCTTCCAGTTGAATATTTAAGCTGTCAGCAGCTCTAACTTCTTTAGTTACAAAACCCGTAAATGAGATAACAAGAATGCTATTGGAGTCCGGAACATCAATGGAGAATTTACCATCGAAGTCTGTAGTCACGACGTTATTGGTTCCTTTTACAAGTATGTTAACGCCAGGCAGGGGTTCTCCTTTTGAGCCTGTTACGGTACCTTTGATCGTTTTTTGAAAGTTTGATAAAATAGTTTCATTCTTTGTTCCTGTTTCTGTGCTCCCCGTGGATGGAGTGTTATGTAACTTTAGGAAAAAATTGCTGTCTTTTGATTCTGTTGCTGCAGAAACTTGCAGGGTCATAGCTAACAGAAATCCAGGTGTCAATTTGGTAAACTTCCAGATTTCAGAAGTAAGCCAAACAGTTGTTGGTTTGTCTTTGATTAATAATTTCATGTTTTGTAAAAATGGTTTTTGGTTAGTAATTTACTTTCTCGTTTTCGTGAAAGACAATAAAATGTGAAAACCAAAATTAGAAATGTTTCCTCGTCAGCACATACCAGTACCTACCAGTTTTTTAAAATATGCATAAAAAAGGATTGTATTTTAGTGTAATATGGAAAAAAAAGTGGGTAATATATGAATATAAGACAATAATCATAGTTTTTAGAAAGTAATGGCTTTTATTCAATATTTTATTTATCAGAATAAAATATTTACGCCCAAAGGATCACTTTTTAAAATTTCAAAAGTGGATAATATAGTATCAGAATTAATTTTTCAGGAAATTTTATTAGCAATAAAAAAAATAGTGCTCTAATGACCATACCAGTAACCAAATAGGATTTTATATGTAAGACTAAGCTTGCTTAAATTTTATGCGCCTAAATTCAAATCTGATTTTAAATCGATAAAAAGAAAGATTTCTGGAAAAAGGAAAGAAAAATGTCAATCATTAAACTAAGTTTTTTATTCTAAAAATTCAGTTTTTCGTGTGTAAAGATTGTATTTATTTGATTTTTAATGATTTATGTATGTTTTGAAAAGGTTAAAAAAAACTCCAGATCTCTCTGAAGTTTTATCTTATTAGTTAATGAATTCCCATACTTTAATTTGTGCACCAGTATGTTCTTTTTTTACTATTTCCTCAAACTTTTTCACCAATTCAGGATGCTGGGCGGCAACATCAACAGACTCTTTTTCGTCACTTTTTAGATTATAGATTTCCCATGGAGCATTTTTATTTTTCTTCATGTTGCTTTTTACACCTTTCCAGTCTCCAAGGCGAACAGCTATCTGGCCTGTCTTTTCTGAGAACTCAAAATAAAGGTATTCATGTTTTTTCTGATCATTTGATTTTCCTTTTAGTTCTGGCAAAAATGAAATTCCGTCAGTATTCGTTTTCTTCTGACCGTTTAAATCAGCTATTGTAGCAAAAAAATCAATTTGAGAACTAATCAAATCGCTCGTTTTGCCAGCCGGAATTTTCCCTGGCCATTTTGCAATAAAAGGGATACGTATTCCACCTTCGTACAAATCGCCTTTTGTACCTCTTAATCCGGCCATACTGTTGAAATATGTCGGATCGAAACCTCCGGTTTTAAACGTTGCACCGTTATCACTGCTGAACATTACAATTGTATTATCGTCTAAGCCAAGCGCTTTTATTTTTTCAAGAATTATTCCGACCTGAGCATCCAGATAAGAAACCATTGCTGCATAAGTCGATTTTGGATATAGAGTAGCAGCGTAGCCATTATTTCCATAATAAGGCTGCTCATCAAATTGTCCTTTGTATTTATTAATCCATTCTTCCGGAGCTTGCAAAGAAACGTGAGGGAAGAGTATAAGCCAGGTACAAAAAGAACGGTTTATCTTTGTTTTTATCAATAAATCCGATTGCTTTTTCGGTCATTTTTTCGGGAGCATATACTTTTCCTTTGAATGCATCAAAATCGGCAGGAGTCGCCGTTTTTGGATCTAATGCTTTTTTGTGTACATAGATGTAAGGTTGTCCTAAATCATCTTTCACCGTATACCCCTTTGTATTTTGGTTTAGATAATCCTCACCAAAACTTTCCCAAAGATGAGAAGGGTAAAAATTATAAGACTGCTTTTAGTCAAAATAGCCATAGAAATAATCAAATCCCTGTTTCGTCGGCATTCCTTCGGTATCATTGTAGCCCAATCCCCATTTACCAACAAGGGCAGTTGTATAGCCTTTTAATTTTAATAATTCGGCAACCGTAAAAGCTTTTGCTTCTAAAGGCAATTGTCCTTTTTCATTTTCATCGGTAAAATCGCCAAACTCATAATTTCCACGGATATACGCGTGACCGGCATTTTTACCCGTCATTAACATACATCTTGAAGGCGCACAAACTGGCGCGCCGGCATAATGCTGTGTAAACTTTATTCCTTCTGATGCCAGTTTATCGATATTGGGAGTCTTAATCACTTTCTGACCGTAACAGCCCAATTCTCCATATCCTAAATCATCGGCATAGATGTAAATGATATTTGGTTTTTGCTGAGCAAATAGTACACTCGTTATCAGGCAAGTCAGTATTGTTTTTAAAATGGTATTCATAAATTTTCTAATTTATAAAATAGTTACTCCTCTTCTTTTATGGCTTGAATTTGTACTTCAGATAAAATCTGGTTGAATACTTTTAAATCCTTCATTTTTCCAATAAAAGAATTTTTGCTGTCCCCAATTTGATCTAGTGGAAAAAATAATGTCTTCATAATCCAAATCGAATCCGTTTTGATGCCTGTTGGAATTTTTTCACGCTCTAATTTTTTAACCAGTTTACCATTTAAATAGAGTGTAGTGGAGTTATTGTCTCCAGAAACCGCAATGGTGCTCCATTTCTTTTCAGGAATTTCAACTCCAAAATCGTAATCTTTTCCCTCATGAGAAAACCCAAAATTGGACGTTTTGCCTTGCTTTAGTTTAACAACTGCATGATTTGATTGAAAAACAATGGCATCATCAGCATTGTTTTCTGATGGATTAATTTTAAAAACAACGGTATAATTATATCCAATTTCGGGATAAGGAAGTTTAACCTGACTGCTATTGCTCTTAAAATTTAAAACTTTTCTGTTACCCTCTTTTTCATAGAAAACCTGGTTTATGTTTTTGATCGCTTTATCGCTGCCCTTCATTTCGTAATTGACAACCAAAGCATCTTTACCGGAAATTTTCCCTCTCAAATTCAATCCCGGACCCTCGTTTATGGATTTCACCTTATCTGAAAAAGCATTAAAATTTACTGTTCTATTTTCTCCGCTCCACATTTTCTCACTTAGCACTTGTAATGCAGGGAAAACTCTGTCCGTAACATCCTGAGCCGTAATGCCATTTTTTGAGATATCATTCCATACGGCAAACATTCCACCTCTTATAAAAGGGTCTCCCATCTTAAAAACCACATCGCCAACTGCTACCGGCTCCCATTTTTCATATAAATATTTCAAGTTCAGATAATCGTAATAATAGCCCGCAGCAGGTACAATATAAAGATAACCATCTGGTGTACTGATAAGCGGATAACCCAATTCTTTCATTTTCAAAGGATCAGCATAACCGTTATACCAGGCATTCATTGTCACGCCTTTTGAGGTAACTGGTGTCACCCCTTGAGCATGTGTCAAAGCACCCCAAACTCTTACATCTTTACCAAACGTTTGTACATATTTTATAAAATGATCTGTAAATTTTCTGAAGGGTTCAGCTTCTTCTTTGGCATATTCGTCAGTTCCAATATGTACTTCCTTAAAACGAAATACAGGATTTTCTCCTTCCAAATATTCTCTGAATATATTTTCTACGATGGTATATGTTTGAGGATTCTTTATATCGAGATGATCTTTACCATATTTTTGGCTGGCAATTTGTGGAAACGCTTTAGAAATAGCAAGAGAATGTGCAGGAACGTCAATCTCAGGAATAATATTTATTCCGTAGCGCTCAGCCAATACTTGTAAATCGATAAATTCTTTCTTAGTGTAGAATTCGCCCTTTGTAGGCAGGTTGGGATATCGTTCACTTTCCAGCCTAAAGCCGCTATAAGTACTATCCCAATCGTTGTTGTAATGTTTTGCGAAAGCATTATCACTTAGGTGTATTTGAAAATCACCCATTTTATAGTAGGACATTAACTTTACGTAATCTCTTAAAAACTCAATCTTAAAATATTTTCGTCCGACATCCAATAAAAAACCTCTTACTTCATATTTAGGATAATCTCTCGAAATTCCTTTAGGCAAAGAACAATGTTTTGCATCTTGTTCTACTATTTGCAAAAAAGTTCGTGTTCCCCAAAATGCCCCTTTATATTGAGCAGCATTAATAGCAACATAATCACGAATAGAAAGAGAATAACCTTCCGTTCCCAATTCGTCATTCTTTCCATCCAAAGAAATAAAAATATCCCCGGCTTTTGGTTTGCCGACAAGAATTTTTGGTTTTATAGCGCACAGTTTATCTAAATCGTCCTGAAAAATTTTCGCAGCCTGCATGAGTGTTACTTCCTGTTTTGCATCTACTACAATTCTTGATTTTGTTGTCAACGTAAAATTTCCTTCGTCTCCATGCCATTCCCTCAAGGACGGAATCACAAAAGGTTTTGTATTCTTTCCCTGATTATGGTAGGTTCCTTCAACGTTTACAACAGATGGAATTTCCATAAAAGAACCGTTGTCTTTTTTAACAGCCTTAAACAGAAGATTAACCGTCATGTCCTGCAACGGAGTAAAAACAGTTCCGGATTTGGCTATAACCGAAAGATTATCTGAACCGATTAATTCCAAACTAAAACCTTCAGGGCATACTGGTGTTTTGTAGGCTGAGGTCGTTTTTGAAACAGTTGGTACAAATACTGTCTTTTCTACAAAAAAAATCGAATCTGACTTCGACATTTTAGATTGTGGAAGTGCGTGTATTGACATTAAAAAAAGGCTTATAACGATCAGACAATGTTTGTAATTCATCTTTAATTTTTGTTTTGGAAGATTAGTTTTTCACTTCTATTATTTCAACTTTAATTAGTTTTCTAAAAAAATTAAAAATTGAATTAAAATCGTTGCTTGAATCCTTATAATTTGAAAATAAAGCAAGGATTTTTAGATTTCGATGACGAATATATAGGTTATTTTTCAATAAAAAATGAAAATGAAGAAAAATGTGCTCGAACACATTTTTGTAAACTACAAAAAAAAGATGTTGAATTCAGGTTAACATCTATGAATATTTTTAGTTCTGTAAAGCAAATTGATTTTTTTTAAAGTTGCACTCTCTAAAGTAAATATCTTATTTTTCTTATAATTGCTGAAGACGAAAAAATTTCACAAAATTTGAAAATGCAGGTGATTGCCTGATTTATATGTGTTCGAGCACATTAATTTAATGTGCTCGAACACATATGTTTGTGTTTTTCTTTTTTTATTAATAAAAAATATATAGTTTAGCTGCTAAATAAGAGTATATTCTTATGTTTTCTTGTGATAAATGTGGTTTTAATGAGTTTTTATTGCGGTTTTAAGATGTTTTTAAAATAGATATAAATACGTAGAAGGCTGTTGTTTTGAAGTCGTCTTACAATTGGGATATTTACAGGAAATGTCTATGGAGAGAGAAATAAAAATAGGGATATTTAAATAGAACTTTAAGAGGTTTTATCGGTCGGAGAGTAAACAAATAAAATATAGCTGGGGTACATAATTACAATTTTATGGTCTTCATTGTTATACGTTTTTTTGAAAAATAATGAATTGTATTTTTTTATGCATTAATAAAATAATAGTAACCATTAACAAACCTTAAAACTATGAAAGTAACCATTTTTTTTCCGCGGCCTCTGAAGGCTCTGTTTTTTCTTTTTTGTACACTGATGTCTTGTCAGGAAGACAGCAACCTTAAAAGCCCAGCACTAGCCCAATCGGGCAAAGATGCAGCCAAAACCGCAAAGGTAAGTGGTGAGAATGCAGCCCCATCAGAACACCTTTACTTTTCTTTTGCCTCAGATGCTATTGTTAAACTGCACAGAATAAAAATTACACAATCAGCCAATACAGAGTATTTCTCAGTTCATAATTATTCTGGAGGTTATGCGGGGCTGCAGCAAACACCCGATACTTCTTTTGGAACCCCAAATATTCTCATTTCTTCGCTTTGGGATCCCAACACCCTGGGAGGAATTTATTCGGAAGTGGCTTACACCGCTGATGGAACTATAAGCAGCAGATTCGGTGGAGAAGGTGATGGGTACAAAACCATTAATCCTTACCAATGGACGCTTAACACCTGGTACAATATTGCACTCAGGGCATGGAAATTAAATGGAAAATTGTACATAGGTACCTTTATCCAAAATCAAAGTACCGGAATCTGGTTCCACACTTCTACATTGGCCATTCCTGAGCGAACTACTTTTTTAGGAGCAGGCAACGACGCCTTTTTAGAGAATTGGGATGGAACTAATACAGCTCATGATGGCAGTTTTGTAAGGAAAGCTTTTTTTAAAGATTGCTGGAATCTAAGCATAAACAATACCTGGGAAAAGCATACCAGCAGAAGTTTTAGTGCTAATGCCGGTGATGAAGGAAGAAATGGTATATACGACAGAGCCTTCAACTCGGGTTATGATGCGACAGAAGATGCCTATTTTATGGAGCATGGCGGGAATGTCCAGCCCAGCGCAGCATTTGGCACAGGACGTACATTATCACTTCCGGCGCAAAGCAGCCAGGGTACCGCTCCTGTTTTAACCGTTGGCCAACTCCAAGGAGCCACAGCCAGTAGTAGCGGGAATACCGTAACGGTAAACTGGACCAACGTTTCAACCAAGAGCCCACAATTCTCTTCGAAAGTAGAATTGCTTGATGCGTCAGGAGTGGTAGTGAGTACGATAAATGAGGTGTTGCCTCAAAAAAGATCTGCTTCAATTAGCAGTACACTAGGCACGGGTACTTATTCTGTTAGAATTACCCTTACAGATATTTTTAACCAAGTTTCTCCAGCTTTAACAGTACCGGTTACACCTGGTATATCTGGAAGTACATGGTATAAAATTAAAAATGCTTCGAGTGGTCTTTACCTGGCCCTGGAGAATAACAGTACTGCCAATAGTGCTTTTCTTGTGCAAAGCACGAGTGTAAGCACCAACGTGCAAAAATGGAAGTTTACTACTCAAGGATCGACGTATGTAATTGTTAATGCCAATAGTAATAAGGCGCTTGATATCTCAGGTGGTATACAAACCTTGGGAGGGAATATTATTCAGTATACCATTTCAAATGGCACTAATCAACAATGGAAGTTAATTCCTGCCGGCACCAACAAATATGTAATTCAAAGTAATCTATCGAATCATTATGTATTGGATAATCCAGGAAGCAGCACAACAAGTGGAACTAAGATTGTTCAATACAGTATTAATGGCACGACCGGCAGTCCAAACCAACAATGGATACTCGAAGCGCAGTAAATGAACAAATTTACAGCTGCAAGTGCAAATATTATTAATAGTGATATGAAGACAAAGTTTTTTAAATAATAGTTGGTTCTTTTTTTAAATCGAGTTAGTACTCTTTATCTCCTGTAAAGCCACTCCTTCAAAAGAGTGGCTTTTTTTGGATTAACTTAGATGATGTGGGGAGACATTATACATTTCATACTGCTTAATTATTTTTTAACGCAGAGAACTCAAAGGTTTTTCACAGAGTTCACTAAGATTTACACAATCTAAGTCCGCAAAGCTTTGTGAACTTTGTGTTTTTACTAAACTTAGCATATTTAAAAAACTTTGCGTTTTCTGTGGTATTTTTTTTTCTCCCCAGAGGTTTTAGGATTGATCCTTTCTTTGGATTATGCGGAGCATGAAATTAGATTAAATTTACTGCATAAAAAAAGCTTCAGAGAGATCTGAAGCTTTTTGTTAGCTAGTAGCCCGTAGCGGAATCGAACCGCTCTTACATGGATGAAAACCATGCGTCCTAACCGATAGACGAACGGGCCTGCTTTTGTAATGCGGGTGCAAAAATGCAAATAATTTTAGAATACACAAAAAATTTTTTTCAGGAAATTGTTTTTAGCTGTTCTGAACTTATCATATTTCGAAATTTCTATCGTAGATAAATTCGGGAAATTAAAATGTATTTGTTTGATTAATAATTCGTTGTTTTGGATGAAAAATGGAAGGAAAGCAGTTTTTTTTCATCTTTTCATTAAAAAAGAAGATTTTCAAAAAAAACAAAAAATATTTGTTTTGAGAGAATATTCTCTAGGTTTAGGCTATTTTCAGAAGCGCTTTTCATGAAAAGCAGCGTAAATTTTAATTAGCAAAAAACATCTGAAAAATATATTAGGTTTGAAGTAGGGGAGTTATGAGTTTTTTTAAAATTACACTTGGTAGAAATGACGCAAAGTGAGTCCCAAGGCTTTTCGGACTGCGTAGCATGAATTAGAACATTTAGTAGAGCAGGGGATTACTAGATTAACTATAAATGTCTGCCTATAATTCTGACTTTTATAAGTTGTGTTTCTTATAAAAACTTTAGAATTAAAAACTGAATTCGTATATTGTTCTGCTAAAATTAACTATGCCAGATATATACATTTTAAAATATCTGCCTTCAAACTTTTTTTCAGTTCATTTTAATAGAAAAAATCTAGATTATGAAAAATTCATTAATACTATTCATTGCGTTCTTAGCTTTTACATCGTGTTCAAAACATGAAGGAAAAAAAAATATTGCTATCACTGGAATAGATTCCACATTGCGACCTGGTAATGATTTTTTTAAATATGTAAATGGTAAATGGTATGATTCTGTTGCAATACCCGCATCTCAAGCCGGAGTTGGTGCCTATATGTTTATGAATTACCCACAACGAATGCGTCTGCAAGGAATATTGGACAGTATTTCACAAAGCAAGAATCCAGCCGGAAGTATTGAGCAAAAGGTCGGAGACTTTTATGCATCAGGTATGGATACAGTAACCATTGACAAACGCGGTTATGCACCTATCAAACCCTTGCTTGCCAAAATTGAAGCAATTAGTGATTTACCATCCTTAATGAACTTTGTAGTTAATGAAGAAAAAGTAGACAATTCTTCTATTATAGGTTTTGGAGTGGGACCAGATGATAAAAACAGCAGTATGAATATTGCCCAAATCTATCAAACAGGTATCGGCTTGCCTGACAGGGATTATTATTTCAAATCAGATTCATCAACTGTAGCCATACAGGAAGCTTACAAAAAATACCTTACTACTTTGTTTCAACAAACAGGAAGCAATGCCAAAGAGGCTGAAAAGAATGCTAATTTGGTTTACGATATTGACAAACAACTCGCCGTTTCACATAAAACAAAAGTTGAACTTCGGGATGTGCAGGCAAATTATAATAAAATGGCTGTGACAGATCTTGTAAAAAGACATCCCAACATAGACTGGACTACTTTTTTAAATAATTTAGGCGCTAAAACCGATTTCATTAATGTAGGCCAGCCAGCCTATTATGATGCTCTTAATAAGCTCTTAAAAACGATCCCCATTAATAATTGGAAAGTTTACCTGAAAGCAAAATCTATAGAAAGATATGCAGATGATTTAAGTAAACCTTTTGTAGATGCCTCATTTGAATATACCAAAGTACTTTCTGGTCAGGCTGTTCAAAAATCACGTGGTGAAAAAATGGCTAGTGTCCTTGACACGTACTTAGGCGAAGCATTGGGTCAATTGTATGTAAAGAAATATTTTTCAGAAGATGCTAAAAAACGTATGTTAATCCTTGTGAATAATTTGCAAAAAGCGTATGCCAAAAGAATTGATAAATTGGAATGGATGAGTCAAATCACGAAACAAAAAGCTAAAGAAAAATTGGCAGCCATGACTAAGAAAATAGGATATCCGGATAAATGGAGAGACTATAGCAATGTGCATATAGCCAGACAAACCTATTTTGAGAATATGGTTTCGGCCGCTGCGGCTGCCTATCAATTTCAATTGGCAAAATTGGGCAAACCAGTCGATAAATCAGAATGGTATACCACAGTTCCAACAGTTACGGCATATAACAACCCTACTGCAAATGAAATTGTTTTCCCTGCGGGTATTTTACAACCCCCATATTTTGATAATAATGCAGATGATGCACTAAATTATGGAGGTATCGGAATGGTTATAGGTCATGAAATAACCCATACTTTTGATGATCAGGGCGCTCAATATGACAAGGATGGCAACTTAAAAAACTGGTGGACAAAAGAGGATTATGCACAGTTTAAGTCAAGAATACAACAGGTTATTAATTTGTACAGTACCTATACCGTTTTAGGCGATCTACACATTAATGGCGCAATGACAGTTGGCGAAAACACGGCAGATATTGCCGGAATAGCAGTTGCTTATGATGCTTTTAAAATGACTAAAGAAGGACAAGGGAATACAAAAATTGATGGTTTTACTCCAGACCAGCGCTTCTTTATTTCTATAGCCAAAATATGGAGGGTAAAAATGAAAGACGAGTTCCTGCGTTTGTGGATTAACAATAATCCGCATTCTCCACCAAATTGGCGTGTTAATGGTCCTTTAATGAATACTACTCCTTTTTATGAAGCATTTAATGTACAACCTGGAGATAAAATGTTTTTGCCAAAGAAAGACAGAATAACAATTTGGTAATACCCTCGCTCTGCGAGGTGTTTCTCCAGTTTGCGCGAGCATCTCACTGGTGAACGCAACTGAAGTTGACAACGAGGGGTGAACTAAAACAAAACTCCAGATTTCTCTGAAGCTTTGTTTTAGTTGTGGAAAGTATTCAAATAGTTAAGCAGTTTTTTTGAAGATTGCTATAGTAATACCGACTGCGTCTCCCGATGATTTATAAAGAAAAAATATAGCACTATCACATGTGTCGACCCTAATTTGGGTAGTTTTTTGCCACATATAAATAAGTGGGCAGTAATTTTAAACAGACATTATGATTAAACAGATATTCGTAATCTTTCTAGGGCTTTTGGTACTGAATTCCTGTAAACAAGATAATGTTGACTATGTTTTTGTAGAGGGCGGGACTTTTGAGCAAGGTAAAAACCAAATCATTATTAGTCCCAAAGGTGATACAATAAAGGGATTTACAAGTCCACACCGAATGGTAGAGCTTGATGACTTTTACATAAGTAAATATGAAATAACGGTTAAACAGTTTAGAGAATTTTGCGAAAAAACAGGCAGAAAAATGCCTGAAGCACCTATTGAAAATGCACACGGAATAAAAGTATATTATAAATGGATAGACGAAAATCCAATGCTTGCAACTTGGGACGAAGCAAATGACTTTGCTAAATGGGCGGGAGGAAGATTACCAACAGAAGCGGAGTGGGAATATGCTGCTAAAGGGGGGAAGAAAACCAGAAACTACAAATATAGCGGTAGTAATAATCCGATCGAGGTAGGATGGGTAAAAGAAAACTCAGACAGTACTTTTCATAAAGTCGGTCTACTTAAACCTAATGAACTAGGGATTTATGATATGACCGGAAATGTAGGTGAATGGGTTTTTGATTGGTACAACCCTGAAAAGGATAGTTTAGTAAGTAAAAAAAATCCGAAAGTAACAACAGAAGGAGAAGGGACCTATAAAATTTCGAAAGGTGTTAGTTGGTTTTACGAAACTCAAAGTGCCGATGGAAAGCCATTAGAATATGGAATACATATGCCAGAAGTTAGATACCAGTCTCCAAAAGATACACGAAATGACGGATTTGGATTTAGAATCGCGAAAAATAAATAGAGACTATCTCTGTTGATAATCCCAAAAATGGTCTTCATTTAATCCTACCTGAAAAGAAAGTTATGCACAACCTTTTCACAGAAACATGAAAAAATACACTTTAATATTGTTGTTAATATTTATTTCCTGTAAACAATCTTCTTGCGTAAACTTTAAGTCTGATGCTAAAAAATTTGGAGAAGAATTTAAGCGAGTTCATATGAAATATATTCTCGACAATAAAGAACTATTGTCTGACAAAAAAATGCTTACCGGAATGGATAGTATTGCAAGGCTTTACTTTGTTGATAGAAATATAATCTTGATTAAAAGATACCCACAATGCGTTGAAGCTGTTGCATCATTAAATTACATAAAAGATAAAATACCTAAAAAAGAATTGAAGACATTATTTAAAACTATTCCAAGAGAGTTCAAATCGGATACGAACTACGTGTCTGTAGAAAAATTTCTTAAAAAATGAGTTGTGTATAACAAGCCCCTCACTGGCGAGAACATTCCTCTGATTATTGCTTCAATTAGAACAATAATTTACAAATTAATATTCTATTCATACCTGCTCAAATCCAGATTAAGAATAGTGCCTACTCTGCTAAACTCTTCATTAATCTTTGCATTCAGGATTAGTTGTTCGTTTTTTATTGGATGATTAAAAATTAACTGATGTGCATGAAGCATCATTCCTTTCAGGTCGTAATTCTCCAGCCATAACTTATTTTGTTTATTGCAACCATGTGGTCGGCTTCCTAAAATGGGATGAAAAATATGTTTGAAATGTTTTCGTAATTGATGCATGCGTCCCGTTTCAGGAATTGCCTCTACCAAACAATATCGTGATGTTGGCCGATTATTAAATTCTAACGCAACTTCGGCATTTTGCAAACGATGAAAGTAGGTTATTGCATTTTGTTTAATGTCATCATCATTGGTTAAATCGTAATCAATCGTTAGTTCTTGGGGTGACCAGCCACGCAAAATTGCTAAATATTTTTTTTCGACTTCACGTGTGGCAAAACGATCATTCATAATTTTCAAAATCTTTTTATCCAACGCAAATAACAAGACACCAGATGTTTTGCGATCTAAGCGATGTATAGGATAAACATGTTGCCCTATTTGATTTCTCAGTTCCTGAATAGCATACACTTTTGCATCACGTGCATAAAATGATTTGTGAACCAACAATCCACAGGGTTTATTAATGGCTATAATATATTCGTCCTGATAAAGAATTTCTAACATTTGGCAAAAGTAAAGGAGATTTCGATTGAAATGGCTTTTATGACTTATTTAATTCTATACTTTTCTTTTTTTATTTAGATCGAAAAAAAAAACTGACTTTACGTGAAACCGTAAGGCTTCTTTGTTTTTTTTGAGTAGTATTGGCATTGCAAAAAAGCGAATGAAAACTCACCTCTTTAATTCCTAATTAAGATAAATAGTACCTAACCAAGTTTTATAAGCAACTACAAAACCAATTTTTATAGTCCTTAGATTTTGTTTTTTTTATTATTTAATAAAAAAAAGTCAATAAGTTTTCAGACAATTTAAAAAAATTGAAGGCAAAATGTGGAAACCCGTAAGAATGTTATTCTATTATATTTTTTCTTTGCCGAAAAAATAATTTTAATTTAATATGAGAAAAACAATACTATTTGTAATATTCTTATTTTCTTTTATTTCGAATGCCCAGCAGAAAATTAATTTTGGATATGATACTGCAGGAAATCAAACCTCTAGATCTTTATGCTTGAGCGGCTGTACCGCTAAACCAGCAAGGGAAATAAAAGAAATCGAAGCCATTGTTGATGAAGATTTAGAAAAATTCTTCCCAGAGGACCAAATCTCTTATTATCCTAATCCTGTAAAAGAAGAACTTTATCTTAAATGGGAATTAATAGATAATAATGCAGTTTCGTCTATAATAGTTTATGGATTTAATGGACAAATCTTAAAGAGCTATGCTAATATTGAAAGGAATAATACGCAAAATATCTCCTTCCAAGATTATTCAATTGGCGTATACCTAGTGGTTTTAAACTATTCAAACGGCGATCAGAAAACAATTAAAATTATTAAGCAATAAAGTTTTATGAAACAATTTTACTTTTTTATTTCAATATTATTTACCTCTCTATCTTTTTCTCAAAATTTTACTGATACAAAAGGAGAGCTTCAAATTTCTGCTTCGGGGGGGGCTATTTATAATTTGCCTATTGCAATTCCGCCAAGTATAAAAAGTGTGGCACCAACAATCAATCTTACATACAGCAGTGGAGCTAAAGGAGGTATTGCAGGTCAGGGATGGAATATTAATAGTATATCAACTATTAGCCGTATAGCAACCCGTCGTGATATTGATGGTTTTGTCGATGGTGTTGATTTTGATGCAGATGACAAATTATCTCTGGATGGTCAACGATTATTAATAAAAAGCGGTACGTATTGGGCTACAAACTCGACCTATGAGACTGAATATAAAAGTAATACCCGAATTGAACTGAAAATTGAGGGTACAACCACGTATTTCATTGTTACTGCTCCCGATGGCTCCAGAAGCTGGTATGGCTCGAAAGGATCTGGAAGTCTGCAAAATTCAGTTTCTTTGAATTCTTGGTATATTGTACGATATGAAGATACGTATGGTAATTTTATTGACTATAATTACAAAACGGTTGTCTATAATAGTACTAATCAATTGTATATAGATAACATTGTTTTTAGCGGTAATACAATAGCAGGAATTACAGCTCAGGATAAAATAGTCTTTACATATAAAGATCTAAAACGAGTAGAGCGAGATTACATAAAAGGGGTTCCTGTTTATGCAACAAAAATTTTGGACTTCATTCAGGTTTTTGCCAATAATACTGTTTTTAGAACTTATAAGCTTACTCATGTTGAAGATTCTTCCTTAGGTTATCAAAGGCTAAATCAGATACAGGAAATAAATGCTCAAAATGAGGTGTCAAACCCTGTTGTTTTTGAATATGAAACATCTCCTACAGATAAAATCAGAAGGGAAAAAAGTTATGTAAATCCACTTTCTTTTGATAAGGTACGCTTGGGCGGAGATTTTGATGGAGACGGGAGACTAGATTTTGTTGAGGCAAATAAAGTCTACACTAACCTGTTTAATGAAGACAGTGCAAATGCACCGATCACTTTGCCATTTATATATGGAACTGAAAAAATATTTGCCGCAACGACCTTGGTAAGTAACAAACTTAATCAATTTCAGTCTATCGTCAGGGTTATTGAAAAATTAGAAAGCATTGATTTTGAGTTTTATAGTTTTGCCAATGGTACTTTTCCAAAAGCCTTTACAAAAACAATTACATTGGATAATAAACGAACCAATGATTTGGATCCGAGATGTAAAAATAGCCTTGTGAATCAATATGAAATAAAAGCAACAAATAATTATTTGGAAGGTGATTTTAATGGAGATGGAATATCAGAAGCTTTATTAATCTCAGCCAGAAATGAACAGGAAGTGGTCAGCGAAGTGATTGGTGAAGATTTGCCGTCGCAAACGCGCTGTTTATATGAAGTGATAAATGATGGTTATGATTATTATATCGTGGATTTAAATCCATCAAGCTCTGTAGTTCTAGGGGATAAAGGTTTCGTAAAAGTACAAACGAATTTAGTTTTGAATGACTTAAATCCGCTTTTATATAAAAATCTTGTAGCGGATTTTAACGGTGATGGGAAATCTGATATTTTATCAATAAATCAAAATACCAAGGCCTATCAGGTAATTAGCTTTAAGCAGCTTACGACTGCTCCATGGATTCAAATGGAAGTAATAGGCACGGGGGTTTTGGATAAATACAGCAATACCAAACAAATGTTAATAGGTGATTTTAATGGTGATGGCAAGACAGACACCATGTTACCGGATGCAGAAGGGGGATCGGGTCAAACGACTTGGCATATTTATTACAGTAATCCAAACCCTGCAGGAGGAAACTATTTTGTTAAGGAAACCCACACCATAGTAGAATACTGGCCAGATACAGAGACAACCTATACTACACAGCGTCAATTTAGCACTTATTATGCTATGGATGTTAATAAGGACGGTAAATCAGATGTAGTTCGTGTATGGCGAAAATATTTTAAAGATAATTGGACAATTAATAATCATGATACGGAATGGTGGATAACTACCTATGCTAATAATATTGGCAAGACAGGGAGTGTGCAAACTTTTTCATTAGAATATGATTCTGATTTAGTTGGCCCTCTTGGAAAATCGCACTTATTTTCAAATTCTCCCGATATTCCAATTCCATTAACGTCTAACTTCAGATATGATGGAGGGAATACAGATTTAGTAATGGTGAGGGGGCATTATAACATAATTGAATATTATCAATTTAATAAAAATGCCGCTACCGAAAATCGATTAAAATCAGTATTAGAAGCCAATGGAAATATTAAGCAGACTATTGAATACAAACCAATGGTGGCAGCAGACTATAAATTCGGTAATGCTTCAACTGATTTTTATTCATCAGCTAATGCGGTAAATTATCCTAATATCGAAATCATAAGAAACGGTGATAATTATCTGGTTTCTAAACTGACAGCTACCATTAATGGGGTTTCTAAATATCAGGTTTTTAGATACAGAGGTTATGTTTCAAATTTTGATTATGGAACAGTTGGCTTTACCAGAAGCACAAGAAGTAGCTGGTATTTAGCAGATACAGATCCGAAAATCTGGACAACGCAAGCAATTGATATTGCACAGCGCGGATCAAGTAAAATCACCTGGTCAAGTACGGCTGGCACAACTGTTTTTGATGCCGTGCCAACTAGTTTGCTGAGCACAAAAACAAATATTTTTTCCACTTATACCAACCCGACCTCAAAAGTTTATAATGTATTGCTCGATTCGCAAACAACTGTCGACGCATTGTCAGGGGTGAAATCCGAAAGCACTTATACCTACGATGGACTGGTAAATGCACCGCTTTACTATGGTTTAGAAACTAAAAGTGTGGTGAGACAATATACTGGTGCCACTTTGCAAGGTTCTGTGACCACTGATTCGCAGTATGATAGTAACCCAACTGGAGTAGGGAACGCCTATTACATCGGAAGACCTAAAAAAATAAACACCTCAGCAAACAACGTTGGCTCAGGAGATACCCGAACCACGGAAAAAGTGTACACCTATACAGGGTCAAATTTAACTAAAACTGAGAAAAAAGGTCATAATACCTATGCTATAGTGGAGGACATGACCTATGACCTACTAGGTAATTTATTGACAAAAACGGTTTCTGCACCAGCTGCGGTTCCGGTCCCAACAGCCCGAATAATTAAGGATGAATACGATACTACCAAGCGTTTTGTAGTCAAGAAAACAGATCATCAGGGCTTTATTACCACTTATTCATATAATACACTAGGCCAGGTAACAAAGTCTACAAATTATATGGGGGTGATCAATGATTTTACTTATGATAACTGGGGTAAATTAATTAATACAACCGTTACAAACGCTTCAACAGTGCCATTAGCTACAACCATTGTTTATGCAAAACTGGCAACAGGTGGCTACACTGCAACAACCACTAATAACTTAGAAGCAAAAACAGTTGTAGAATATGATGTTTTAGGAAGAGTCGTGAAAAATTCTACAAAAGGATTTACGGCTAATTCGATGATATCTAAACAAGTGGTATACGATGTATTAGGAAGAAAGCAAAAGGAAAGCGAACCTTATCTTTCGGCACCAAACTTATGGACAAGTTATGAGTACGATTATTTGGTGAGGCCGACCAAAATAACCGCCCCAACAGGAAAAATACAAACCTTATCGTATTCTGTTTTAACTACAACAAGCAATGATGACGGAAAAATAACTACAGCTACTGTAGATGCTTTGGGTAATAAAGTGCAGAGTACAGATCCAGGGGGGACTATTAATTTTAAATATTATGCAGACGGGCAACTCAAAGAATCCGACTACTTGGGTAATAAGGTTACTATCACTATAGATGGCTGGGGCAATAAAATTGCAATGAGCGATCCAAGCGCTGGAAATTATTCTTACAGTTATGATGCATTTGGCCAACTAAAAACAGAAACTACACCAAATGGAACCACTTCTTTTGTGTATGACGCTGCCGGAAAACCAACGGAGAAAACAATTGTAGGCCCAGCTACCAATAGTAAAACTACCTATGCTTATAATACATTAAGCCAGGTTACAAGCAGTACTTATGTAGACAATGTCGAAACAAAAACAACTACTAATACTTATGAGTATGATACTCTCAAAAGATTGTTTAAGACTACTGAAACGACGCCATATGCAGTTTTTGTTAAACAATTAACCTATGATAGTCTGGGAAGAATTGATAAGGAAACTTCTACAGCCACAGCGGCAGGAAAAACAAGCTCAAAAACAGTAAAAAACACTTATCAGAACGGTTTTCCCTGGCAAATTTTAGATGATGCTACGCAGGCGGTTTTATGGCAGTCTAATACCTTAAACGAAAGAGGGCAGCTTTTGACTGCTACTTTGGGTAATGGAATAGCGATAACCAATGCCTATGATCAATATGGTTATGCCACCCAAATAAAGCATGATAAAACAAGCCCAACGGTTGTGAATATCATGACACTCAATACGGCTTTTGAGATAAAAAGAGGAAATTTGAACAGCCGTACCAACAGCTTGTTCAGCCGAAATGAAAGCTTTAAATACGACGGATTAGACCGTTTGACCGAATATACAAACGGACTAGGAATCCAGGTAACCCAGGCTTATGATGATAAGGGTAGAATTACACAAAATAATGTTGGAACTTACGAATATGATACCACAAAGACCTATCAGAATAAAGCGATAACTCCCACACCTGAAGCATTAGGATATTATGCCAACAGAGAAGGGATTTTTAATGATAGTATGGAAAGTCAGACTGGATGGTCAAAAGGAGGTTATTATCCAGTATTAATATCTTTTGATGGGACAGTTTCACATACTGGAAAAAATTCACTTAAAGTTAGTTCAGTTGGAAAAACAGTGAATTATGTTCAATCCGATGCATTTATTAATATTGATAATAACGTTGATACGAAGTATACTTTTTCTGGATGGGTTTATAGTGATAGCCCTAAATCTCAGCTTACTATATTCACCTATCAAACTATAGGTCAAGGAACTTATACAGCGGCTGTAAGCGTAAGTACAACTGTTTTAAATGCTTGGACTTACATTGAAAAAGAAATTACAGTTCCGGCAAATATTAAGGTATTAAATTTAAGAGCAGATAATGTTGGTACAGGAAATGTATGGTTTGATGATGTACGGATACGCAAGATAAGCGATCCTGCGACAACAACACGAGCATTAAACATAACCTATAACACATTTAAAAGCCCGATACAAATCGAAGAAACCGGTGTTGATAAAATTAGTTTTACCTACAATGATGGCAATGACCGAAGCAGCATGTTCTACGGGGGATTGCAGACGGACAAACTTTTGAGAACCTACCGCAAGCATTATTCTGCAGATGGTTCAATGGAAGTGAAACATAATACTGTTACCGGGGCGGTTGAATTTGTAACTTATATTGGAGGTGATGGCTATTCAGCACCTATTGTTTTAAAAAGCAACGGAACAACACAAAATTATTTATATTTACATAGGGATTACCAAGGTACTATAACAGCAATTTCAGACCAGACTGGTGCAGTTGTTGAAAAACGATTGTTTGATGCGTGGGGGAATATTGTAAAAGTTCAGGATGGTGCAGGCAATATTTTGGCAGGTTTAACTGTTTTAGACAGAGGTTATACAGGCCACGAGCATTTACAGAGTATTGGCATTATACACATGAACGGACGTTTGTATGATCCGAGATTGCATCGATTCCTACAGCCGGATAACTACATACAAGAGCCTTATAATACACAAAATTACAATAAGTATGCTTATGTATTAAATAATCCTCTTAAGTATACAGATCCAAGCGGAGAAGAGGCAATTACTATTGGCTTAGCGATAGGTATAGGGGCTGCAGTGGCAGCGTTAACCTACACTATTACGGCATTAGTTGCCGATGTTCCTTTTAGTGTTGGAGGACTTGTTAAAGCAACTTTTATTGGCGCAGCAAGCTCCGCTGTAACCTTTGGTATCGGAAGTGCGTCAACAGCATTGTTTAGTAATTTTTACTCACAGGCAGCATTTCAGGCAGCAGCCCATGGTACTTTTCAAGGTTCAATGACGGCAATTTCTGGAGGAAAGTTTTGGAGTGGTTTTGCAGCAGGTGCTTTAAGTAGTATTGCAGCAAGTGCTTGGAGTGGGGGAAAAACAGAAACGACTGGTTTTTCAAAAGAAAACAACTGGGCTTATGGTTCAAAAACAATTGTACATAAAGGTATTGGAGGAGGAACAGGAGCAGTGGGTATGATTGCTTTCGGTACCGTTTCAGGAGGAGCGGGAGCAGCTCTTACAGGAGGTAATTTTTGGCAAGGCGCTGTTACAGGGCTTGTAGTTAGTGGGCTGAATCATGCACTACATCAAATTGACCCACCAGCAAAAAAGGCACCGAGCCTTGAAGAAACAAATGAATTTTACTCTAAGAATAAAAGTTTGAAAACAACTTATATTGTTGATGCATCGACAGTTGATTTGAATTTTGTAAATACAAAAGGATGGGTAATTGACCAGGTTTATATGGTTCAAACACTTTATAAATCCGAACATGGCTTAGTTTTTGGAAAATTAAATTTACAATACAAAGGGAATAATCAAGTGAAAATAATGGATGATTTTTACGATTTTAATTTAGAATTTTCAAATCCATTAAAGGTAGCTGAGTTTCTATCTCCTAGAAATATTTTTACTGGAATTGCCCAACTTTATGCTGGTAAGGGTACAAGCTTTACTTTTAAATTTTCAGGTTTAAACACAATTAAAAATAATTCGGTAAAAGTTGTACCGCAATCAAGTTCATATAAACAATATCCATGAAAAAATTAATTTTAATATCTATTCTAATATTCGCAAATGGTTGCAATATGTCAGATCAAAACTTCGAACTTCCTAGTAACTATATATTTGTAAGGGAAGGAGGAAATAGTAATATTGTCTTGCAAAAAAATAAGTTGATAATTGATAAAGGAGCTGTTGATTTTAGTTTCGATAATAAGTTTATTTTTTTCTCTGTAGATTGTAGTTTATCTATGGAGCCATATAAAGTTCCCAAGGAAAAACTTATTTATTATATACATGATATCGAAGAAGATACTTTATCAAAGCCTTTGAATTATAATTTCGTTAGGAAATTTATGATTAAAAACAATGTTGGTAAGCAAAATAATATCCTAGTAAAACATTAGTTTTTATTAGTTTCAATCACTAATAATTATTCTTTAAAGATGAAAAATATTAATTTATGACGAAGTTTCGTGAGAATTGTGGTAAAAGTGAACAAGGTAGTGTTATAAATTAGGTGTTTTTATAAAATAATGACTTAGCGAGCTGAAAAAAAATATTAATTATTGAATAGAAAGGAGAGGCGACCTATTGGTCGCCTCTCTCATTTTTTGTCTTTTAATATGCCTTAAAATGCTTTTACCTTGCCTTAGTGTTTCAAATTAGGTCATGAAAATAAAATGTAATTTTTGCAATGGTACATGCATAAAAAATGGATTTCAATCTAATGGAATTCAGCGTTATAAATGTTGTGTTTGTCAAAAAAGACAACAGATTGACTATCGGTATAACGCTTATAAAAGGGATATCAATCAGGAGATAGTATTGTTCACAAAAGAAGGTTTAGGGATAAGAAGCACGGCAAGAATATTAAAAATTTCAACTACAACATTATTGAAAAGAATAGTTTCAATTGCAAGAAAGATTAATCGGCCAGTTATTAGTAGAGGAAAAACTTATGAAGTTGATGAAATGTGTACATATATGAAACACAAAAGAAATTGTATCTGGTTGGTTTATGCTTTAGAAAGAGATTCTAAAAATGTTGTCAGCTTTAATGTTGGAAAAAGAAATAATAAAACATTAAGTCGCGTTCTGGATACTTTAAAATTATCAGAAGCTAAAAAGATATTTACAGACAGATTGAAGAACTACAGATATCTTATTGATGAGAAATTACATTCTGTAAAACGCTTCGGTACAAATCATATTGAAAGGAAAAACTTGACGCTCACCGCGCTAGCGCGAGCGTCCCGCTCGTGAACGCAATCAAAATCAATAAAGCAAAAGCCATTCTGTTACGGGATGGCTTTGCTTTTTTAAATCTTTTTTTGTTAGTGTATGTCTGCTTTAGTATGTATCATTATAGAATGTGCAACTTTTTATAAGAAGATTTCGAGCAGTGCGGAATAAATCCGTCGAATATGGATTAAATTAAAAAAGCTCCAGATTTCTCTGGAGCTTTTTTGTTTTAGTAGCCCTAACGGGACAATTTTCGAACCATTTTTTAAAAGATTTAAATAAGTTGATTGAAATAAATTATTAGTTGTATTCCAGTATTTTTTTGATATTTTTATAATTACCCAATCACACTACTAAGTTGAAACATTGGTAAATACATTGCCACTAATAAAACAGCAACCAAAACCCCAACAAAAAAAAACTAATTTTCATCATATATTATGATCCAATTTGCATCTTGCATTTGTTCTACTGTAAAACTATAACGTTTTAGTACTAAATCATTGGCAACAACATCTTCCCAACTATTATTAAGTAGAACCTGTTCATCGAATAATAAGTAATAAAGTTTATTATTATTCTCTGTAAACAATTCTTCGTAGCAGCCTTTATCTCTGCCAAATATGTCATTTTTTGTACCTGCGGGAACTATTTTAAAATAATCACCTGATTTTGTAGGATTCGAATTGGTAGCAGGTAACATACTAACACAAAAATAAATTACCTTATTGGAGTTATTTAATATGGTGACACGTTTATGACAATCTACGGTATCTTTTTCTGATACACAGGAAACAATAAATAGTGCCAACACCGTTAAAAATATATTTTTCATAATTTTTTAGATATTTTGTTTTGATTGAATGAAAAAAAACAGTTTTATCAAATTTGCCATATAAAAGGGCATGAATTGTAGAGCTTAAATATTCTAGTTTACTCACTTTTAATTCCCAATTCAGTTTTTTTTTATTTTTTTTATTTTGTAGGGATAATACAATATAAACTTGAGCTTTTAGGATAATTTTATCTTTTTAAAGCAAAATGACCTTTAAAAATTCTACCATCTTCGAGATTTACAACATACCAATAATCATCTGCAGGCATGTTTGTTCCAAGATAAGTACCGTCCCAGCCCTGACTCATTGTACTAATTTGTTTGAGCAGTTTTCCATATCGGTCAAAAATCTGAATAGTAGTTTTGGAATTCGATACCTCTTCAATACCTTCTACGTTCCAGTAATCGTGATGAGAATCTTGATTTGGGGTGAAAAATTTAGGAATTCCAAATACGGCAACTTCCTTTGACGCAGTGCCACACCCGTTTTGATCTTTAACATAAACAGTATGAATACCTGCACGAACATTCAAAAAAGTATTTTCATTTTGATAGTAACCATTTTGATCATCTAGTGCATAAAGATAATCCCCATTTCCTGAAACTGAAATGGAAATAGTATTAGATTCATCAACAAGGGCAATAATATTTGAGGCAATATCGGAGGCAGATACTTTTATGGTTCTGGTTCTTGTACATTGTGTTTGTTTATCGCTTACTTGAACAGTAAAAATCCCTTCCTTGTTTACTGTTAGACTATAATTAGTTTCATTGGGAATTAAATCTCCATTAAAAAACCATTGATAATTGTAATCATTCATTACATTCATATCTAAAAGTCCTGCATCAATCTGCTTGGTAAAAGTGGGTAAATTACTGCATACTAATTCTTCTCCACTTAAATTGATTTTTGGAACAGGATTTACTACAAACGCAATTACGGTACTTGCAGTACAAGTGGTATTAGTAGGATTTACAACTTCCACTTTTATATTTTGAGAACTCGTTACAAAAGGATTTGGAAGCGGACTAGGCAGTGGGTAATTATTACTGTCGTAATAATTAACTTTCATTCCAGTCTGGGTTCCCAGCAAAAGAGCTTCAAAAGAGGAAGTGTCAAAAGCATATTTTCCATCCTGCATAACAGGGTCAGATTCATCATCGCAAACCGTAGTCATTGCCGGATCAATTGGGAATGCCTCTGGCAAATCATCTACCACAAAAGAAATAGTTGAGTCGAACGAGCACAATGCTGGCGTATTATTGGTAACAATAACTTTTATAATTTGAGAATTGGTAATGAAAGGATTTGGCAGTGGACTTGGCAACGGATTATTGTTGTGATCCACATATGAAACGCTAACATTTGTTAATCCATTTAAGAGTTCTTGTTCCAGATTTGAAGTATCAAAAGCATAAAGACCATCCTGATCGTCGTCACAATGAATTCTTTCGATTGATTGTATAACTGGAATAGGTTCTACTTTTAAGGTAATATAACCGCCTAATCCTAAACAGTCATTGTTGAGCCTGCTATCAACACGAATGAATATTTTTTGAGTATTTGGAGAATCTGAATTTCTGTAATTTGAAATGTCTGCAATAGCATTTTTCTCTGATAAAGCATCTTGAATATTCTGATAATAAGTAATATCTAAAAGCTGACCGGCAGGAAAGATATTAGTAATATCATTTGTCACAACGCTCAAATCAAATGTGGCAATACCATCTTTATTTGTTCCTAAAACTTCATCATCACATTCTACGAGAGTTTTTGAATAAGCGGCCGGAATTTGTGTTGTCGAAACTATTAAATTGAGCTGGGTAGTTCTGTAGCAATTGTTCTTATTGGTTATGCGGACGTACACTTTATCAGTACTGACGGTCTGATTGCGATAGGATGTCTGGTTTAAAATTGGGTTAGTGTTATTTTGAGCATCGGCTAAACTTTTATGAAAAGTAATCGTTTCAACTGCCCAATTAGTTGTTATTTTAGCAATAGCTTCTTCCAGATTAAAGTTGCTGAAACCATCAATGTCATCGTCGCACTGTTTTAAACTTACTTCATTTACAACTACTGGCAAAGGAAAAACTTCCAACTTGAATGATGTAGAAGCTGTACAACTTGCATTGTCTTTGTTAGTAACCTTTACAAAAATAGTTTCTGTTGCATTTGTGTTTTGATAAGCCTTTGGCAAAGCAATCAATTGTGTAAATCCGGCATCTTTATAATAGGATACAAAAAATTGAGATGATGGCTGTACATTTAAAATAGCTGCTTCTCTTTGCGTTAAGTCGAAAAGGATTTTTCCGTCTGTATCAGTTCCAGCGGTTGTGTTATCACAGCCGTTTAGATCTGAAATATTTACAGGCAGATTAGGTTTTGGCGTATCAAAAACATCAATGCTGAAACTTGTAGTGCTTTTGCAGTCTCCATTTGCTTTGTTGTAAATTTCTGCTGTAATAACTTCTTCACTATAGGCTATTACATTCAAATAAGAATCAGGTAAAGCTACTGCCACGCCATTTACAAAATAATTAATACCATATAAATTCGGATCTTGTCCGTTTAAAATAGACGCATTCAGGCTGGTGAGATCAAAAGTATAAAAACCGTCATTATTGTCATCGCAAACTAATAGGTTTTGTGGTTTTGCTGCTGTAGGAATTTTAGAGATAACTATATCTTTAACTTTAGTACTCGCGCCACTTAAACCTGCGACAGTAACTGTGATGGTAAATGTTCCGTCTGTAAGGTATTTATGTGTTGGATTTATATCTGTTGAAGTTGTGCCATCTCCAAAATCCCATGTCGCTGAAGTTATCGTTTGTGCTGAATTTAATATAAATTCTGTAGTGTTTCCAAAACATAAATTTTTAGCTTCAAAAAAGGCATCAAAAAAAGAACTTATAAAAGGCGGCAAGCCTTTTCGATGTTCTGTATCTGGAGCCAGAATTTGCCCTTCGGGATTAAAATCACATCCCAATCCTATAATATTTGGTTTATTGATAACACCAAGTGAATTGATAAGATAAGAGCTATAATAAATTTTATTATTAGGGCCAAGTTGCAATGCACCAATACCATATGGAGCATTAAAAAGAAATATTTTAGAATTCGGAATATCATTGCTTAGCAAATTGAACTGGGCTAATGACTGTGAAGTTTCAAAAGAATCGTAACTTGCGTAAAGTAAATTTGAGTCACTAGAAAACTCAACACCATAAGCGTGAACTTCTGTAAGTACTAAATTTGGATTACTGACTTTACCCGTCAAATTATCAAAGTCGTAAGTGTAAACACTACCTTTATAATTGCTATAGGGTGCACTTTCAGTATCAATTTGATCATAAGCTGCTGCTAATTTTTTCCCGTTAGGAGATGCCTTAAAACAGCCTATCGCATTTCTGCGATACCCAAAAGTAGGAACATTGGGTAAAACAGCTGATTTGACTGGGGTAGAAATAACCCCGCTGGAAGTTACCCTGAAAGCAAAAAAATTATCTGTAAATTGAGTTATGACCCAATAACCATTTCCTGAAGCATCTTTAACTGCTGTTATTTTCTCTGAACATTTGTATTTTATTTCTTCACCGGCGGGATTTGTGTCGTAAGTTATTAAAGGATTATTACGGCTGATAATATCGCCTTTACTATTGTTGCTTCCTATTTTATTAAGATTAACTACAGAATAATTTAAACCATTATTTAAACCGTCATCATTATCCGGAGTTTTACCACTATCTTCATCTAGATAAGTTCCAGAAAAAGCATTTGGATATACCGCAGCATTTTCATGATGAGGTTCATCTAGTGTAAAAATGTAGTAAATACTCGAACTTCCTGGCTTTGGGACTATGATTGCTGAATTTGTACTGGATGGATCTCCAAGCAGACCTGTGCCTCCGACATAATTACCATTGGGCATGATCACATGATTCTTATCCCAGACCGTTCTTCCATCAGTATAAAATAACAAATCTCCATTACTGTTTGCAATAGACGCGCAACCTTCGTTTGTAGATAGCTTTCCGTCACCTAAAGGAATAACAGAACCATCTGGCTGAAATTTAATCCCTGCATTTTTGCCAAAGTACCAAACAGCTGCTTCATTTTGTGAATAAGCATAAATACAAAAAAAGAAAAATAGTGGTAAAAATATATTTTTTAACTGAGCCATTTTTATTGTTAATTTTTTAATAAATCAACAAATATATGAGATTTCATTTAATAGCAATGATAAATAAATTCCTGCTTTTTATTGTTTTATAATTTGTGTGGAATATGTGGTTCTAATTAACTATTTACAGTGATCAAAATAAATTACAATACAATTTTTAAAATATAAACAGGACAGCTTTTGATAATTGAAAGTTTTATTTTTTTGATATTTAAACTTTTCAATGTTAACTTACTATAGTAGAGTTAACATAAAATTATTTACTAATCGTAGTTATTCGAACCTTTTATTTGAAGTTAAAAAAGAACTGCATTACAGCTTTCGGCTACTGTAAAAGATTTGGACAATTGGGTTAATGGAACGTTGGTTTTGTATTTGGAATGATTTGGTAAATCCAAAGAATGGGCTTAATTTAGTCCCAAACCACTGTAGCCCCAGAACGTTATGCCTCATGCTAAAACGACACCCTTAAAAAATATGGAAAGAATCATAAATCTAATTAAAAGCAAAAACTGGAACGAGATTCTGAATTTCTCAAAAACTTTGACAGAAGAGGATCGTTTTTCTACTATTTCTTTATTGAAAGGGCTAGATATTGACAGGGATATTTTAAAAAAGGAGGGTTCAAAATTAACTGGTCAGGAAAGAAATGATTTTTATGAAAATAGGCAACAGATAGATGCTTGTTTAAATTACTTTTTAATAACCTGTATAAGAAATTATGAGGAATTAAAAAAAATAGAAACCAAACATGAATTCTATACTTCAAGTCCATATTACAGCTATATTTCAACTAGTAATTTTGAGTCACTTGTTAACTTCTATAAACTCTTTCCACCTAATTATCTGAACAAAGTAATTAAAGACCTATCAAAAGAACGATTCAGGAACATCAACTTTAAAGTACTTTGGAAATTTTATGAAAATAATTGGGTTGAATTTGATGAAGAATTTTTTGTTAGAAGCTTATTTAATTTACAAGGTTTTGACAATAACCATTTTGACGATGCTGAATTTTTATTGGCACATACTGAATTGATAAATAAAGTTTTTTGTAAATTTTATAAATATGAAATTCCAATTCTAGATTTAATTAAAGCAAACTCAATAGATTATTCTAATGGGTTAAGTGCAAAAGCAAATGTTTATTGGACTGAAGTTTTCAAAATATTAATTAAAAACAATGCTTTTACTAATAGAAGTATAGTAACGTACCTCTTGGAATCATTACTAAATAATTGGAAGAAACCACATTTAGATTGGCATATTAGATTATTGGAATTGTTTCATCCGACGAAAGAAGAATTAATAGCAAACCAATCTACACTATTTTCGGTATTAGGAACTGGACAAACTAGTTTAATAAACTATGTTATCTTAAACATTAAAACTATATACACAAATAAGGAATTTGACACTTCATTATTTATAGAAAATGTTCCGATTATATTTACTAATGACAAAACTGTCAAATCGATTTTAGTAGTTTTGGAAATTATTGAAAGCGTGTTAACTAATTCATTTAAAATTGCCATTGATTACAGAGAAGAACTATGCTTGCTTTTTATACAATCTGATACAAAGATCCAAGAGAAGGTAGCCAAAATTTTAGTAAATTATTTTGATGATAAAGACTTAGTAAAAATAGTATCTCCATTTTTATCAAATCTAAAAAAAGTAGCAAAAGATATTTTAAAAGTTGACAACCTCACTTCTGAAAATTTTGATAACGTAATTGCTGAGAAGAAATCAATTAAAGAAATTGCACCAATTACTAATTGGGACGAGCTTTTATTTCAAATAGGGACTTGCATCAGAACAAAATCAACAATAGACATAGAGCTGTTTTTTGAAGGTATTATTCAACTTCAATCTAAGATTCCATCTGACTATATAAAACAGATAAAACCATATACAAAATCTCTTTTTAATAAAATTCATGAAAGTGATACGCTGACTGCATTTACATTATTTCTTGAGAGCTGGACAATTAAAGATGATAAAGTATTATCAAAGATGGATTTCAAATACATTCCATTTTTAGGCAAAAAGGCAAAAATGACACTTTTGAAATTAAAGGATAAAAATACATTGCCCTTTATATCAACACCAACTCATGAACCATTTTTTGTGCATCCGAAAATTTTATTAGAAAGATTATTGCAATATGAAAATAGTAATACAAAAGTTGATTTGGAAGATTTAGTTGTTGCTTGTAATAGAATATTAATAACAGAATTGGATGGTGATTACAGTAAAGATTTAAAAAACCTAAAAGGCTATTATTCTGATGCTATAGGATACTTTTTTGGAATATCTGACAAAATTAATTTTACCAATGAAACATTACCACTTTGGACACAAATAACTAGAATTAAAAACCCTAATGGAAATTTTTCTGAATTTCAAAAATCCAAAGCATCAAACTATCCTTCTGTTGTTTATCCATTTAATATTAGTTTTAATATTGAAAAAGATGCTAATAAATATGCTACTTGGTATAGATTAATTCTAGATAATAACTGGAATTATACTTGGTATAATAAAGAAAAAGCAATAAGGCAAGAAACAATATTTTACAATACTGCCTCGATAGAAAAAGCAAGTAGGGTTGATATAGGAAACCAATTGTCATTAAATCCCAATTATATTGATGCACTACTTTGTAGATATATACCAGATACAGCTACAGGAAATGAAGTGAGTGGATTTGAAGAATGTTTGTATCCAATGCAATTTATTTTAGAACATCAACTTCTTATATATCATAGTGGTTGGCTATATGTAGCAGTATGTTTGCTTTTTGAGAAGAAAATTTCACGAGATCTTGCATCAGAGTATATTAATTTAGCAATTACTAGAAATGAAAATTTAGATGATTTTGCAAAAATTTTAAGTAAGTTGATAAACGAAAAATTTGCACCAATAAACCGATTGATTGAGTATTTAGATAAACCTAATCATTCAAAAGGAACTAAACATTTTCAATTTCTTGTTTTATCTAATTGTATAAAAAACTTTGATAAACAAAATCTACCTACTAATAGTAAAAAAGTTGTTCAATATTATAAAGAATTACAAAATGATTTAAAATTAAATATTGAAGAGGAAGTAGAAGAGAAAATAATAGAAATAAAGAAATAATGGAAACAGAATTTATTTATCAATATAAAAACCCATCCCACTTTCTTCAAGAAGAGAATAATAAAATTTTTTCGTTCTCACATAATACTGAAATTGATGAAGATAACAATAAGCCTTGCTTTTTTTATGGAAATATTATTAATTCATTTTTAGCATCTAGATGTTTAAGTGTGTTAGCAAACACAGTCAACTCTCATTTTGCATTAACACCTGGTCAAATAGCAAAATTAAGAGATCCAATAGTTTCTGTTGGCGCAGGAGAAATTCATTTTGAAGCGTTTTCTTCTTGTAATAGTGTATATGCTAGAGTTAATATTTTAAAGAACGGTATTGATGGAGATTTTTTGCATTCTGGTACTACAAATATTGATTTTAATAATCAAACAATAAGGGCTTTTAATAATGTGCAGCAATCTGAAAAATTACTAATAGGTATCGGTTCGAAAGAAGTACACGTAATTACAGAAAAACATAAAACCATCGAAAAGAAAGTAACATTACCCAATAGATGGATTAAAGGTTTAGGAAATGTACAAGTATTTTTATCCGAAATGGAACTTGCTTTTCAATTGACCAAATTCGAAGCGTTACAATTATTTAAAACACTTCCTAATACACCAACAAAATCAGAATATTATCTAACAAAAGCGGGTGCCAATTATACTTTTTCACCAATAGAGAGGCAAAATAGTATAAAAGTCGGCGGAATTCACAGACTAAATTTAATACAAAAATTAATTTCGTCAGTAGACAGTCTATTTATTTACAGACATAAAACACAACAAAGCTTTGCCTTAATTTTAAACTTCAAAGATATTCAAATGACATATTTGTTTTCAAATAGTGTTTATAGAGGATTTTCAGGAGAAGGAAAGCTTTTAGAAGATTTGACAAATTCAATTTCATCAAACCTAATAAATGGGATGGATAATTATTTTAAGACAAATGAAGTATTCAATCCTACATTAATTTCAGTTGAAAATGGAATTGATTTAAGAGTAATGAATAATTTACAATCAAATTTATCAGGTATTGGTTTACTTGGGTATAATTTATTTGATAACAACTATTTTTACAGGAGACTTCCATTCAAACTTGAAAGACTATTAAATTTTAACCCTAGATTAAAAAATGCTAAAAAAATAGTTGAAAGTGATGAGATAAAAATTTTAGAAAAAACAGAAACTTTTATTAAAGCAATTGTAAAAGGTTCTACTGATATTTACCATACGGTCATTAAAAATAATGATATCTATCAATGTACTTGTAATTGGTACACTACCAACGAAAACAACAGAGGACTTTGTAAACATATTCTAGCAGTAAAAATTAGACATGAATAGAAAGTAAAAAGGAAAAATAAGGGCAGAAGTGCTAAATTGAACCTTAGTAAGTCTATTTGATATATGTGTAATTGACTTTATTTAGGATGATTACCCTAAAGGGACTCGAACCAAATCCCCTTGAAGACGCAGGCTTTTAAATTTTCCAGAAACTGAGGCAAAATTTATCGAACCATAAAAAAAACCGAGAAATCTAGATTTCTTGGCTTTAATTTTTTTTTAGTAGCGGGAAGCATTCAATTATCTAACCAGATTATCTTGGATTATTACAGTATTTTAGCATGCGCATCTTAATTTTTTCTCTGCTTTTTGCTTGCATAGCCACTCATATAACTGCCAAAAAAGCATCAATCAAATTTAAATTCCTTTTGACAATTTGTAGTGGAAAAATTATATATTTAAAAATAACTAATGTGTGAAATTTGTCACACATATAAATAAGTTAGCATTCATATCAAATGAAACTATTAAAAATCATATTTATCATTTTAATCTTTATTCCACTTTATAATTGTGGACAGAAAGAAAATGTTTCAACGATTAAAAAGACTGACACTCGTTTAAACTTTGAGAAAAAAGTATTTGACGAAGTTTTTTTAGAAGTTGTTGATTCTACACATAAAGACGGAAGAGTTTATTTGACATGGCTTCCAGGAATGGACTTTGAAAAAAGAAAAGCTAAATTTGAAAAAGATACTTGTAAATTAGTTTTTGCAATTGGTGATTTTACTTGGCCAATTTGGGAAGGAAACAAAAAAGAAATCATAGATCATTTCAAAAATTCAGAATTTGCATACGACGATTCAAAAGATGTTGAAAAATTTAAAATAAACTTAGAGAAATTTCCAAATGCAAAGTATATTTTTAAATATGAATCTAAATTTCCAAAAGGAGATAAATATAAAATTTGGGAAACTAAATATGATTTTGAATTTGCAGGCGCATTAACATTTTCAAGAATTCAATTTTCAAAAAATTTTCAAAAAGGAGTTTTAGCAGTTAGTTATGCCTGTGGGACAAAATGTGGTTGGTATTATTTAGTTTTTATTAGTAAAAAAAATAAAAAATGGATTGTTGAAGAGGTTAAAGTAACGGGAATGTCTTAAATGCGAATGCTAACAGCTATTACAACAGATTTAGGCAATAGGCTTAATGGAAAGCTGGTTTTGTATTTTGGAAGATTTGGCAAATCCGAATAGGATTAATTTAGTTCGAAATCCACTGCAGTACCGGGACGTTGGGTGCAAAATTGGACTCCAAAAGAACTAAACGGGACTCGAACCAATTTTCCTTGAAAATACTTATAGTTTGTGATCTTTTTTTAAATTAAACAAGATTTTTTGAATCACAAAAAAAGCCTGAGAAATCTAGATTTCTCAGGCTTTTGCTTTAATCTTGTAGCCCTAACGGGACAATTCTCGAACCATTTTATCCATGATTTAAAAATTGTGAGTATATAATTGTCACTTAAAAAAAAAAATAAAACCATCAATATCAATTTTGATTTTGATGGTTTTTTTATTTCTATAATTATTTAAAAAAAAACCGCATGTTTATTGGGATGGTGGAGTAGTAAATTTTAAAAATGAGGTTTCCCGTAAAATTTTAACAATTGTCTAACTTAGATTTGCACACAAATTATTTTTAACAAAATCATTACCAAAATTGCGCATGAAAAAACTTTACTTGCTAATTCCCTTTTTCTTATCATCATTTACTTATTCCCAGGACATCCTTTGGGAAAAATCATATGGAGGAACCCATGCAGATTATTTGTTTGATGCCCAGCCCACTGCCGATTATGGATTTATATTGGCAGGGAGTTCTGTGTCTGATAAAACCGGAAGTAAAACAGAGGATAATCATGGAGATCTGGATTATTGGATCTGGAAAATGAATGAAAAAGGAGAACTCGACTGGCAGAAAAGCATTGGCGGAAATGGTTTTGATCTGCTTCAAAGCATTAAGGGCACCAAAGACGGAGGTTTTATTTTAGCAGGGACATCAAGTTCAGAAAGCGGTTCTCAAAAAGGAGAAAACTGCAAAGGGATAACGGATTTCTGGGTCATAAAACTAGATGCTTCAGGTGAAGAACAGTGGCAGAGAACTATTGGGGGAAATGGCCAGGACGAACTCTTATGTGCTTTCCAAACTAAAGATGGTGGCTATATTTTAGGAGGTTCTTCAAGTTCTAATCCTCCAGCAGTTTCAAATACTAAACCAGAAGGAAAATCAACTGCCACTACCAAAGCAGATTTATTTAATAAATCAGAAAAAAGCAGAGGTAATATGGATTATTGGGTGGTCAAACTAAGTAAAGAGGGTAGTATCGAATGGCAAAAGACCTATGGAGGACAATATTCCGATTTGCTGCGAAGCATGGAGCAGACTCTTGACAATGGATATATTTTAGCAGGTTATTCTAATTCTCCAATTTCTGGAGAAAAAACAGACAACAATAAAGGGGCTGGAGACTACTGGATCGTAAAAATAAATGATACAGGTGAAATTCAATGGCAAAACACTTATGGTGCGGATGGTGATGATCAGCCTTATGTAGTTCATCAGACTTCTGATGAAGGTTTCATTATTGGAGGGAATTCAAGCAGTACAAATGCATTAACTCCACAAGGCGGTATAGTCAGCAATGGAACTGATTTTTGGATTCTGAAAATAGACCGTGCAGGAAGTGTCGACTGGAGTAAAACCTACGATTTTGGAAAAGTAGATATTCTGACTTCTTTGGTTGAAAATGCAGATCATACCTTTTTAATTGGAGGTTATGCGAAAACAGAAGCAAACCGTTCTGTGGCAAATACTGTTGCTAAAGCTGTTGGAGTAAATCCCGATAAAGACGGTGTTAACGATTACATAGCCCTTAAAATCGATGACAAAGGAGAAGAACTCTGGAATAAAACTGTTGGAAGCAGCGGAGAAGACATTCTTCGAAAATTAATTGAAACGCGGGACGGCGGATATTTGATGGCGGGAACTTCTAATTCAAATTCTTCAAAAGACAAAAACTCTAATGTAGGAAGCAATGATTTTTGGGTGGTTAAATTAAAAGACAAAACAAAAGTGGAGAAAATCAAAGCCAGTATAGAGGCTATTCCTAATCCGGTAAAATCATATACCAATGTAATTATTGGTTATGATTTTAAAGAAGGAACCGCCACTTTAGTTGATATGACCGGCCGGGTTCTGCAGGAATTCAGTATTTCAAGCAGAACAGTGCCGGTAGATTTAAGCAAATATTCAGAAGGAATCTACATTATCAATATCAAAACCGATGTAAAAACAGAATCGGTTAAAGTTATCAAATCAGTTAATTAAAAGCAGTATGCATCCATATATAAAATCAATAAGTCAGCGTTTTGGAATAAATAAATTAAGTGTTCATTCAAAAACAGTATTAATGCTGGTTTTTGTGTTAAATACATTTCTTGCTGTAGCACAGCCAGAAAAACCTAATGTTCTTCCGCCTTCAATGGATAATTATAATTTTACCAAATACGGAGGTTTGGAAATGAGTAATAATAATGGAGGTTTTGCATACACTGCCCCATTATATTCCATAAAACATGCAGGAATAAACGTGCCTGTTTCCCTGAATTATTATACCGATGGAGTAAAGGTAAATGACATTGCCGGTATTGCCGGTATGGGTTGGAACCTGATGGCGGGAGGTATGATTACCAGAGTAGTTAAAGACCAGCCGGATGAGTTTGCGGCAACAGTAAAATACAGGCCGGAAACTGCGGTCATTGATGAAATTATTGGAGGCAACTATACAGATGCGTATTATTTAACCAATATAAAACAGAAAGCCATGGACCTGTGGAATACGATATATAATAATGCAGGAGGGCAGTATTATAACAAACTTGATACCGAGCAGGATGCTTTCAGTTTTAATTTTAATGGGCATAGCGGGAGCTTTTATATTGAAAACAATCAAATTTATTTGGATACAGATGAAAATGAAATAAAAGCCTCTTTCGAGAAAGTGGTAATTGGCGCCTATAATTACCTTAAATTCACTTTTATAACACCTGATGGTCTGAAATATACGTTTGGCGGAAGTGCTGAGTTTGTGGAAAGCTCTGAAATAGCAGGAGACTGTGCCAAAAATTATATGGAACCCATACCTACAAGCTGGCATTTAAAAGAGATTGAATCTAACGGCCAGGTGGTTAAATTTACATATAAAACCATTTTTAAATATTATCCTTTTGATTATTCACAAATGGTGGTTTACAATGTGCAGGAAGATAGCCCAGGATGCCCCCCTGCTGGAATAATATCAGACTGTCTGACTAATTTCACGACAAGCAATGCTAAAGTATTGACGCAGATCGATTTTGGAACTTCAAAGGTGAAATTTAATTATTTAACGCAGCGAGCCGACTATTATGCCGGACATCTGCTCAGTGAAATGATTGTAAATGATGGTTTTCAGGATGTGGACAAAATCAATTTTGAATATGTGTATTCGCTTAATAACTCATTAAATGTACCGAATACCAATACTTTAGAGAATAAAAAGAGAGCATTTCTTCAAAAAATTATCTATAAAAATAATTCAATACAGCAATTTGATTATAATACTATAAACGGAATCAGTCCAAGGACTTCTTACAGCCAGGATATTTATGGCTATAGCAATGGAAATACAGTGGCTTCTCTTTTAAATGTAAATTATGATGGTCAACCAGACAATCCAAGTAAATCTTGGATGAAGAATAAGTTTCTTGGTTTAATTGACAAAGCAGATAGAAGCATTGATCCCGTAAAATCATTATACGGAGTTCTCAGTAAAATTACTTATCCAACCAAAGGTTATTCAGTGATCAATTATCAAAACAATTTAAATCTGGAGACTCTTAATGTAAAAAAGGTAACCATGCAGTCTCTTGATGTTCGCAAAACGCTTTGCCAGACCGTTGCAGAAGACTTGGCTTCAAGAACCCTGACTTTTACAGCTAACGGATCTCCTATATCTATTTTAGCTCAGGCAGTAGCGAATTCCTGCAGTACAAATGATATTGATTTCTTGCATGACAGGCATAGTCTTACCATTAAAAATGTAACAACAGGGGTAATTTTATATTCTAAAGTCAACGATTTTAATGAGCATTTTTTATCCAATGAAACAGTTTATGTTGAAAACGGGGCAGACCATAATGGCTCAATTTTTCTTCCAATTGGCACCGTTTCCGGCCAGCAGTATTCGGTAACCTATGGCGTATCAACAAATTTTGATGACGTAAGAGGAAACATAATTGTAGAATACAATTCATATTATGTACAAGAACCTACTGTTGTGAACTACGGCGGTGCACGTGTACAATCAATTGCTGATTACGATGCTAATGGTGTCATGTACAACAAGACTGATTATGTATATAATAAAGTTACTGATTTAACATCAGGCAGAACTTCATTGCATCACAATTATTTTTATTCTCCATGGTTTGATGATTGCGTATCACAAAAATGCTTCCCTGAGGGAAGATCGACATGGACACTTGTTGATTGCAAAAATGTAATAACTTTTGGGACAAATAATTATCTTGGCGGGCTCGCTTCCCGAGGAAACAGGATAAATTATGAGACAGTATCGGCTATTTTAGCCAATAAAAATGCAACGGAAAATAGATATTATGTAAACGATGGTACAGCAGACCAGCCGGTAATCGTTCACAGATTATATTTGGATAATACTACGCGTTCTAATCCTGTGGGCTGGCATGACGGAAAACTGGAAGAAACGATTATTTATAACTTTCAGGGTGGTATTTATGTTCCTGCTAAATCGATCAAAACCAAATATGAAGTAGTAAGTGATGTTTCTTTTTTTAACTATAATGTAGCAACCGGGATTAAGACAGATACTCATTTCAGTGCTATGGATTTAGAGCATGTTACTAATAATGTTGAGTATGTAGGCTGCAATACACTAATTTGTAATATAAGAGCCAAGCTTAAAATAGAGAAATATTTCAACCACTGTACTGTCCGCGCTAAAACAGAGACAATAGAAACAGAATACTTTAAGGGAAATCCCGTAGTGAATACGACCAAATATTATTATACGTCTCCAAGTCACCGTCTGCTGAGCTCTCAGACTTCAACGAATTCAAAGGGAGAAACCCTTCAGAGTAAGTTTTTTTACGCACCTGATGCTGAAATGGCCAGTCAGCCCTTCAGAAGCCAGCTTATTGCCAGCAATACACTACAGCCTCCATTACAGACACAAACTTTTAATACCACAAATAATAATACAAAGTTATCAGAACAGCTAATGGTTTACGATAATAGTGCCGCGACAAGCAATCTGCTGCTACCTAAAATTACATACAGTGCAAAGTTTCCTAATACCTTTCCTTTGATAACTGGTGTAGGCAACCTTGAGAAGAAAATTACGTATGACAAATATGATGATAAAGGAAATTTACTCCAGTATACTACAGAAAGCGGTATGCCTGTTTCTATTATCTGGGGATATAATAAAACACAGCCTATTGCCAAGGTAGAAAATGCAGCATACAGCGCAATAGAGGCCAGCGTGCTAAATCTGCAAAATTTATCTAATGCGGACAATGATAATTGTATGCCTGCCGCGAACTGCAAGGAAGAGCTTCTAAGAAAAGCGCTGACCACTTTAAGGACTTCTTTTCCACAATTCATGATCAGTACCTATACCTACAATCCGCTTATTGGCGTGACCAGTATTACAGACTCAAAAGGAATTCCAACCTATTATGAGTACGATACCTCAAACCGATTAAAACATATTATTGACAAAGATTTGAATGTGGCTCAAAAATATTGCTACAATTATAAGGGGCAGGTGATCGATTGTAATATTTTGGCAAATGTGGTGGTGTATAGCAGTATCGCCAGAAGCGGTTCCTTTACCAGAAACAATTGTGCTGGGGGAATGATTGCTTCAAGTGTTACCTATAGTCAGGGGGCAGGAGCAGTTACTTCTACTATTTCGCAGGCCGATGCTGATGCAAAAGGACTTACTAAATTTAATTTAGACGGTCAGGCCTATGCCAATGCTAACGGAACTTGTACAGGTGTTACATTTAATGCTGTAGGGGTTCAGGATATACTGCTAAAAAAGATGTTTGTGACCTTAACGGCCTCTTCTTCAAACCACACTGGACATACATTTAATATAGAAATTGTGTATGACACTGCGACAAATCCTACCAATTACAAGACTGTAGTTCTTGAATTATTAAATGGAGAAACATCAAAGACATTTACCGTTGCAGTTCCTGCGTTAAGCAATGCAGAAATTGTATCATTTTAAAGCCCTGACATGAAAAAATATATTTTAATCTTTGCTTTGTTATTTATCAGTATAAGTATAAAGAGCCAAACTTTCAGCGATGATAATTTTATCTATACCGCTGTTCCAAAAAGAGGCATTCAGGTGCCTAACCTAACCTCGTTGTCAAAGGATGATGTCAGTCAAAGCATCACTTATTTTGACGGACTGGGACGTCCTGTACAAAAAGTAGCAGCAGGGCAGGGAGGAAATGGCGAAGATATCATTACCCCAATGGAATATGACAGTTACGGAAGACAAATAAAAGAGTATCTGCCCTATCCGTTAGCTAATGCTACAATTGCGTATCCTAGAATCGCGATTGCGTCTTCATTGGCTTCCTTAAATAGCACTTACAATACGGCAAAATACAATAACACCTCTAATTATTTTTCGGAAAAAAGTTTAGAACCCGCTCCAATAAATCGAGTTTTAAAACAAGCTGCGCCGGGAGCTTCCTGGGCAATGGGTGGCGGTCATGAAATTAAGATGGATTACCAGACCAATACAGCAACCGAAGTAAAATTATACAAGGCTACAACAACCTGGACTGCTGGATCAGGATTATACGAAATAGGATTTACTGATTCGGGAACAAATTATGCTGTCAATCAGCTTTATAAAACGGTAACCTATGATGAAAACACTATTGCAACCCCAACAGAAAGCAGTGGTTCGACAGTAGAGTTTAAAAATAAAGAAGGACAGGTTGTTCTTAAGAGAACCTATGATGGAGGTGTTAAACACGATACCTATTATGTTTATGATATTTATGGAAATTTAACTTATGTATTGCCCCCAAAAGCTGAGGGGACGATCACCCCTGAAATTTTAAACAATTTATGTTACCAGTACAAATACGATTACCGCAATCGCCTTGTAGAGAAAAAATTGCCAGGTAAGGACTGGGAATTTATTGTCTACGATAAATTAGACCGCCCCGTAGCAACGGGTCCGGCATTATCACCTTTTAAAGATGATACTGCTGTGGGCTGGCTTATTACGAAATATGATGCTTTTAACCGTCCCATTTTAACTGGCTGGAGCAGTCAGGCGGTAAGTTCAGCAGCAAGATACTCTTTGCAGACTACTCAAAATGCAGCAGCGACGTTATTTGAAACCAAACAAACATCCGGTACTATCGACGGAATTGCTGCTTATTATAGTAATGCCATTACACCAACGAGTTTCAAGCTGTTGACAGTAACTTATTATGATAATTATACTTTTCCTAATGCTCCGGCAGTACCAACGACAGTAGAATCTCAAAGTGTATTGGTGAACGTAAAAACCTTGGCAACAGGAAGCTGGACCAGAGCTGTTTCTACACCCACTTCAATAGCAGGGGAAACCAGTGCTATATTTTATGACGGAAAGGCAAGACCAATACGAAATTATACGCAAAACCATTTAGGAGGTTATACCTCTACTGACAGTAGTCTTGATTTTTTGGGGAAAACAATGTATACGATCAGTAGGCATAAACGTACTGCTTCAGACACAGAACTTACAGTAAAAGAAGTATTTACCTATTCGCCTCAGGATCGTTTACTGACCCATACCCATCAAATTAATGGAGGTGCTATACAGCTCATGGCCGCCAATACCTATGATGCATTAGGACAGCTGATGAGTAAAAATGTAGGCAACAGTACAGGAGCTCCTCTGCAGAAAGTAGATTTTAATTATAATATCAGAGGCTGGCTTACCGAGATTAACAAAACAGTTAACTTGCAGCAGGGCTCTGATGCTAAAGATCTTTTTGCCTTCAAGATCAATTATAACACAATTGAGGCAGGAATTAGCGGAGTTACTGGGCTTTATAATGGTAACATCTCAGAAACATTGTGGAGGACAGGATCAGACAATATTGAGCGTGCCTATGGATACAAATACGACAACCTGAACCGTTTAAAAAATGCGGTTTATGAAAAAAGCGGCCTGACCACAAACGCTTATGACGAAAATCTGACCTATGACAAAAATGGAAATATCATATCTTTAGTAAGAAAAGGAGATGTCGACCCTCAGGCAGGTATAATCGAGATTGATAATTTGGCGTATACTTATCCCACAAACTCCAATAAGTTGGGCAACGTGACAGACAATACCAATAATACCAGCGGTTTTAACGATGTGAATAAAACAGGAGATGATTATACCTATGATCTGTACGGCAATATGATCACCGATAAAAACAAAAATATTACCGCTATTACTTATAATCAGTTAAATTTACCAAAGAAAATTACATTTGGAACAACAGGAACCATTGATTATATTTACAACGCTGCAGGACAGAAACTAGAAAAAATTGTAACGATAGGAACCGTTACAACGAGTACAAATTATTTGGGAGGTTTTCAGTACAAAAACAATGTACTGGAGTTTTTCCCGACAGCTGAAGGTTATGTGAAAAATACAGCCGGCGTACTTTCATACGTGTTTCAGTATAAAGATCATTTGGGTAACATACGTTTAAGTTACGCTAAAAACCCAACGACACAAGCTCTTGAAATTATCGAAGAGAATAATTATTATCCTTTTGGATTAAAACATAAGGGGTATAATGATTATGCAGCGAATACCAATAAATATAAGTATAATGGAAAAGAATTGCAAGATGAGCTGGGGCTTGGGTTTTATGACTTTGGGGCACGTAATTATGACCCAGCGATTGGTCGCTGGATGAATATTGATCCTTTGGCTGAAACATCCAGAAGATTTAGTCCTTATACATACGCACTTAATAATCCTGTCTTTTTTATTGATCCTGATGGAATGCAAGCGACGTATAATTGGGAAGAACATAACAAAGGAAATAAAGGAGTATATAATGATGGTGATAAAACTGTTTCTTTTAGCGATGCCATGGGTAGTATTGGTTTAAATAGTAACGGAAGTGAAAATAAAAGCGATGAAGCGTCAAATGATGGTAGTGAACCACCAGTCAATTTTTTCGCACGTGATCATTCTAATTTCGCTGGAACATTTGATGAAAAAAATAAACCAGAAAATTACCAAAATGGAGATGGGATTTTTGACGTCTTTGGTCATGGAGGAGTTGATGGAGAAGGAGAAGGTTTTTTTGCTGATTATAAAACGGGTGGTCCTTTTATTGATAATGCGCAAGATTTTGATACAAGAATGTCAAAGGTAAGTCCTGCATATAAAAAACAAATAGAAGGCGGATTTGGGGCTTTTACAATAAATCTTTTTATATGTCAGGGAGGCTCCGGAAATAAATCTATGGCAAAAAAAATATCAAAAGCTCATCCAAACGCAACAGTTGTTGCATTTGATGGTTTTGTTATGTATGGAAATGATGCAAGTGGGAAGTCTGTAATTAATGGAGCAAGTTCAAATATCAAATATAATGATAATAAAGGTTACAGAGTAGTTTATCAAAATGGAAAAGAAATCAGTAGGATGCTATATAGCACATATAGGGCATCTGGTAAATTGTTTTAATATGAAAGCAACAAATTTAATAATTTTGGCTATTGTTAGTTTTATCTTTTGTAATTGTAAAGATAATAAAGAGGTAAAGCCTAAGATTGAAGATAATTCGAAATCAACTTTAGGAGTTTATCAAGATTATTTTAATGATAAAAAGAAGGTTGATAGTTTAATGGATAAAATAGTAAAGAAAGGTGATACATTAGCCTATAAGGAACTATCTATGATTTATGCATTAAGCGGTCACAGGTCTGATTATTTGCGTGTGTCGTTGATAATGGCAAACAAATATCAATATGCTCAAGCGTATTATGATGTATATAACGATTTGTATCGTACTAATAGTTATATAAGTGGTAATGATGAAGAGACAATTGAAGATTTAAATGTATTAGATGCAGAGACTCGAAATTTAGCCATCAAATATTTAGAAAAATCAGCAAGTAGGGGTTATACAAAAGCTAGAAAAAGCTTATTGTTATACAATAGTAAAGGTGAATTGTTGAAGAATAAGTAATTATAAATAATTCAATACAAAGGAAAAGGGTAGTGTTTCAGAGTTAGTGATATGAAATTTTTAATTTCTAACATGTTGGAATAGAATTATTATTAGCAAAAAATAGGTAGTGTTTCAGAGTTAGTGATATGAGATTCGAACTTTGTAACATATTGAAATAGAATAAATATTAGCAAAAAGTAATTTGAAGATGAGCAGTAATGCTCATCTTTTTTGTTTTAATATTGCTTTAAAAGAACTAAAATGAGTAAAAATGTTACCTCGTGTTCCAGAGTTAGTGATGATATAAATTGTCTAGGATGTAAAGAGATAACAGTGTTGAAAACTGTAAAACTAAATATTAAATAAACTTACTGGTTAGAGTCCGGTTCCCGCTACTACAAAAATCAAAGGCTACTAAGAAGATATCATAGAATATCTTTTTAAGAACAACGCAACATTTTGCAAAGTATTTACTTACTAGCGGGAAGCATTCAATTATCTAACCATCTTGTTGAAGATTTTTATAAAATAGTTAGTTAATAATATTGCATTTTATAAATTGAAAATCCTTGACAGAGTTCGAACTGTAAAAAGCCCATAAAGTGTATACTTTACAGACTTTGATTTTTAATAGTAAGCTTGATGGCAAAGAATTCAAACCTTTATTGAATAACTTAAAAATTTTAAATGATTTATTATAGAAAAACGTTTATAAGGGAAAAATTAACATTGGGTACGCAAAGAAACTTCCAGTATTTATAATTTTAGAATTAGAAATGGAAGCTTTTGGATAGAAAATAAAGTCGTTTTTAAAACTGCATTTCTTGGATTATTTACATTTTAAATTAACAAATTGTAGTAATATAAATCCTATATTAGCAATTTTAAAGTTTTGTAGTAATTTCAAAAAAAAACAACTAGTTAATGAAACACTTTTCTTTTTTGCAAACATGTACATTACAATATAACATTGGCATATGAAAGATTATTCGGGATATGCTGTTTATTACAAAAAAAATGGATTAGAATATCCATACGGAGTTATTTCTGAAAATTATGAATGTAAGGCAATTTCTGAACATTACCCTAGTAATATTAAGAGTTATTTAATTCAAATTGAAGATCGTAGGTTTTTAAATCATAGAGGAATTGATTACAAAGCCATTATAAGAGCAATATTTGAAAATGTAATGGCAGGAAAAATCACTCAAGGAGGAAGTACAATAACTCAACAATTGGCAAGGAATACTCTCGGAAATAATGAGAAAACTTTTGTTCGCAAAGTAAGAGAAACACTAAAAGCATTAGAATTTGAGCAAAATTTTACTAAAGATGAAATTTTGAATCTTTATTTCGAAAATGTTTATTTTGGTAAAAATTTACGAGGTTTTAGATCAGCGGGACTTTATTACTTTGGAAAAGACATAAAAGCTTTATCAAATCAAGAATGGCTTTTTTTACTAACTATCTTACGGGGCCCAAATTATTACATAAATAATCTTGAAAGAAGCAAAAAAAGATACAATTTCTTGAGTAAGGAATTACTTGATAAGAATTTAATTTCTAAAAATAGACATCGAAAAAATATAAACTCAGAAATAAAGCCTAGTAGCAACAAATTAAATGTTTTGAGAAATGTTGTAGCTCCTTTTATTGTTAATCGAGTAGATGAAAAAGGAAAGAAGTTAATTTCAACTATAGATATTGATACACAAAGTTTTGTAAGTAACTACATTGCTAATTCCAAATATCCTGTTTCAATAATAGCATTTAATAAAAATGAAGTTATTGCTTTTGGTAGTAGCTATGGGACAGATTACCCGTTTATTTCTAAATCAAATGTAGGATCAACATTAAAACCTTTTTTGTTTTGCTATCTAAGAGATAATGGCGTGTCTGTAAATGAAAAATTTTCAGCATTTAGTAATTCTCTTAAATGGGAAGTTAGAGAAGTTGAGAAGTATAAAGCTATGCTAGATTTAGAGGAGGCGTTATTTTATTCAAATAATAATTCTTTTATTAATGCTGTTTCAAAAATTGGAGTCCAAAAAACTTTAATTTTCTTGTCAGATCTGTTTAATCGTGAACAATCAGATTTCTTTCCTTCCAGTATCCTAGGTGCTACCAAAAAAGGTATTTCTATATATGAATTAGGATTAGCATATTCAATGTTTTTTTCAAAACATAATATTACTGATTCTAAGTTGGAATGTCTAACTGTTTTAAATAAAATATTTCGTAATAAACTTAAATTAGATATTGAGAATGCGTTTTTAAAAACAGGAACTACCAATGATAATAAAGAGAGATTTGCCGTGCTGGGGAATCCTGAAACGACATTTGTTATCTTGCGAAATGAAAATGCCGTAGCGGATTATTCTAAAGAAGGAAGTTTCTTCAAAGAAATTAGACGAAACTTTTCTTCATATTTCAGTTCTAAAACAAATTATAAATGGATATAATTTCAATAATAAAAGGTGCAAATCCGAATTTAGTCATTTTTTGTGGCACAACATTGATAGCTTTTCTTACTTGGTTATTAAAAAGTCTGATTGAGAATCCAATTACAGAATCAAAAGTGACTTTTCAAAAATATACTGATAAACGAATCGAAATTTTAACTGAAATTAAAACTAGGCTTAATTTTATAGCTTATTTTCCAGGTGAAAAGGAAAGTGAAGAGTTCAAGAATCAAATTCAAGAAATTTTATTGAAAGATGGTCGTGCGGGATATTTGAACAAAGAAACATATTCTGCGATTTTAAAAATATCAATAGATCTGAAAACTGATGAGACCCTGTTGATAAAAACAATTAAAGAAATTGACGCAGATTTGTATTTGCAAATTTCAAAAATACAAGATGAAATAATTTTCTATAGAAAATTTTCAAATTATAATCCATTAAGAAGATTAGTTGGGATTTTAATACTTACAGCTCATTATATTATAACAATGATATTGTCTATTGGTATTGTGTATTTGTTTATTTATTCTTTAGTTCATACTACAATCATTGGTAATGTTTTAGTTCTAATAGTAGCATTAGGTATTGTCTATCTAATCAATAACTGGTTTAAACGCCAGTAAAGTTTTGTTATTCTAGTGGCCGTTTTACATGAGTCAAAAATTATAAAATCAAACCTTTGTAATTGTATAATTGAGCTATTATTTTGTTTTTTGAAATAGATATTTTAGTTCCGATATTTTTTTCAAATACAATTAAATCTTTCAATTTTAAGGAATCGTCAAAAATGGCATTTGTTATCCCGTCAATTAGTTCATCTAAATTTGACATAAGTTGGTCTGCAAAACTCTTATCAATTAAAAACAAAACGTCCACGAATGATTTTCTCAACTTCGATAATTCTAATTTTACAAATTCATTGATGTCCTGTTTTTCGTTGTCACTCAATTCATTAGAATTGATTTGAGAATAGATTGTGTTTAAATTCACGTAAAAGTTAATAATTTCGTTCATATTAGGTTGAACCACTAACTCTTTAAACCATTGAAGTTTTATATTTTGCTCATTTAGTAGTGCTGTATTGTTATCAGAAATAATGTCTTTCTTTCTTTGGTACAATAACAAATAGCCCGCTAATATAAGATTTACTAACGCTATAAGGACTTGTGCCCAATCTGCCATATCTGAAAGAGAAAAATCAGATTGTTGGGAATTATTAGTGCTTTCGCAACAGATTATAAAAAAATTATGCAAGCGCACTTTCGTTTCTTAAAATACGCTCAATTGCCTCATTTAAGTCATTAGCAATCTTGTATCGCCCTTCATTAACGAATGAAAATTTTTGATAAAAACCAGATTCTCCTAATTTAGTTACTACATTTTCAAAAAATTCTTCTAAAAAAGAAGGATTTATTGATGCAATATCATTAGGAATGGTGATTTCTATTTTTTCATATTCAGTTTCTACAATATCAATTCTAGAATTATTTCTTACTTCAATACCTCTTGGACGAGTAGTAAATACTTTAGCTCCAGCAGTCCTGTAGCTTTGTAGATCTATTTTATAAATATTAGTTTTCATCCGTATTTTTATTTGTATTATCAAATTTAATCAAAATTCTTGCAGAAATCAAAGTTCCTGGGAAGAAATTGGGTGCAAAGTTAACGTATTTTTTGTTAGGTTTGTCATTTATGTCCCCTGATTCATTGAAAGTTATGAATTTGTACTTTCTATTGCTGTCTTCTTTTGTCTTTTTAATTACTTGATAAGTTCCATCAAAGATAATTCTCGTGTTACCAGAAACTATAGTCATAAAAGATATGTTGTCTTTCGTCATATCTCCTTTTAACTTGAAAAAATTCTCAATATACTGAATTGAGCCATTACCTCTTTTCTTCGGTTTACAGGTGATCCCTTCTTGTAGTGCATAAAGTGTCCATAAGGTTTCTTCTTCAAATGATGCTCGCTTGAAGAGGCCATTATTTGTAAAATTCTCAGAAAGAGCATTCATTTCAGAAACAGCAGTCTTGTTTAGGCAATTTTCATTCTTAAACGTTTGGTAGATAGTGTCTCCTAAATTAAATATTGAAAAATTAAATATTCCAAAATGTTCATCATCATTTAGAGTTTCTTGGAAAAAGCCAATTGCATAACTAAAATCAGTCGAACTATGTTCAAGGGCATTACTCATTATTTCGCCAATAACTTTGTAAAACTCATTTTCAGCATCAATGGTTAATTCTCTATTTAATCTTCCAAGACATTCTTTTATATATTCAACAATATTTGTTAAATCTAATTCACTTTTTGACCAAACATTATCTGCTTTGTGATCATTTACTATAACTGGTAATCCAATTATATCAGGATAATCAACTTTAAAACCTGTTATGTTTCTATATGCTCCAATGGAAAATAAAACTTTTTTAATGTTTTCTTTATCTTCAAAATTTATTGGTTCAATACTTTTTATGGAAATTTCATTTCCAAAACCCAGACGTACACAACTTTTAAAATATATGATAAATTCAGCTAGAATTATATCCATACAAATAGAGGCATCTACATCTATTCTTTCACAAGTTGAGTAATCTAAAGTTATTTTCTTGAATTTATTAGTATGAAGGGCTAGTAGAAGCTTTTTTAAAAAATCAAAACTTTCTTTCGAATTTTCGATCAATGAAAAACATTTTGGAATCATAAGATTACCATTGTCGTTTGTAGATAGTTTTTCTTTTGAAAATAATTCAGGAATTGAAAGTAAATATTTTATTTTTTCTGAATATACTGGCTTTTTCGGAGTTTTTACCCCTCTCCAGTTGGAGCTTCGGCTGTAGGACTTGTAATTACGATCACTGCCGATTGCATGTTTTTTTATGTTTCTTTTGTATAAATTATAACCAGCTTTTCTTCGTTTGATTTTTTTATTCCTTTTATTCTTTTTTAAGAACGAAATCCAGCCTTTTTTTGAACTATAAATTTCTTGATTTTTGACTCCCATTAAATTTCGCTATTATTAGTACAATTATACTGAAAAATAATGTTATTAATCTCAAATAATCAACAAAAGATGACTACGATTAGAGTATTTTATAAAACATTTTTTATTAGAGTAAGGGTTTGTTGATAATATTTTATTTTATAGGATAAATTTTTATATAAAATTTGCTTTATATAATAATCTAAATATGATACCAAAAATTGAAGTCAAGGCTGAAAGTATATCTCAACACCTAATAGTTATTTAAATCCTTCTCCTAATTTTTCTCTTATTCTTTCGTTTAATTTGTTTTGGCACATAATCACCAGTATTTTCAGAACGAAATAAAATGTCAATCGTATTAGTTTTTAAATTATTTTCTAATTCTAAATTTCTTGTGTTTTCAAAAGGATTTGAAATGGATATCTGGTAATGTTTTTCCTTATAAGAAAAATTCTGCTTACAGTGTTCTAAAATTCCTTTTGCGCTGAACTCTTTTCCCAGTGCACTTCCATTAAAAACACATTGTGTTTTGTGATCTACATAGGTAATTCCATAAAGCTGTTCATCTTTACTTTTTCTTAATACCAAATGAATGCCCTCACTTTCGAGTTTCTGTGCTAATTTCTCAGGAGATTTGATCTTTCCATCTTGGAAAGCTATTCTTATAGCATTTTTTACATGACTTTTTTGTGATTCTTTTTTTGCCTCATTGATCTTAAATCTTTCTTCCAGAAATTTTAAAGTAGGCTTGCTGTAGAAGTCACTTGCCTTAATTGGTACTCCAACTGGTTTGGAATCTTTATCAAGTATCTTATAAAGCAATCCTTTGTTTTTAAAAATTCTCGATTCTTCAGTTCCTCTATCTGCATGAATATTATATTGGTTTAAAACGGCATTGAGTTCTGGAAGGCTTGAATATTTATATTCAAATAAAACTTTGTTTAAAACTCCATTGATAGCTTTTTTGGACTCTGCTTTTCCATATTCTACTTTACGGTTTGCAATTGGCTGTAAAGAAAATTGTTCCTTTATTTTTTTTCCTCCTGCTTTTACAAGCCCAAAGGTTTCTTCGATTTCTTTCCTTGCAGGTTCTGATTTTTTGATTCCAAGTAAATGAAGATCAATCCTTTTTCCGTCTCTTTGAATATTATTTGTAATCACATGCAAATGAGGATGTCCTGCGTCATAGTGCTGATAAATTAGATATGGTTGTTTTCCGAATCCGATTTTTTCCATGTAAACCTTCGCTATTTCATTAAGCTTCTCTTTGGAATGGTTTTCCGAAGGATCGAAATTTAATGATATATGTACAGCATTTCGCTTAACGTTTTCGTTAAGCGAAGCCTGTTTTTTAAAGCGATTGAGTTTTAAAGTAAAATTAAGCCTGTCGAGTTCCAGAGGGAAATTAATAGCATTTATGCATTCTGCCTTTCCTTCTTTTACTTTTATCTCATTGTAGTTTAAAATTCGCTGTACTGAATTACTGGTTTTTATAATTGCAACCATTGCTCTGAGAATTTTTGAGAGTGTATTTTAATTTCCTCCATTTTTTCGAATAGCTTTTTTTTATCCACTTCAAACCAGAATACCTGTGTCTTAAATTCGGATATAGTCTTAAAAGAATTCATCTTTTTGGCAATCTGGTTGATGTTATTTCCTATTGAATTAAACTCGTTGTTTAGAGTCATTGTTTCTTCGATGTAATCATCAAAAGAAGCATTCCTGTATGTAGTTACAATGGGTTTGTTAAATAAGTTCTTTCTTATATGGTCACTTAATTTTCGACAGGTACTTGCTCTAAATCTTTTTTCCAGTTCGGTATACTCCAAAGGAGTCAATCGCAGTCCTACGATTCGTGTTCTGTTTGAATTTTCTCTTTTCATCATCTTTCATTTTCATTGTTTTCAAACTCTTTTCTTTCTAGTGTCTCCACCACCGAGTTCCGAGGTAATAGGTGGCAAGATAGGCGGTTGTTAAACAACCGTTCATCTTGCCGATTGCAGGAACGTGGCAATCTTCGAGATTTTAAATATCTTTAAAGACTTTTAGAAAAGTCAGTTTTTAATAAATATTTTGGATTAAGTTGAGGCTGTATATTGCTCGATGTTTTGTAGTTTTAGAAGATTTGAATTTAATTTAGAAATCTTTTTTAAGCCAATTACAAATTTAAGCAATAAGAATATTAGTATTCTATCATGGCTATATTTTGAACATGATAGCTATTGATTGTTATTATTTTGGAATTGTATTTTTAGGTTGTGTATTTAAGTCAAGACAAAGTTAAGAAAGTGAAAAATATTTTAAGCATCATAGGTAAATTTTACTCATGAACTTTAAACAAAAATACATTTCAAAAGAAAAAAAAGAAAAAAAGAAAGCACTCTCATATTGGACAATAGGCAAAGGAAGTGCTATAAGTCCCGAAGGGTGGCAAGTCGAGGAACGAGGCTGACATTATGCGCACTTTATTGCCGATGTCCTACCTTGGCTTACTTTTTATTTTTTGTTAAGAATTGATTAGTTGTGTAGAAAAAAATCAACATAGAATAGGTACGATTATATTTGTAACTCGAAAAAATCAATATATTTGAGCATGAAAAAGTTTTTTTTATTTATCTTCCTTGTTTCACTAATTATTGCATTTATTTCCATTTTAATAGTTCATGATAATTTAGTTGATGAAAAAGTGACATTGATTGTGGAACTAATAAATGTATCTCAGGTCTTTATTTCGATTTACATTGCCTACCTATTGTATGATAGATTTGGCACAAGTAAAAAAATACTTGATAAGCAATCAGATATAATTCTTGAATATTTAGAGGAGATTAAAAAATTAAAAATTCAAATTTACTTTATCAAAAATGATAAAGTTCATATTGAAATGAGTGGAAGTATTTCTAAAAATTTATATTTATTTAGAAGTCAAACTGATTTGCAACGAACCGTATTGGTTAAATCAAATTATTTCTCATCTGATGAAAAAATTAAAAGGCTTTATGAACTTATTAATCATCCATTATTTCCAATAAGTATTAAAGAAGAACTTGAAATCTTCAATTACCAAGTTTTGACTTCAACCTTTAGTAATAAAAAAGAGAACTTCGCTTTTATGTCATTTGAAAATGAAACAGAATTTGAACTAGAAGATTGGCGGATGCCAGGAAACCATAATGAGGAAAGTTTTACATTAGAACAGTTTACATATAAGATTGAAAATTTATTAAATACTCTTGAAAACTGGGTAAACAAAGAGTCATCAATAAAGGTAAAATTAAATTTCTAAGAAGTAATTGTTTGATATGCTACTACACTTCCAACTTTAGATTTTTAAAATTAATACATAGCATTAAATATTTAATTAAAATTCGGCGCATATATTAAAAAAGAGACTTTTGAGTCTCTTTTTGTTTGAATTAATATATGTTTTATAAAAGCTTATTTCTCTTTTAGTAGTTTTTCCAAATATTCAACTTTGTCTTTTTCTGCTTGAACTAAACGTTCGTATAACTCAACCACTTTGTCAAGTGGGTTGAAGGTACAGTTATTGCTCCCAAAATTACCTTGACTGTCATTAAAGGTGTTAAAATAATTAATTACATTTTCTTCAGAAAAATTTTTAATTGCCTCTGTAGTTACACCAAGAGCCTTTGCAACCTCTATAAGTTTTTCTTCATCGACAATTTCGCTTGCTTCAATGTTTGAAACAGACTGCTGACTTATTCCGATAGCAATCGCTAAAGCTTCCTGCTTCATTCCTTTAAGTTCTCTGATTCGGCTTATATTTCTTCCAATATGTTTTGGTTTCGTAGCTGTGCTCATGGTTCAAAGATATTTAAAATTCCTTAAATTTTTATGTTCTGGTAAAACACAAGGGGCATTAGTATTATACAATTTCCTTTAGTTCGGTACGGTACAATCAATTGCTTACTTGCTGTGTATTAAACAAAAATACAATTTTTCAGACAAGTATTAATTAAAAACTTAAAATTATGAATGCAATTGAATTTTCACAGCAAAAAGAATTGATGGAAGTAATAAAGACCATGTTAAGAAATCTGCTGTTTATTGTTTCGGCAAAAATGAAACTAAAAATGATCAGGTTGAATCTTTAACGGAATAAAATATCCTTTATCTAATCTTCAAAAACACAGTATTATGAAAACTCTAGAAAAACTTTCATTTCCAAAACTCGAAAACGAGTATCTGGAAAATATACTAAGACAACTAGTCAATCAGTATAATATCATTCAAATGTTTTTTAACAGACAGGAATCTTCTGCATTTTCCTATCTTATTATCAATATTGAAAGCAATATTGATGCTCAGAACCTTCAGCAGAGTAAGTGGGTAAGAAAAGTTAAGGAACGCTTTCAAATTAATATAGCTTTTATATGCTCCTCAAAACTTCATCATCACTATTCTTTAGGTTCTCCTTTGATTGCTTTTTACTGCCGTGTAACTGCTGTTATCTACCAGAATAAAGAGCTTGAAAATTCTATTTTCACAACAGAGGAATGGAAAAAACACAAAAAGAGATTCAATGAGTATGAAAACAATTTTTACCACGATCATGACCTTCAAATGTGGCAGATTAAAAACCTGATATCAGAAGGTTCTTCGAACAGTGTTTTTACATCTTATGCAAGACTCATTGAGTACGATCTTGATTATTTAGAAGAACTGTACTTAGGAAGTAAATCTGTTTTGCTGAGCTTAGATGATAGGATCAATACTCTTACCCAATACATTCCTGATATTCAAAAATACTTTATAAGAACTCCGTACAATAAATTTTATCTGACGGATTTATTTAGAAAAGCAAAAGAAGCGTCTGCTGATGATGATGTAATTTATAAGGAAGAAATGTATGAAGCAGTTGGAATTGCCCAGAGAAATCTCTATTGTCTTGTGGAAAAAAGGCTTGCCGAATTAAAGAAGTTGATAAAGAAAGGATCATATGAAAAGCATGAAGTTTCATGCCAAATTGATGATAAACCTAAAGATATAATCCTAGACACTGCCATAAAAATCATATTAGAGTCTGGTGAAGTTGAAGAGATCTATTTATATCATCAAATTGTCTATGGTGAAAAAACGACTTATTATCTGATGCTTATAGCAGTGGGGATTGGTAATGAAAAATTAAAATTAATCAGTCAATCTCTAAAAAGCAAAATAGGAGAAAAACATGATTTTGTTTTGTTGAGCCATAGCCGTTATTGGATACAGACTAATCTATATCAGAATCAAAGTTTCTTTTCTGGAATTATTCAAAACGAATATCTGATATATTCATCAAGTAAATATCTTCCTGAATTTCATTGGGAGATTCCTCATAATACTTACCACGCTGATCTGCATTTTTATTATAAGCCGACCAAAGATATTGCTATGCAATTTTTTACAATAGCCAGTAATACTAAAGAAAACTATCAAGGTTTAGAATACTTTTTCGCATTATTTTTCATGTCATTTTGCAGAACATACATTTTTGTAAAAACCTATTACCTTCCTAATTATCTCTCTAATCAAACATTATGGCAATTATGTATTTATGCAGATTCGGACATAAGAAAGTATAATTATCTCATAGAGCAGTTCTGGACTAATTTCTTTCCTTATCAGGATAGAAATATGACCCTTCATCATAAATTATCAAAACTAAACAAAGATGAGGTTTCTCATATGACTATTATAGTGGAGAAGTTGATGGATGAACTGCACAATTTGGTTATTGAAGACGGGTTATTAAGCTTTGAGAAGGACTGATACATGAATTAATCAATTTAAAAATAAAAATCATGGAAATAGATAAATTTGAAAAGCTGGAAACTATTAAAAGATTAACGTCCAGTTGTCTGAATACTTTGAGACCAGTTGATTATAAAAACAGGATTCACATTGCTGAAATAAAAGTATATGATTATTACGAACTTGCCTCAGTTATAAGAAACCTGATGAAATTATGTATTGTGGCTTTGGATCATGATGGAGCAAAACTTCCTGATACAATAGAGAACCAGTCTATAGATGTTGGGCTTATTCTGGGAATTGCATTGCAGTTATTTCCAGTTGACGAATTTGAACTGCTAAATGAAATAAATATATTATTTCCTGTTGATGACCAAATGATAAATGAGAAAACTGAAAATCAGAAAGAAAAATTCAAAGAAGAATCAGCTTAAAACTGTCTTAAACAGCATTCCACACTATATTTTGAAGTGGATAAAAATTGAAATCCTATTTATCTTTATACACAGTATAAATATCAAAAACTTGCCCAGCAATTAATTCGAGTTTCGGAATTAACATGACTTGATTAGATTTAAAATTCATATTTAGATGGTGATTTGTTGGACATATTATGTCCAACAAACTGATAAAAAAGCATATTATCTTTGTAAAAGCCGGAATGAAATACCTTATCATGGGTAAATTTCGCTTATGATAATCAGTGTTTTAGATTCTATCTTTGTAAAATAAGTATAAGTAAATGCCGTGATTTGTTAGAAAATCAATTTTAACTTCTGAAAAAAAGACCTGACTTCAGAAGGTATTTTCATCTCCCGGCAGGGCAAGTTGTTTTGACGCACTAATCGAATTTCGAGTGCCTCAAAACACAACTTGCCGTGTTCTGATGAACATAAGAATCAGCCTCTTCAGGCGGATTAAAGTTAACAAGGAAAAACAGCTTTAGGCTGTTTTGTTTTTTTTTAGATTTATAAGTTGTTTTACAACAAAAGCATTTATACAAGCATGTGATCTTGCCGGAAAGTATATATACAAGAATGCAGGCAGGCATGTGAACATAGAAGAGAGTATGCAGGCAAGAATGCAAGAATGCAGGAATGCAAGAACGCAGAAATGCAGATACATAAGCGCCTGAGTATATAATAAAGTATATATGTAGAAATGCAGGTGTAAAAACAGAGACATTCAACCTTTGTTTATTAATCCTAGCAAAGCAACGACATTCTGCAAAACAGTTTTGCGAAAACTTTCAGCATTTTGTCAAACAAAGCCTTTCAATGCCCCAGCAGGTCAGTTTAACTTAATTCTGCTGCTGTTTTTATTTCTTTATTGGCTAAACTCTAGGAGTCTGTAGTCATTCTAAAAATTATATAAAAGTTCAAAAAATAATAATTGAAAAATAATTATGGAAAGTTTAGAAACATTATTCCGGTCTTTTGAAACAGGTATTCGAAGTGCAAAGGCTTTAAAGCCCAAGGAGTACCTAAAGAATATCGGACTGGAATATTCAGATCTTCGGATCGGTTTTAATTCAGGTCAGTTCCATCATCGCAAAACCCTTAAATCCAAAGACCAGTTTGAAAAACTGGGCGTGATTACCAAAAGTGATGCGGGCGTTCGGGACGATTCCTTTACAGCCTACACCGTGTTTGGACGGTATGGGCTTATTTTTCCACTTCTTAACGAGGACAACAGCATAGTGAATTATTATGCTTTGCGTTTTGATCTGGACGAGCAGAAAGAGCAATATCTGAACAACGAAGGGATCTATCCCGCCTATCCGCATCCCCTTACCAAGAAATTATACTTAGCACCGACTGTTATTGACTGTGCAAGTTTAATACAGAGTAAGGTACTGGATCAGAGAGAAGCGGTTATTGCCCTGCATGATGGGGAACTGCTTGAACAGCACTTGGAAGTTATTAAATCATTATATGAACTGGAAGCAATAGTAATTTTTAAGCGGTGAGAAAATGGAAAAGATCAGATTACAAATGCAGGAGATCAGACCCGATGTGCCACTCTCAATAGTCGAACTACCTGAGGGGCATAGTCTAAATGACATGTGGGTCAATTATGGAACGGACGGAATGTTGAATCTTTTAAAAAGTGCAAAAACTGAAAAAGCAGGCAATGGATTACAGATTGTAAATGGCTATAAAATCAGCTACAAGGGACTATCAGGAACATTCTTTGTTCTGGGTAACCTGCCGATGGATTTAGGAAATCTTAGAGTATCATTGCAGATTGTAGAATACAATACGCAAAAAAAGCACAGGCTTAAAATTGATCTTTTTGATTTTAGCAGTGTGCAGAACCAGTGTACTGACTTATCAGAAAAACAAGGCTTTGATTACTGTGAACTCGAAACGGATTTAATTCAGTTAACGGATCTATTGGAACATCACAGGGAATCTCTTTTTGAGGCTGAAATCAACCCACAAGCGGAGCGTTATGCTGAAAAAGAGCTCACTCCTTTAGCGCAGGAAAAAGCGGTCGTATTTCTTTCAAAACCAAAACTGCTACAAAGCATAAATAAACTCTTGGAGCATAACGGTATTGTAGGCGAAGAAGAAAACAGAATCGTTTTATTTGTTTTGGCATCGAGCTATAAAATGCCGTATCTCATGCATGGTCTTGTTCAGGGATCAAGCGGTGAAGGGAAAAGTCATTTGGTAAATGGAATTGCGGGATGCATGCCTCAGGAAGATGTGATGAACATGACCCGTATTACAAGCAAATCACTTTACCATTACAGAGAGAAGGAACTTATCAATAAGCTTATTATCATTCAGGATTTCGACGGGCTTGATGAAGAGGCTCAGTACGCTTTTCGTGAAATGCAGTCAGCCAAATTCCTGACAAGTTCCACTGTGGTCAAAGACATTTTTGGAAACAACAGGGGAAGAATCAAACACGTACAGGCGCACTTTGCCAGCCTTACTACAACGACCAAAGCTGAGGTCTACTATGACAATATGAGCCGTTCGGTAATCTTGGGTGTTGATGAAAGCCAGGAACAGACCCTGCGCATTATTAAAATTCAGAATATGAAAATAGCTGGACTGAGCAACAGTGAAAAGGAAGAAGAGGCAAAACAGCTTTTAAGAAATGCCATGCGTGTACTTAAATCCTATGAGGTAGTGAATCCTTTTGCTGATAAACTCACCTTACCGCTGGAAGCCAAGATGCTGAGAAGGCTCAACAGTCAGTTTCAAAACTTTGTTTCCCAGATTACCATTCTGCATCAGTACCAAAGAAAGACTGATACAAAAGGCAGGCTGATTTCCACTAAGGAAGATATAGCGCAGGCTGTAGATATTTTCTTTAGCTCTATCATTATCAAAGTGGACGAACTCGATAAAAGCACAAGACAGTTTTTTGAGAATCTCAAAGCCTTTGTAAAGAGCCAGAAAGCAGGAACATCACAGAAGTTTACGGCAAGGGAAATCAGACAGGGGCTGAATATCAGCAAAACATCGGCATTCCGCTACATGCAGTTACTGCAGGAACTCGAATACATTCAGGCAATTGAAGGCTCAGTTAACAGGGGATTCAAATTTATGATTTCCTATTGGGATGATATGGAAAAACTAAAAAAGAAAATAAAACAAGAACTGCACAAACAGCTTGAACAATTTTAAAGTGGAACGCCACGGAACACCAGCGGAACACCGAAGTACCAGTGTTTACTGACCATATGATACTGGTGTTCCGCATTCCACGGAGTGCGCAAGCGACCTCTTCGGTAAAACCAAAATTCAAGAACAAAAACCATGAAAAAAACGATACAGACCAAAGACTTTCAAAGGCTGGCAGACACCTTTGATGATTTTGTCAAAGTCAGGAATTACAAGGAAGGTAAAACCAATAAATACCGCAATACGATATCAGAATTTTTAATCTGGCTAGAAGAATCAGGAATTACCAAGATTCAAGCGGTAACCACCAAAGACTCCGTAAAATATTTTGATTACTTAACTGCAAGACCAAAACTGCGGGGCGAAGGAGTTTTAGCTTACGCAACAGTCAAATTTCATCTTTTTGTACAGGGAATTTTTCTAATCAACCTTCTGGAAAACAAGGAAATTCAGAAGGCTTATTATATTCCAACGATAACTGGCGGTACTCAGAAAGCCAGAAACATTCTCACAACTGAGGAGATCAAATTAGTATACGCGCATGCAGAGAATGAATATGAAAAAGCACTGCTATCTATTGCCTATGGATGCGGACTTCGAAGATCAGAAATTGCAAACCTAGATTTAAAAGATGTTAGCCTCATAAAAGGAATGTTGATTGTAAGACATGGAAAGGGAAACAAAAGACGTGAAGTGCCTATGAGCGATACAGTTCTTAATTATTTAAAGAAGTATATCAGGGACGAAAGACCCGAAAAACTTTCCGGCAAGAATCAAAACGAGGAAGCGTTTTTTATTAACAGCAAAGGCAGGCGCTCTAGTGGTGAGAATCTAAGTGACACTTTAAGAAAGATGATTGAGCAGACTGGAAATTTTGAACTCGTTCAGAAAGAAATCACTCTTCACTGCCTGCGTCACAGTATTGCATATCATTTGGCGGAAAATAATGCCGGAATTGACTTTATACGCAGTTTTTTGGGACATACCCAAATCAATACTACATACATCTACGCTATTCAAAACAAGAAAAGAAAACCAGTTGTAAATTTTTAAAACGTAAGAAATGGAAAAGCCTGATTTAGAAAATTTTCTTAGAGGAATAGTATCCGAGAAAACATCAGAAAGTTATCTGTACACAATTAATCACTTTTTAAATACCAATCCAAAAGCTAAACGATATCAGTATAAAGACATTGTGAACTATATGGAAAAAGTAAGTAAAAAGCAGTCTAATGTTCAATATCGTATCCGAATTTTATCAGCCCTTAAAAAATATTATGATTATTTAGTGATGTTAGGTTACAGAAGCGATCATCCCTGCAAAAGGCTCAATATTAAAATCAAAGGCAACCAGACGATTCAGGTTCAGGAATTATTCAACAGCATGGAGTTACAGCTTTTAATGGAACGAGAGAATCGTTATAAACATCTTGATGTCAGAAATAATGTTTTGATCTCGCTTCTTATTTATCAGGGATTAGCCAGTGATGAAATTGTCCGGCTCACTGTAAAGGATATTGATCTGGATAACGGCACTATTTACATCAAGGGTTCTGCAAATCTTAATAAAAGAAAATTGGAACTTGTACCGAAACAAATGATATTGTTTTCCAATTATATAAATGAAACCCGTCCAGCAATAAAGCGCAGTATTACAGATAAATTTATACTGACCAAACTAGGAAAGCCTATTACCGTTGACAGTATTCATGCCATGACAGAACCTCTAAGAGTATTATTTCCTGACAGAAAACTCAATCCGCAGACCATTCGGATGAGTGTGATCTGCAACTGGCTTAATGAAAAAAACATTCCTTTGGAGAGAGTTCAGGAATTGGCAGGACATAAATGGCCGGGGACTACGGAGAAATATATTAAAGTAAATGCTTTAGAACAACGTGAGTTGATTAACCGTTATTTCCCAAGTATCTAAAGAATTAAATACAAGTTAAAATTATACAATATGTATAATTTTTAAGTATATTTGTGTAACGAATTTGTTTCAGATAATGAATGTAAAAATATTAAAAATCGATGAAAATAATTTAGTAGATGCTAAAATTTCAGATGCAAAATCAGTAAAACTAAATCTTCCTTCCATAACTGACGGATGGAGGTTTAATTTTAAAAAACACTCAAAAGAAGCCGGTCACGAAACTTATATTTTGGTAAGTGAAGAAACCCCAAATATAATCGAAGGATGCTTAATTTTTGAGATGAAAAAGAAGGTTGAGCCTTATATGGCGTATGTAGAAATTGCGCCTCACAATAAAGGGCTGAATAAAAAACATGAAAAAGTAGCAGGCTGTTTAATTGCGTTTGCCTGCAGGTTAAGTTTTATAAAAGCCAATGAACCGTATAGAGGTTATTTGGTATTTGATGTTAAGGAAGAGGATAAAGCCGATGAGGTAAAGCTCATGGCAGTTTATTCAACAAAATATAGTGCACTGAGATATGGTGAAACAACCATGATTATTCCTCCAGTGGGAGGTGAGAAATTAATTACCGAGTTTTTAAATTAAAGAATATGAAAAATAAAGAAATTCAAATTAGTGATATTTGGAACGATAAGAAAAAAGCTGATTTAAAAGAAATAATTAAATCGCATTCTTCAAAACAATCTAAAGAGCAGATATTAAAGAATCAATTGCTTTCTATTCAATATAAATTGGAAGATTATATTCAAAGCGAAAATGATACTGAGGTTTTAAAAGTCCTTGATTTTGTTAAGATGTATTTAAAAACACTTAATATTACTAAAAAGGAATTGGCATCTTACTTTGAAATGAAGGACAGTAATCTTCATAAGTACCTTATCGGAGAAAGAAAGTTAAATGCAAAACTTGCATTGAAGTTAAGTACTTTTTCCCATACGAAACCAGAACAATGGTATAGAGTTCAGGTGAAAAACGAAATGATCGAATTGAACAGAGAAAAAGCGAATGTTGAAGCTTATAAAAAATATGATTACCGGAATTTAATAGAAGCCGTTTAAGCTTTAATCAAATAAAATACTACAAGCCCTCTTCGAGGGCTTTTTTTTGGTTGTAAAATATTAGTTCAAAAAAGGAGAAAAAAAAGTTTTGCTGGATTTGTCCCCTATCAAAAAACGAATTGCAGGCTTTTATGTTAACTACTTTTGTGTAAAAAATAACATGTTTAATGATTGATCTTTATGCTTTTTATTTACTTTTTTTTGTGTCCTATTTTATTTTATACCTGATAAATATCTTCGCAAAATGAATTGTAGAAATTGTTTTAATTAAAAACATTATGAGAATTTGATGTCACACCGTATTTAAAATAAGATTCTTCAATTTGTAAACCTTAGTGGATAAAATGAATTTAAACAAATAAAATATAGAAGTCATGACTAATTTAATGATAATACCTTGTCTCATATTTGCTTTAATTGTGCTTTTTGCTTGCTTGCCTCCAAAAAGAGCTTATGTCTCAGCTAGGTGTTTCAAACTTGTTGCTAGCGCATTTTCAATCAGCAAAATTTGTGATGCAATAATTGCCTATTATAAAAATAAGAAATAAGATTTTCTAATTGATAAATGTTACTTTTGATTATTAAATTTAGTAAAAAAGGTTAATAACAGTCCTGTAGCAAGATATTTGTTCTCAATTAAGATATTGTTAGACTAAGATAATATGAAAAGTAATCAAGATAGAAGGAAAGAAATCTTTAAAGATTCTTTACCGGATGCAGGTAGTAAAGAATATTTTAAGATAATTAATGATCTTGAAAAGAAAGATAATGCGAACATAAAAGAATTTGTTAAAGAGAGTTTTAAGAAAACTCGAAATTCTTTCGTCGCACAACTCCTTTCTAATTGTGATTTAGTTACAGAAAATACACTTCGTCATTTTCTGAATGAATTTAATTACCGTGCATGGAATCATGGTTTAAGATCGATGTCACAAATGTTCAATATAATGGAAGCATTTTTCATTTATAGAAAACCACACATATATTTTGAACTTATTGAAGAAGAAAATTATTTAATATCATTATTTGATTTTATAGATTTCATTACATCTAAAGAATTTAGCAATGATAAAAAACTCATAGAAGAGAATCTAACTAATAATCTGATTTTTAATTTTAATATAGGTAAAGACCTAGACCTAATTAAATTTAGTGCAAATGGTGAGGAATTTATAATTAATGGAATATCTATAATTAGAAAAGATCAAGAAGTAACAATTGTATTGAATACAGGAAAGAAGATCAATGAGAGAAAGATTGTAGATGTAGAGAAGTTCAATTTTGAAGGAAATCCCAATAAAATCGAGTTAATTAAAGAATTTAATAAATCCTTAAAAAATAAGCAAGTTGAAACTGAATTTATTGATCTTGAAAAGAAATATGCAAAATTTCTTGTTGCTTGTAGAATAGATTTAGTAACAGAAACAATAGATACGCGTTATGTAGCGGAAGAATTTACCCACATGTTTACAATTGTTACCGACGATCTAGATGGTTTTGTTGACAAAAATGGAAACTTTAGATCTTCCTGCGAAAAGGAAATGCACGAAACCAATCTCACTAAATTAGATGATTTTAATGCTATTATTGAAGTAGCAAAAATGGCCATGTATATTCCATATTATTTAAATATTAACGAAGATGATATTGTGGAAGAAATTCATCAAACAGAATTTTTTAAAGAAAGCAATAGTCCCATTAAAAAAAGAAAGTTTAAGGACACCTTCGGGCATAAATATCCCTTGAAGTCACTTTATATTTTAGATAAGAATAATAAACTGAAACCAGATCAAATAAAAGTTAGAGATGACCTCTTTAATGTAACGACTTCTGGATACTGGAAGAAAATAAATATAGATGAAATTGGTTTGGATAAAAAAGGGGAACCCATTCATGGTAAAACTTGGGTCAATCAAAATTTGAGTTGGTTTCATGCAAGAAGAGATGATTTAATTATAAAAAAGGAAGGAAAATTATTTGCAGGTAAAAATGCAGGATTTATTTATATATTAAGAAATCCCATAATGGGGAAAGATATTTTTAAAATTGGTTTGACCCGTAATAATGTATCGGAACGAGCGGATCAATTATCAAAGACAAGCGTTCCTGATAAGTTTTATAAATCGCAAGAATGGCAAGTGAAAGATTGTGTTCAAGCAGAAAGTGAAATTCACAAGCTATTAATGGGATTTCGTATCGATTTAAGAAGAGAATTTTTTCATATTCAGTATAATAAAGCAGTAGAGGTAATTTTTCAGGTTGTTAATCAAATAAATAAGTCAGTAGTTTAATTTTTAAATGAAAAAGAATAATAAAGCTGTTTTGTAATTTTAAAGTAAAATATGAATATACAAGTTTACGGTTTTCCGTAGTTTTTATCCAAAATTCCTCGTTACATTGCAATTGATATATTTGATAACTAATAATAATAAAAATGAAACATATTCTATTTGAAAAAGCGTTAGTGTATAAAAAGCGTAAAGAAATTACCCCACCAAAAGACTACGAATATGATTATATTTTGGGTGCTTGGGTCAACAAATTGAGTGATTTACTTTTAATCAATTCTGCAGATTTTAAAGGACAATCAACAAAAAAGTTAGATGTCGAAACTGGTGAAGATAATAAAGGACAATAATAATGGAGAATGTTTTATTTCCAAGTGTTTTAATAATTTCTAATCGTTATGACTTTTCTAGCGACTTCATTGCTGTAGAACTTGATAATCAAAAAATTTCATATCTGAGGATAAATAGAGATGAATTAAAAGATTATATTATTGAATTTAATCCATTAATTCCAGTTATTAAAGGAAGTTTTAAAGATATTAGTTTTTGTATTTCAAGTGAAACTTTAAAATCAATATACTTTAGAGCACCTACATTTCTAAGGGATATTTTTCAAGATGATATTAGCGAAGAAGAACAATTAATTAGAAGCCAGTGGACAGCTTTTGTCCGTTCCTTAAGCGTTTTTGAAAATATCATTTGGCTTAATAATCCGATAGATATATATAAAGCAGAAATAAAACCACATCAGTTATATATTGCTAACAAAATTGGTTTTAAAGTTCCATCAACACTTATTTCAAATAAAACTTTAAAAATTGATTATGAATATACTGCAATTAAATCAATAGATACTGCAATAATTAATCTTGGAGAACACGAAGGTTTTGTCTATACTGAATTATATAAAACTGCAGAAATTGTGGAACAAAAGTATTCTTCTCCTTTTTTTATACAGCAAGGTTTAATACCAAAGTTAGATATACGAGTTACAGTAGTTGAAAATGAAGTGATTGCAGTTAAAATTTTTCAAAAAAATAATAGTGAAATTGATATTGATTGGAGAAGATTGAAAGAAGAATTACAATATGAAATCATTGAATTACCTGAAAATGTTAAAGAACTGTGTATCCAGTTTTTAAAAGAGTTTAATTTGAAGTTTGGTGGAATTGATTTAGTTTTTTGCAACAACGAGTACTATTTCATAGAAATAAATCCAACTGGAGAATGGTCTTGGCTTCAACAAAATACGGGTTTTAAATTTGATAATGTTATAGTTAACGCTTTGAATAAATAAGATGCTTATACAATTTTTAAAACAGCAAGTATTTCCTGGAATATACGCAACTTATGTTAATCGTCAGATTTCATTAATTTATGAAAGACAAAGAAAATCTGAAGTCGATGTCTCAGCAATAAAAGGAAAAGAGGAAGAATATATTCTTAAATTAAAGGAAGAGATTAAAATACAATTTGACCGTAAAGTAAAGATTGAGGATAAAGCGAAATCTTTGTTATTTATTATTACTCTAGCTATAACGACTATAACTTTTTCATTGAATTATTTAAAAGAAAATTCGAATCAATTAACACCATTAATTTTTATTGTTTTAAGTATTATATACTTTGTTTTTGGTGGCCTTAGGGCATTACAAACATTTAATATTAAACAATTTCACGTCGATCAGCCTACTATAGATTTCCAACAAAATAAGTTTGTTTTAATGCCGGAAAAAAAAACAATTTCACATTTAAAAGAATTGATTATAAGTAAATCTTTAAACGATTTGATAAATACCAAGACATCAAATTTAACGTATGCCTCATTTATTCTTATTAGAAATGGGTTGATAATGTTCGTTCTGTTTTTTATATCTACCATATCTATATTGCATTATGAAAGCAAAACAAAAAATGAAATTGTCAGTAAATGTCCTGCAGTAAAAGAAATTAAAAAACAATGATTCATTTAATGACTGCTACTGCTACCACATTTTGAATAATGATTTAGAAACAATTAAATATATGAGAAAAATAAAAATACTTCATTTAACGGACTTGCATTTTTCAGGAAATGCAAAAAGTAAAGAAAACCAAGAGTGATTAATTGGTTCATTGATTGACTCCTTAATAGTATAAAAAAATAACATCGTTTAAGCAAAATGTTCTTATAAAAGTTTTATCAAAGGTGCTGTTATTATAGAAAAGGTTTGCAGACCCTTAGAAGTATAAGTATAACGGCAAGGAACTGCAGGACGAGCTGGGGCTTAACATGTATGACTACGGCGCAAGGAATTATGATCCTGCACTTGGTCGCTGGATGAACATTGACCCGTTGGCTGAAGTATCAAGACGTTTTTCACCATACACATATGCTCTAGATAATCCTGTGTTTTTTATTGACCCGGATGGGATGGAAGCGAAGAGCAATACGCTTTTTAAAAGTAAATTTTTGAATGAAAGCGGAGGACATTGGAGTGATAAAAGTAGAACGCAAAGTGACGATAGTACTAGCTCAGATAATGCTAACAATCTTCCAAATTTATTGGCGGATAACATCGAGCCTAGTAATATTGTAGAAGGTGATGAGAAATATACAAGAGAACCAGGAAAGGGCGGGTCAGGAAAAGATGGGAAAAGATGGGAAAAGAAAAGGAAGAAAGAAAGAGAGAAAAAATCAACCAATTGATAAATGGGCTTTTCTTGGTAAAGGTTCTGTTCCATATAATGGGAAAGCATATGGAGGAACAAACTTTATAGGGCCTGGTCCAGATGTAGATCCTTATACTTTACCTCTTAATCCGGTAGACGAAGTTGATGCTGCCGCTCAAGTACATGATTATGCATATTTCGAAGCAAAAACAGGGGGAGCAGTTGGAGCATTTTTTGACAAGAGAGTAGCGGAGGCGGATATTGTTTTGACTTTTAGTGCTTTACGAACCATTAGAGGTTATCATACAGGGGAATTAGATGATGTTACTGGAAAACCTATTTCCATAAGAACTTATAATTTAGCTGTAGGAGTGGTTTATCTTTTCTCGGGAATATCATTAAAAAAAATAATTGATACATTTTAATAACTAAAATTTAAACTATGAAGATAAAAACAATTTTATTATTTATTTTACTTATTAATCTTTATGGATGTGTGAATCAACCAGGCATAGAAGATTCACTAGGAACGTTTGACATCTCAAAAGATGATAAAAAAATTTTATTTTCTTATAAAAAAGTGAACAAATCCTCAATATATTCGATGAATATTGATGGTACAAATATTAGGTCGATAATTGAGGCGAAAAATGGAAAAAATTTTGTGAATCCAAGATATTCTAATGATAAAAAAAAAATATTATTCATAGAAAGCAGTATGCAAGGGCAAAAAAATAGTTCGTTATGTATAGCCAGTCCAGATGGAAATAATATAATTAAAGTAGTAAATGAATTAGGTGTTATTACAGAAGCGTTTTTTAGAAGTAATGTTGATGAAATTATATTTTGCAAAGCAAATGAATACAAAAAATATTCTCCAATTGGAAGAAAAATGCCTCATGATTTTGATATTTATTCAATAAACTTAACTACTGGGCGCCTAGTAAGGCTTACCAATATTAGTGCATACTCAATCAATCATATTACAGAAATAGATGGAAAAATAACATTTAACTTAAAATCAAATGCTTATAATGGTATTTTTACTCTTTCTGAACATAATATTGTACCTTTTATATCAAACGGTAAGTTTAAAGATAAGATTGTAAGTTCTGCTTTTTTATTTCTACCTGAAAAAAAAGAAATTATATATGTAGATTCTTATGATTTATTTAAAATGAATACTAAAACAAAAAAAAGTACTTTTTTGATTAAATCAGATTTTGGTATAGTTTCATTAATGAGAAGGTTTAATAACTCAAAAAAAATATTATGTTCAATGCAAAATGATACAAATCTTTATATCTTGGATAATAATTTATTTTCAAAAAGTGTTATTTCAATAAATTTATAATTAAATTAAGGGTAGTGGGTAATGTATCAGATGTGTTGTTGGTTAATTATTGCATCTAACATTTACGGTAGTGTTTCAAAGTTAGTGATATAAGATTTTAGATTTCTAACCTTTTGAAATTGAACAAATTTTAGAAATAAATAATTTTAAGATGAGCAGTGATGCTCATCTTTTTTGTTTTATTATTGCCTTAAATGTGCTAAAATGAATAAAAATTCGACATGGTGTTCCAAAGTTAGTGATGATGTAAATTGTCAAAAATGTAACGAGAAAAAGGTTATTAAAAATGGGAGAACTAAAAATTATAAACAGCAGTACTACTGTAAAATGTGCTGTCACCGTTTTATAGAAAGTTATACAAATCAAGCTTACAAATTAAATATCAATCAAAATATCATTCAATTAACCAAAGAGGGAGTAGGTATAAGAAGCACGGCAAGAATATTAAATATTTCTACTACAACATTATTGAAAAGGATTGTTTCTATTGCCAGAAGTATTTCCAAGCCAATTATCAGCAAAGGCAAAACTTATGAAGTCGATGAGCTGTGCACTTATATCAGACACAAGAAAAAAATTACATCTGGCTGGTTTATGCCTTGGAAAAGAATTCTAAAACAGTTGTGAGTTTTAATGTTGGGAAACGAACCAATAAAACGCTGAGCCGTGTTCTGGAAACTTTAAAATTATCTGACGCTAAAAAGATATTTACAGACAGATTAAAAAACTACAGGTATTTGATTGACGAGAAGCTGCATTCGGTAAAGCGGTTCGGGACAAATCATATTGAAAGGAAGAATCTGACACTCAGAACTCATCTAAAAAGACTGAACCGACGGACAATCTGCTTCAGTAGAAGTTTAGTAGTTTTTATGGCAGTTTTAAAGATTTATTTTTGGATTTGAGTTTAGTAAGTTAATTTTTTTAGAGAATTAACTTAACGGGACTTGAACCAATTTTCCTTGAAAACACTGGGAGTTTTTATTTTTAAAAAATAAAACAAGATTTTTCGAATCACAAAAAAGCCTGAGAAATTTATATTTCTCAGGCTTTTACTTGTTCTAGTAGCCCTAACGGGACAATTCTCGAACCATTTTGGCGATGATTTGAAAAGAATTAATATTATTTTATATTAATTTTCCTTTCAAATTACATCCTACTCACTTTACAATATTTTACCAGTTTAACCAAAGTGTATATATATACATCGCTTTTACTTTTATGGTCAGAAAGAGGAACGGATTTCTTTAATACAAGATTCTTTATACATACTAAAAGTATTCAACAAATTAAAAGTCCTTTTTGATTAGTTGTAAGGATTATCTATATATTTGGTTTAAATTAGCACGACGTTTGTACTAACTTAATTATATGGAAAAAGAACAACTATCAACTTCGAGAAAGAGTAGAATTAAAATTGAAAGTACAGTACTTGTTGCAATTATAGCACTTGCTGGAACATTTTTAGGTTATGTTTTCGACAGTTACAATAACCGGCAACAGCAACAGAGGGAATTTGAGTCAACATTAATAATAAACGCTGTGGAAACGGGAAATTCAGATATTAGCAAGAACAATCTGAAGTTTTTAATTGACGCTAACTTAATTTCAGATAAAGCCCAACAAATCAGGTTAACCGAAATTATTACAGACTCTACCTACAGAATTTCTCGCGGAGTTTCAAGTTCATGGCCTGCTGGTGATTCAGTATACATCTGTATGGATTCGGCGGCCTTAAAATTTCATTTTGCTAAAAATTGTCGTGGGTTAAGTAGTTGTAGTTCTAAAATTATACAAATATCAACTATTGAAGCAAAATCAAAATACAATCGGAAACTTTGTGAATGGGAAAACTAAAACTTTGTACTAGATACTACAGTAGAATTGAGTATTATGCTTAATCGGAAGGATGTTTTGTATTTAGAGTCATTTAGCAAATACTAAGAATGTGTTTAATTTAGTCCCAAACCTGCTATAGTAGCGGAAGTTAACATAAAACTTTAAACGTTAAAAAATATGTTTCCAATCGTATATCCAAATAATAAAAATGCTAATGCAGATAATCTAAGAGATTATATAATGAAAGTTTGTCAAACTCACAAAGCAGAAGGAAAAGCTTTAGCGTTTGCATTTATCGTAGCTGATTTGCACAATCCGCACGTTAATAAAATTTTACATGACCACAATTACATAAATGCTCTCCACGAAATTTCAGGAAAAACATTAACCGTTTTCTTTTTGATGGATGATTATGTAAACCGAGCAATAATCAATAGTTCAAATTCAAATAGAATTTTGCTTGAATTAGGGGTTGAGCCTTTAAGTGGCCCACCATCTTTAATGCCTAAACAATTAGCGAAAATATTAATTGAAGAGGAAATTTTACAAACACCTTGTATTCTTTTCTTTCAAGTGGAAGAGTATAATGTAACAGACTTTTTTATTACCAAACTTAGAGAAAATAAAATTGAAGATGGATTCTTAGAAATCAAGGATATTATAGAAAAAGCAGTTAGGAGTTTAGCGAAAGTTAAACCAGAAAATCATAAAAATTCTAAGGAATTGTTTAGTCTAATTAAACAAGAAATAGAAAGCTCCGAATTTTGGAAAAATGCTACTAAAGTTTACCAAAAAATCGTGAAACTAAAAGAATTTATTTTGCCTTTTACATAAAAAGCCAGATATTAATAACAGTTTTAAAAAATTGAGGTTTTCTAATTACTTAATATAAAGTTTTAGTCTTAAAAAATTCCCAAATACTTAAATCTGCGATACGTTGTGTAATATTAACCATGAAATCTAAAATATGACGATTGTAAAACCTTCCCCATTTGAAATTGATGATACCTTAAAAAAATGGGATAGCTTAGAAAATTATGTTTTACAGGAAAGTAGTCTAAAGAAATTATTTACTCAAACATATCCTTACAATATCGACATAGATGATGTATTAATAAAAGTTTGCTCCCTTAATGATTTTTACAGCACAAATATTTTCTCACCATTCTCAGTCGCAAAACATATTGTTGAATTAAGGATTGATGAGAAACTTGAAATAGACGATTTAACAATAGTAAATAAGATTGCTAATGTAAAAATGCCTGGAGATAAGAAAAGAAATTTTTATTCTTTCGCATCAAAATATTGTAGTCACCATAAACCAGCCATCTATCCAATTTATGATTCCTTTGCGGAAAAAATGCTTTGTCATTTCGAAAAAATAGACAAATTCCATAATTTTAAAAAATATGATTTGAAAGATTATGAAACCTATAGATATATTATCCAAAAATTCAGCGACTATTATGGTTTGGATGATTATGATTTAAAAGAGATTGACAAGTATTTATGGATAAAAGGGAAGGAACATTTCGCCAAAAATTATAAATTAAAGTAGGACTAACGCACAAAACAGCTACTGCAACGAAGTTGAACAATTGGCTCAAAAAGAAAATTAGGATTTGCTGTTTTTCAGCAATATATTTGTCTAAACGAAAATACTCGTTTTCAAAGTTCTACAACTCCACTAGCATATGAACGTTAATAACAATTTGTACATAATTCTATAAATGGATATATTTGAGATCCCAAAGCAAATAATAAGTCTTTTTCAAGATCGATCGATGAAAAATACGACTAAGTCATTCGTTGTATTGTTTGTTATTTTATCAATCATTGGATTAGATAATTATTTAGGAATTTCATATTATAATAATATTGACAACAAGTTATTAGAACTAAAAAAAGTCAATGAATTATTAGAAAGTAAAACTTTAGATAAGGAAACTAAAAGATATTTGTTTAATATAAAGAGAGAAATACTTGAGAGAAAGACCTTTGTGGATAATGTCAGTGATTCCTTCAAACAAATTTCATTCACAAGTTCTAAAACCGAAATTGTAAACGAAGTAAAGCAAAGTGTAGTTTTACGTAATAGCATTATAGAATTTATTTCAATCAATTGGTTTTTCATTTTTTTATTTGCTGGACTCCCCTTTTACTTTTTTATTATTAAGGCTTTCGAGAGTTTTTGGCAAAATTTATTGATGGTATTAGCCGTTGAAACATTTCTTATTATTTTCAGTTTTATTCTCTATTTCTTTTCCTCGATAGTTCCAACTATTTTTGGACGACCATATTTGAATTACATTTTGAATTTTATCATTCTTTTAGTTTTAATAACAATATATTCAGTTCGTCTTCATAAAAAACAAAATATCTACAGATAAGAGAGGTTTTGCGAGATTTCGAATTTTGCAATAAGTTCACGTTTGCGTTCCACAAGAAATTTTGCCTCAATGGAAAATAAATAGTTGAGAAGTTCTCAAACATTTTATGCTATTTATTAGTAAGAATATATAAATAATGTCACCGATAATTATAATGATATTATTTTAAATAAAGACTTAGTAGCTATAGTACGACTTTGTGCAAATTTCTCCTAACTTCACAATCGCAAAGAAAATTCACAAGCATAAAAAGTAAAGTTCGTTTTTACTTTATTTTTAATATTCACAAAGTTTGAAATTGTGATAATAAACAAAAAAAGCTCCAGATTTCTCTGAAGCTTATCTAATAATGCTAATGGGACAATTTCAAACATTAGTTCGAGAAGAAACTTAGAAATTGATTATGCTACGCTAAATTTGCTGTCAAAATGTCAATTTTGTTATCTAAAATTTGAAAATCTTTATCGTGGGTAACGATTTTATATTTATTTAATATTGCTAACTCACTATAAATACCTGCTACAACGGATTTTGGTAATTGGCTTAATGAAAAGATGGTTTTGTGTTTGGATGATTTGACAAATCCGAAGAATGGGGTGAATTTAGTCTCGAACCCGCTATAGTGCCTGAACGTTTGACGTAACCTTGAACTTAAAAAAAGAGACGAATTTAAGGATGATATTAACTACATCATCTATGCAAAAAACAAAAACCTAGATAGGATTCGAACCAAAATTACTCGCAAATATTCAGACTTTGTACAATTAAACAAATCACTAAGGGTTTTCGAACCATAAAAAAGCCTGCAAAATGTACACTTTGTAGGCTTTCAATTTTTATAGTGACCTTGACGGGGCAGAATTCGAAACATTTAATTGAAGATTTGAAGATTTTGAATGATCTGTAATTTTGTCATTTAAATTTAACATCATTATTTAGAGTCTAATTCCAATTAATCAAAGTAATAAGATAACCAGAATTTACACTTTCTGTTTGTTCGAAGAGTCTTCAATAAATAAAATTACGTTTGATGGTTTATGAAATAAAAATCCTATTTTTGAAAACAACTAAATACTTACATTTGTCAGGCATAGCTACCTAATTTAGGGTAGATAAGTCGGACATCGTCAGACATATATACGAGTTAGGCACAATACATCACGAACTGATAATTAATGAGACAATTTTTCACTACAATTAAGTTTTTAGAGTTAGAACCCTTCGATGAAGAATTTATTGAATTGATTCCAGGAATTAGAATTTTTGAAAGCAAAAAAATCGCAGAAAAGATTCTAACTGAAGAGAACGTGCAAATAATTGGTATAATAGAAACACAATATGTAAAAGATTGTGAAGCTATTCTATATTATGAATTTGAAGATTATGAAGATGCTTTTAAAGACTCAACTAATTTAGAAATACTGGAAAATATTCTTCAATGGATTGATGATTTATTGAAAAATTTATGGCTACTAAAAGATAATGCAGTTACATGTGATACTGCTTTTTTAATTCACGAATCTGAAGGAATTTATGAAGCTTCTAGTTTACGATTGTTATATCAATTTAATACTTCAAGAGGAAAACTGGAAAACATTAAATTAAATAAAAAAGAAATTATAGAATTTGCTAAATACCATGATATTGTTGAAGGCTATTTTCACACAAAAAATTCAGGTTCACTGAATTTTATGCTTAGTAAAAATTTTAGCCGAATTAGTAGAGGCTTACTATTTGTAAAACAAGCAAGAGAAGCTAGGAATCTGGCTTACAAAGTTTCAAATTATTGCTCCGCTTTAGAAACTGTTTTTTCAACAGATAGTGCGGAATTGTCACACAAATTATCGGAACGCATAGCTTATTTTTTGAAAGACGATTTTAATAAATTAGATACATTTAAATTAATCAAAAAAGCGTATAACATAAGGAGTAAATTAACACATGGCGATACTTTGGACATTAAACAAATTGATGTTTTAGATGATATATCATATGAAATTGATATAATTATACGCTTTTGCTTTAATAAAATTCTTAAAGATGAAACTTTACTTCTTACATTCGATTCATCAAATAATGTAATAGATAGCTATTTTGAAAACCTACTTTTCGGATAATAGTACTGTGCCTAACAGCCACTACAACGGATTTGGGCATTGGGCTTAATGGAAAAATGGTTTTGTATTTGGGATGATTTGGCAAATCCGAAAATAGGGCTTAATTTAGTCCCAAACCCGCTGTAGTGCCAAGACGTTGGCAGACACCGAAGCGCGCGTGAAAGAAGATAATTTATAATTAGAAATGATAAAATGATTTAATAAAAATAAGCTTTTTGGGGTCAGAAAGGTCGGAATGATACGTTTAACTATAATATACCAGTCTAAAACATACGTTAGCTGGGAAGGTAAATACCAATTTCCAAATATTCTGATGAAAGAATTAATGAGGAAAGAGTTATTAACAGCATAATGACTGTTGAAGCCGTGAGGTTGGTTCTGCGTTTCAATTTTCTGAACATATTAGATGTGTTTATGGATTTAATTACAAAGATAACAATTTCGATACCTGAAGAGAGTAGTGTCGCAATAGCCTTGCAAAAGGCAAAAGCTTCGACGGAGCCTGTACATTCTAAACCTGCTACTATAAAATCTGACCCCTTTTTTTAAAATATGGAAATAGAAAACTGGTTTAAACTTAAAAAATATCCACATATTGGTTTACCAATTACAATCAAAGATTATAATTGGGCAAAAGAATATATAATGGATAAAGAAAAAATAAAAAAGCATAGCTTTCTTCCTCTTATTCATAAATGTATTTCGCAGAGAAAATTTAGACCCGATAAAACTAGAACCGACTTAACTAAAACAAAAAAAAGATTTAGAATTAAAGACAAAAAAGATAGAAACATTTACTTTGCTTCACACATTGATTCTTTAATTTTTTCATATTATAATACTTTATTAGTTGATGCTTATGAAGCATATATTTCAAAGAAAGAGTATAACAATTCGATAGTTGCTTATAGAAAAATTCCGCTTTTTAAAGGCGCAGAAAATAATAAATGTAATATTGAATTTGCAAAAGAACCTTTTGAATTTATTAAAAAAAATAATGAAAAAAAACTTTCTGTAATTGTTGCTGACGTCACTTCTTTTTTTGACAATCTTGACCATAAAATATTAAAAAAACAGTGGGCTAAAATATTAAGCGAAAGAACATTACCTCCAGAGCATTATAATGTTTTCAAGGCTCTGACTAAGATTAAATATATTGAAGGCGAACAACTTTTCAATAGTTATAATAGAACTATGATAGTTGAAAGAGGATTACCTAATTACTCTAAAAAATCAATTTACAAAAGAAAAGAAATTAGTAAATCTCACTATTTCAAAGAAAAAAAAGCAGTTGCATATTGTGAAAAAGATGAATTTATAAAGAATAATTTAAATTTAGTTATTTCACAAAATAATAAAGCTGGAATTCCACAAGGAAGCCCAATAAGTGCGACATTGGCAAATGTTTATATGATCGATTTTGACAAAATCGTTTATGAAAAAGTTGATTCAATTAAAGGATACTATCAAAGATATAGTGATGATTTAATTATAATTTGCGAACAAGAATATGAGGATGATATTATCAAAACAATCAGAGAAAATATTTCGGCCAAAAATGTAGCTAATCTTGAAATTCAGCCAAAAAAAACAAGTGTATATCGATTTGAAAATATAGAAAATAAGTTTAAAGGTTTTGAAATTGATGAAATAACTAAAATACCAAATTTTAATAAAACACTTGAATACTTAGGTTTTTCTTATGATGGGCAAAAAGTGCTAATTAAAACTTCTGGTTTTTCTAAATTTTATCGCTCAATGATAAAATCATTTAAAAAATCAGCTTCACTTTCAAAATACAGCAAAAATCCAGATAAGAGAATTTTTAAATCTAAACTTTTTAAAAGATTTTCGTATCGAGGCTCAAAAAGAAAATTAATTTATAGACCATCTAAAGACGATAAAACAAAATACGTAAAAACTAAAGAATATAATTGGGGAAACTATTTGAGTTATGTCTATAAAGCTAATTTTACAATGAGAGAAATCAATCACGAAGATTCAATTAAAAAGCAAACTCGTAAATTTTGGAAAAACTTTAATCACTTAATGAAAAAACATAGCGCTTAATAAAAGGCGATCTGCCAACACACGCTACAAGCAATTTGGGCATTTGGCTTAATGGAAAAATTGGTTTGTATTTGGAAGATTTGGCAAATCCGAAAGATAACGCTTATTTAGTCCCAAACTGCTTGTAGCGCGAGAACGTTAGTTGCTATACACCTCAAAATCATGGAAAAATATCGTAATTTCATCGAATATTCAATTATAATGCATATGTCTAAAATCACTCTTTGTCAACAAGATGATTTAAACGAATCATTATTTCAAAGGGAATATAATGATGAATCACCATGTCATATTTATTTCATTATAACTAGACCAAGAATTACAATTGTACCTGAAAAATGTGAGTTTAAAGAATTAATCCGATTAACATTCAAAATACAAATTGGAAGTGAATTTCTAGAGCGAGAAATATTTTTAAATCATCCGCCAAACGAAAACCTTTCAAATGCAATCCTTAAATCAGAATATCCATTTTCAAAATTTCAAATTTTAAATAATGCTGAGGAAATCTTATCTGTTAAGAGCAGTGTTTATTACACAATGCATTTAACAGAACATCCTGATTTTTTAAATGCTGAATTATTGTATATTGGACAATCATATGGAAAAAGAGGAGAAAGAAATGCTGGAGATAGGCTAAATCAACATTCAACTCTTCAGAAAATTTATTCAGAAATAAGTCAAAAAAATCCAGATAAAGAAGTTTGGCTTAATCTATTAAGCTTTAAGAGAACAATGCATACTTCTTTTGATGGTTTAAGTGGGACAAGCATAAGACAAAAAAATGAAATTGAAAATGTTTCATCAGTTATGCGTAAATTCTCTAACAATGAACTTAATGAAAAAGAGATAATAAATTTTACAGAAGCTGCTTTAATAAAATATTTCAAACCAAAATATAATGTTCTCTACAAAGACATCTTTCCAAGTCTTGACCATAAATCATATAAAGAAGCAATCGAATTGGATATTAATAGTGTAGCTTTTGAAATGAATACAGATTGCATAAATTTAAAATTGTTTACAGAAACTGTAAAGCCAAACTTTTCAAATATGGTTAGTTATACTTTAAAATCAGTAGAAAATAGAAAAAATTTATTTGACATGTTTGATAATACATTAATTCCGCAAACATTTGGAAATATACAAATCCAATAAATGTAGAGCAATTAACACATGTCTTGCGCAATTTTCGAATTTAGTGGAGTTACCGTTTTTTATCGTATTTTCGTTTAGCCGAACACTCGTTTTTATAACTTGCAAATTCTCGAAGTACGAGAACCTTATCTGCTAGCTTAAAAAACGAAAAATTAAAATTCAACATTAATGGGTTCATATTCACATATTTCATTTGATGATTATCCAATATTTAGCGCTAAAAATTCCTACGTAAATGAAATTGTTGATAGTATCTTTTTACCAGAAGATTACGTTGAAGAAACAAGACTAAATAATTCAAGAAATAAAATTGTTTGGGGGAGAGATTTCGATAACGATAGTGAATATGTATTTAGAGGATTTAGTCAAACGGCAAAAATTTGCAAACAAAGATTAGAAATTTTTGGTAATTGTTTTTTAAGTGCGAAAAATGATTTTGACGAAGCTAAAATAGTTGCTAATGAAGAATATACTTATGATTTTCCAATCAATAAAGCCACTTATAAAAATTATTTATCAGAACTAAAATCAATTATACATAATAAGGAAAAAAATTATGACGATTTATATGGAAATCTAAGAGAAAGTTTGATAACTGGAGAACTTATGATAACTGGGCAATCTCTACAATCAGTGTTATATTCTATCTTAAGCGTTATAGATGAGAATTCTATAATCGAATATGATTTGAGTGAAGTTATTGCAAGCGGATGGGTAAATCAAGATTTTGTCAAAAAAATAAATATAGAAAAAATTATCGTTTTAGCCGAAGGAAAAACTGATACGGAATTTATCAGCAAATCATTATTGAAAATTTATCCACATCTATATCCATATTATCACTTTATGGATTTTGATGAATTCAAAGTTGAAAGCAATGCTTCTGCCCTAGTAAAATTGGTTACTGCATTTTCTGCATCAAACGTTAAGCATCCATTCATTGTATTGTTTGATAATGATACTACTGGTATAATGGAAATGAAAAGGTTACTTCAAATCAAATTACCTTTAAATATAAAAGTTTTAAAATTTCCTGATATCAAATCTGCGAAGCTATATCCAACAGTTGGTCCAACAGGCATAAAGAAAATGAATGTTAACGGATTAGCTTGTGGAATTGAAATGTATTTTGGAGAAGATACTTTATCAAAAAATGGTAAAAAAATCCCAATACATTGGAAATCTTATAATGAAAAGGAAAAACAATATCAAGGCGAGATTTATGAAAAAAACTATGTTCAAGAGCAATTTCGAGAAAAATTAAAATCTTCGATTGGGGACTTTACTGACATGAAATTAATTTTAGAAAAAGTATTTAATGCATTCAATTAAAAAGCCAGCAGGTAATACTATTATTGATTTGGGTAATTGACTCAGTGGTAAGTTGGTTTTGTATTTGTGATGATTTGGTAAATCCGAAGAATCAGCTTAACTTAGTCCCAAACCCACTGTTGTATCAAAACGTTGTGCTATAATTTAAAAAAATGACAGACAAAGAGCAATACATTAAAGATTTATTTGAAGATTTAAAATATAGTTTATCAAAATTTGACTCACAATCTTTGGCGATAAGTAGTGGTGCACTTGGTTTAGCCTTAACATTTATTAAAGAAATTGCTCCGTTTGCTCAATCAAAGTTTATATTATTTTTTTATATATCATTGGGGCTATTCATTATGACTTTAACACTTGGATTTATTGGGCATTACTTAAGTTTGAGGCAAATATCAAAATCAATTGAAAAAGTTGAACGAGACAAAATTTCAGAAATAAAACCAGATAAAGTAATTCCGAAATTAAACCTAATAATTGCAGTTTCTTTACCTCTAGGAATATTATTTTTGGTTTTATATTGTGTAATAAATATTGAATCTATTAGAAATAAAGGAGAGGAATCGTCAAAAAAAATAAACATTGAAAAAGAAAATCATAATGGAGAAAAAATTTCTATAGAAGGTTCCTTAAATGAATTTAAATATACTGATACTATTAATAAAAAAATAACTATAAAAATTAAATAATTATGAGTGAAGAATTAGACAGAGAACGTATAAACGAAATTTATAGACAAAAGTTAGGAAACTTAGAAAGAATAGAAGAAAAAGCTATGTTTTTAAGGCAACCACCAAGCTCTTTAACTCAAAGTAATACAACAAGTACTACCACTAACACAGGAGCAGAAAACCAAAATCAATCAAGCTCTACTGATAATAAAAAAGGCGAAAAATAAAAGCCATCATACTTCTAAAATGGAAATAAATCTATTTTGAAAAATACCTATTAAAAATATTAAGACTGCATTCAACGCATCATCAAAAAAGCCACTATTGATAGTAAATAGTGGCTTTTTTCTGTAAAACACTTGAGTAAATACAGGAGCATCTAGGTACGTAAGGGTGCATTTTTGCACCCTTAAATATTTTAAATCCCTTTATGAAGTCTCTTTTTCTTTTTTAGTTTAAACTGTTTGGAAACATAGTCATTTATCTTTTCCCCGCGGAGCAGTATATCTGCAAGATTTTCTTTTACAGACTCTTGCGATTCGATATTTTGAAAGTTTTCTAAAACCTCTGAATTGGACTTTTGGTATTTTTTTTCAATTGCAAGAATGTTCATTGCACAGCTTTCCTGAATTCCTTTTGCACTTGATTCTTTTCCAAGACTGCTTCCATTGACAACCGACTGTGTTTTAAAGTCTATAAAAGTAATTCCATAAAGTTTTCCCTCACTGCTTTTTCTTAAAATAGTATGAATGGCTTCATCTTTGAGCCTTTCGGATAATCTGTCGACAGAAGTAATTCTTTCATCAAAGAAAGCCTGTCTCAAAGCATTTCTGACATGGATTTTGCAGTATTGCTTCTTTGTTTCGTTTACCCTGAATTTCTCCTCCAGAAATTTTAAAGTAGGTCTGCTGTAGAATTCGCTGGCTTTTATAGGCACTCCAATCGGCTTTGAATTCTGGTCAAGTATCTTGTATAGCAGTCCTTTGTTTTTAAAAACTCTTGATTCTTCAGTTCCTCTGTCAGCATGGACATTATACAGGTTTAAAATCGCATTGAGTTCTGGCAGGCTTGAATATTTATAATCATATAAAACTTTGTTTAGAACTGAATTGATCGCCTTTCTGGACTCTGCTTTTCCATATTGGACTCTGCCAACGATTATCGGTTTTAAAGAGAAATCTTCTTTCTGTTCTCTTCCTTCTGCTTTTACCAGTCCGAAAAGTTCTTCAATTTCTTTTCTTGCAGGTTCTGATTTTTTAACGCCTATCAGATGCAGATCAATTCTTTTCCCATCTCTTTGAATGTTGTTTGTCACTATATGACAGTGTGGATGACCCGCATCATGATGCTGATAGACTAAATAGGGCTGTTTCCCAAAACCTATCTTCTCCATATAAGTGTCTGCAATTGCAATCAGTTTTTCTTTGGGATGGTTTTCCGAGGAATCAAAATTGAGCGATATGTGAACACTGTTCCGTTTTGCATTTTCATTCAATGAAGACAGTTTTAAAAAACGGTTCAGCTTATGGGTAAAGTTTAATTTCTCTAATTCAAGAGGATAGTTCACGGCACTGATGCACTCAGCCACTCCTTCTTTAACTTTATTTTCGTTATAGTTCAGAATGCTGTTTATCGAACGGCTGGTTTTTATGACTGCAACCATTGTTCCGATATTTTCTGGGTGTGATTGCTAATAACTTCTAATTTATTGAAGAGCACTTTTCTTTCCAGATCAAATAAAAAAAGCTGTGTCTTAAACTCAGGAATCATTTTCAGCGTATTTACTTTTCTGGCAATCTGGTTGATGTTGTTTCCAATTGCACGAAGTTCTGAAGATAGCACCACTGTTTCTTCCATTAAATCATCTAATGACTGATTGCGGTAAGTGCTTGTGATTGGTTTGCTGAATAAATGCCTGCGGATGTAGTCGCTCAGTTTTCTGCAGGTGCTTGCCTTGAACTGGCTTTCAATTTTTGCATACTCTTTCTCTGTCAGGCGCAGGGTTATCCTGCGTGATCTGTTTGAATTTTCTCTTTCCATCATTTTTCCTTTTCATTGTTTTAAAACTCTTTACTTTTAAGATTCTCCACCGCCGAGTTCCGAGGCAATGGGTGGCAAGATAAGCGGTTGTCAGACAACCGTACATCTTGCTGATTGCAGGAACGTGGCAATCTTTGGAGATTCTTAAAAGCGGCTTCTAATTTAGATAAAATATTTGAATGTATCATGCGCAAAATATGGTCATGATGGCTGTAGACTGTTACAATGTATAATTACTAAAAAAAGAAAAAGGGAAAAAAGAAAGCAGTCTGAAATTGGACAGTCAGACAGATGAAGTGCTATAAGTCCCGAAGGGCATTTTTTTCGGAACGAAGAAAAATGTTATGCGCACTTCTCTGGCTGTGTCCAATACCTTGCTTTGCTTTTTTTTCTTTTAGAAGTGGTTCTTGGAATTCTGAAGTTAAAGCAGTATCAAGTTATTTGATGAAGTATATATTAGTGTTATACTGTCATTTAACGGGTAGAAGAAGTAAATTCCAACACATAATTTTTAAATAATAACACTTCTAATTTGAATGAATTTTTAACTGCGCAAAAACATTGCGTACTATATGAAGAGCTTTGTTCAATAAATCAATTAAAATTAAAAAGATATGAGTGATTTTCTAGATTATAGAGTGATTAAACGTAAAATTGAAAGTGAAGTATGTACAGAGCATAATGTCAGTCCTGAATTTATAAAAACAGCGAAAGGATTTCAAATAAATTCCTGTTGCGAAGAATTTAAGAATAAATTAATTGAAAAATCAAAAAAACATATTGCTGAACAAACAAAGTCAGCCGTTGAGCAAATGATGAAAAAAGCTTTTAAAAGATAAATGATCAATAAATATTTACCGTGAAAAATTTATATATCTTTAATTTTTTCTCTGCCAAATATTTTGAATAAGCTAAACAAACAAATTTAGATGTTGCACTTTAACCAAACTAAAAAATGGAAAATAACTTTGATAAATTACAAAAAATTGCAGGAATTAATACGACTTTAAATCAGTTTGCTAAACTTGCTAACCCAATTCCAGAAAGTGTAAGACAAATGATTGAGATGCACAATAAATTTAAATCTACAATTCCTAGTTTCAACTTTCCTAAAATTGATTTTCAAATTATGCCGATTCCAAATTTTGTTTTGCCAAAAATTGAAATGCCAAATTTCGGCAATTTATTTAATGATGAATTTTTAGAAACATTAAAACAAATTTCTACTATTCCGGAAAGAATTAAAAATAATCCGGAATTACAATTTGGTTTTATTAGCGATTTAGAAATATTAAATTTAAGATCTGCCGCAGAATTCAAGGAATCGTTAGCATCTGATTTAACAGACGCTGATATTAAAGAAAAAGAAAAAATTTTGAATGATAATCTAATACCATATTTAGAAAATCATAACCTTGAAAACCTTTGGATTGGAGCTAGTCAAGTTCTTGAATCAGAAAACAATCCTGATAAATTAAGACAATGCTTAATTTCTTTGAGAACTATTCTAGAATATCTGATCGATGAAAAATTGGCGCCACTTGAAAAAATAAAAGATGCTGAGATGTTTAAAAGTAATTTTAAAAATTATCATTTAGGAAATGAAAATATAAAATCGGTAAAAATTAAGAGAGCAAAAAAAATAGAATATTTTACATCAAAATGTGAATATAGAACTCTTGAAGATTTTACAAAAAATGAAATTCAATATGTTTGTGATTGTTACTCTATTTTATGTAATGTTCATCAGCCTAATATTGGATTAACTGAAAATCAAGTTAGAAGCTTAAAAGTAAAGACAGGAATTACAATTTGGTTATTAGCTCATTTATATGATATTTTAGAGAAGTAAATACCTTCATCAGGAAATAAAAGGTTAATTTTTAAGACTACGCAAAAGATTGCATATGTCGTTATAGCTTTGAATTATAAATTTAATTGAAAAACAAATGACATACCAAGTCAGTGAACTTAGAATAAATCCAAATGTAGACTTTTATTCAGAACAATTTCGTACAAGAAAAATATTTGAAGCGTTGAAAGTTAAGGCGATTGCTAATGACTATCTCACGGAACATGAGAAAGAGTTTTTTTATGGTGGTGTGAAATATTCCTTATTAGATGATGGAAAGATTGAAGATTATGAATGCTGTGATAATCCTAAATTTAAGTTCATTTACTTAACTTACGCAAGAAATATTAATGGATTTAAGAAAAATAAAGTAACGAAACCGATTAGGAATTTTGAGTATGTGGTTAAAAAGAAAGAAATAAAACAAGATTTATATTATTTAACAAAGAAGGCAAGAGAATGGAAAAAGATTGTTAAAACCAATATTCATCAAGAAGCACTTCTTCAGCATTCTGTGAAAGAAACTAGGGAAGAATTAAAAGAGCTTAGAAAGTTGCCAAAATATAAAAATAATATTCAAGGTATCTATACGCCAAGCTATATTGCAAAAGAGAATGCTATACTTTTAAATTCAAAATGGTTGTACTGTGTAGCGCTTGAAATTTTTGAATCTTTGGACCCTTCAGATTTTATCTCACAGATAAATGTAATAAGAATAGAGTTTGATGAATATAGTTTAATACATATTATCAATAGACATTTTGCAAAAGTTCTAAAACAATTTGACACAAAAAAATCTTTTCACTATGATTTATTTAAACCACGTATATTAAGCACTCAAATAAAGGAGATAATAACTGTTATCGATAATTCTACTCTTTTAAAAGATAAAGCAATTGATAAAATTGCGTTTCAAATTGATGGAGTAGACTACATTATCTATACAAGTGAAAAAATGAGAGGAAATGAAATATATAGAAGACTTAATACATTTTTTCCAGTTGATAACATTAACGATAAAAATATTTTAATTGAAAATTATAATTTAGAAAGGTTAAGTGAAAGATTTTCAGTATATGTGCCATTATAAATAAAATATTTTTTTTTGATTTTAAAATAGTTTGAAAAGAACAGATGTAAAACATCATATCAATGATGCCATATTTATAAAAGGAATTAATATAGATTTTATGAAACCATTCGATAAAAAACAGCCTGAAATAAATGAAGAAAATAAACTTTTCTATGCTCAAATTGGACTTATTACTGTAAGATTCGCAGAACTAGAAAGTTTAATCTCACATATCATTGAAATGATAATTAATTCAGATGATAATATTATTGCGAGCACAATTATAGAAGGAAATACTTTATCTTCAAACCTTATACTGTTACTTAAAATCAATAGGTCACGTGGCTTTGAAGAAGAAACAATTCAAGCAATAATAAAGGAGATAGATAAGTCTAGGGTCTTGAGAAACTCGCTTGTCCATGGTGTTTGGAGCGAAGTTTTAGAGGATGATGGTAAACTGAAAATTGTTTGTTCCAATCATAAACACATTTATAAAAAAATATCTGATGGAAAAGAATGGCGAAGATACAGTGGAATTGAATTTACTAATGATGATTTACTAGTTGAAATTGAAAAAATAAATAAAATTTTAGTAAAACTCAAAGATTTATGGATAGCATTAAATGAAGATAATGTATTTTTATGAAAAGCTGTGCGAATTGCGTCTTATTTCGTATTAATCACATTTTTAAAACACAAAAAGAGACTGTAAAGTCTCTTTTTGTTTGAATTAATATATCTTTTATAAATGATTATTTATTGATTATTTTTTCAAGTCTATTCATCATTTCATCTTTTTCTTTCAGCATACGCTCAAATAAAGCAATCTTTTCTTCGTGAAGTTTTTTTAACTCTGCGATAGAATTGAAGTTAAATGTAGAGTTAGGATTTCCGACACAAGCATTATCCCCAAAAGTATTTGAAATAACATTTATAGCCTGCTCTTCATCAAAATTCTGAAAAGCTTCAACTGGAATTTTTAAAACTGCTGAGATTTGTCTAAGCAGATTATCTTCAATTACATCTTTCTGTTCCAGTATAGAAATTTTCTTCTGATTCCAGTCTTCTCCAAGATCATAAGCTAATGCTTCCTGCTTTATATTAAGCATTTCTCTGAAGCGTTTTACGTTTCTTCCCTGATGTATTTTCTGTTCCATAATGATTATCAATTTTCTGAAGGCTCAAAGATAAAGCCATGGGGATTAAAAAATCTGAATTTCAAAGATAAAAAAATATCCCGTAAAATATCCCTTTTGTCAGATATTATATCCATTTCTGGAATAGTTTATTCATTTGAAAGGCAGGAACTTCGCTTTTGAATTCTAAAAAATTAAGCTATGAAAAAGAATAAAATATCCTTTGGAACTAATTTTTGGTCGGCTTATGAGGCAGGAAATCCCTATGATGCACTTTATGCTTTTTTTGATTTCTCCCATCTTGACGAATATAAACAGATTTTAAGCGACGTGGCAATACACAGCTACAAGAAGACAATTTATAAGCAGGATAACCCATGCCATGTTTTTGTTGTTTATACTGCTTTAAGCTCATTTATCAAAGTCTGCCACTGTTTGAAAAGAAAAAGCAGGAAATGGCAGGTGGCGGGTTCAGGTGACTACACTTCAATAGTTCATCTTGCTTCTTTAAGTAAAGGAGAATATAAAAATCCTTTTAGAGTATTTCAAAATGCGTTCGAGCAGAGGTCATTGAAAGAGTTTGAATTCTTCCTCTGTGAAATCGTACATCTTTCATTATCTCCGCATGCAGTAGAATCAGATTATGATATGATAACTCCCTATGTGCATTTAATCAAAATGCTCGATGCAGGACAGCTCATTATGGAAAGAGGCATTGAAAAGATCAAAAAGGAGAAATAGTCTGTGGATATTTTATTCCCTATAGAATAATATTCTTTATGTAAACTTCAAAAACAAAATATTATGAAAACTTCAGAAAAACTTATTTTTCCACAACTCGAAAACGAGTATCTGGAAAATATGCTGAGACAGCTGGTGAATAATTACAACATCATCCAAATGTTTTTTACCAGAACGCAATCTTCGGCATTTTCAAAACTTATAATCAATATTGACAGCAGTATAGATGCTCAAAAGCATCAGAATAGTAAATGGGTAAGAAAAGTTAAAGAACGCTTTCAGATTGATGTATTATTTGTTTTCTCCTCAAAGCTTCGACATCATTATTCTCTAGGAGATCCATTTAAAGCGTATTACTGTCGTGAGTCTGCTGTTATTTATCAGAATTTTGAGTTTGGAAATTCTGTTTTTAAAACAATGGAATGGCAGAAATTCAAGAAGAGATTTAATGGGTTTGAAAACAATTTTCATCACGAGCACGACCTGTATAGATGTCAGATTAGAAATCTCATTTCAGAGGGTTCTTCCAACAGTGTTTATACTTCTTACTGCAGACTGATTGGATATGATCTTCAATGTCTGGAAGAATTTTATATAGGAAATAAGTCAGACTCTGCTGATCTGAATGAAAGAATAAATCAACTTATCCCATACATTCCAGTAATTCAGAAATACTTTGTTAAAGCTTCTAAAGGCGGGTATTATCTTATTGATCTTTTTGAGCAGGCAAAAGAAGCTTCCAGTGACGAGGAAGCGATGTATAGAAATGAAATGTTTGAGTCAGTGGAGAAAACCGAAGAAAATCTGTATAGTATTATTTGTGATAGATTTAGTGAGTTTAGAAAACTAATAAAGAAAGAGTATAGAGAAGAGCAGGAAGTTTTATGCAGTAATGAGTCTAAAGACAAAATTCTTGAAACAGCTGTTCAGACTATTTTGGAATCAGTAGAGCCAGAACAGATTTATCTTTTTAATCAGGTGGCAAGCCATGAAAAAACTACTTATTACCTTTTACTTGTCACAGATGGGATTGGAAATGAAAAATTGAAATTAATCGTTAACCGCTTAAAAAACAAGAAAGATGGTAACTCCGTTTTTGTACTGATCAGCCACAGCCGTCAGTGGATACAAAATAACCTTTATGAATACCAGAGCTTCTTTGAGAAAATAATAAAAGAAGAGCAACTGATTTATTCATCAAATGAATACCATCCAGAATTTCACTGGGAATCTCCCCACAAACCTTATCACGGTGATCTTCATCTTTATTATAAATCGGCAGAGAAAAGTTTCCTTCAGTTTTCTTTGATAGCCACTAATGCTGATGGCAATTACTGCGGGCTCACATCCATCTTCTCTCTTTTTTTCATGTCATTCTGCAGAACGTACGTTTTTGCAAAAACTTATTACATGCCTAATTATCTTCCAAGCCAAACTTTGTGGCAATTATGTATCTATGCAGATGCCGATATTAGGAAGTATAACTATTTAACAGAGCAGTTCTGGACTGACTTTTTTCCATTCTTGGATAGAAACAGGGCAGTATTTAATTGTTGGGACAGACTGAATGCTGAACAGTTAGATCAGATGACTGTAATAGTAGAGAAACTTATGAATGAACTGCGTATTGCAGTTGTCGAAAGCGGACTCTTGAAAAATTTTGAGCAGGACTGACTCAGGAAAATTAATTAAGAATAGATATCATGGAAACAGATGAAATTAAAAAACTGGAAAGAATTGGAGTATTAAGTGAAAGACTGTTTAATACTTTGAAACCAGCAGATGATAAAAGAGGAATGTATAATGCAGAGATCAGGATATATGATTATTACGAACTTGTTTCAATTATAAGAAACCTTATGAAGCTCTGTATAATCGCATTGGACAGGGACAGTGCAGAAGTTCCGCCTACGATTCTAAACCAGAATATTGATGTGGGACTTATATTGGGAATAGCGCTTCAGCTGTTTCCGATTGATGAATTTGAGCTTATAAACGAAATTAGCTATTTGTATAATGATATGAAAGAGGAAAGTAGAGAAGATTCCGAACAATGATTAGCATTTTTATGTACATATTATGTCCATGACAATCAGAGAAATTCCTATTAACTTTGTATGAATCTGAAATTTAGTTGAGTGATGATAAGTGAATTTTACTTATGAACCTCAATGGATTAGGTTTTATATTTGTACTATCCCCACCATATTTTGATAAGGATAAAATGAAAAAAGTGTTATAACTTTATAGCGATGAATGATTGTGGAACAAAAAAGACCGAGGCTCGGTCTTTTTTTAATGAAGAGGAATTTCAAATGGAGAAAGATGGAAGAGAAGAAAAAGGAAAAATGACGGCAGAAAAGACCAGAAAAATGCTGAAAGATGAAGGAGTGGAAGTAACGCTGGAACAGGCGGGAATGATTTTAGAATTTTTAAGAAAACTGGCAAACATGGCAGTTTCAAACTATTTAAAGAAAAAAGATGAGAAAAATAGCAGACCTATACGTGAGAGTGAGTACCGATGAGCAGGCAGACAGGGGCTACTCACAGAGGAATCAGGAAGAAATGCTTCGCAAATACTGTGATATAAATGCAGTTGAAGTGAGACATGTAATTTATGAAGACCATTCGGCAAAGACATTCAATCGTCCGCAGTGGAGAAAACTGCTTGCGGATCTAAAGAAGCATAAGAACAAAACCGATCTACTCCTGTTTACCAAATGGGACAGGTTCAGTAGAAATGCGGGAGATGCGTACCAGATGATCAGTATGCTCAGAAAATTGGGAGTTGAGCCTCAGGCGATAGAACAGCCTTTAGATCTTTCAATACCCGAGAATAAAATGATGCTCGCTTTTTATCTTGCTGCGCCCGAGGTGGAGAATGACCGAAGAGCGTTGAATACCTTTCACGGCATGAGGAGAGCGAGAAAAGAAGGAAGGTATATGGGGATCGCACCAATAGGGTATATTAACAGAGTAAAAGAAGATGGAACAAAATATATTGCATTTGACCAGCCAGAAGCTTCTATTTTAAAATGGTCTTTTGAAGAACTCTCCAAAGGAATATTTAATACGGAACAGGTGCTTCACATGGCAAAAGAAAAGGGTCTTAAAGCAGGCAAGAACCATTTTTGGAGAGCGATCCGCAACCCGCTTTACTGCGGTAAGATCGAAGTTCCTAAATATAAGGATGAGGAACGCACTTTAGTGAGAGGACAGCACGAAGCTTTAATTTCGGAAATGCTATTCTATAAAGTTCAGGATGTGCTTGACGGAAGATCCCGCAAATATCTTCCAAAAGCTCTTTCTGCCAAACCTTTTCCGCTGAGAGGTTTTTTCATCTGTCCCAACTGCGGAAAAATATTGACAGGGAGTATATCGAAAGGACGCCATAAATATTATCCTTACTACCATTGTAGTGCAGGTTGCAGATACAGGATAAATTCGGAAACAGCCAATGAGATATTTATACAAAATCTGAAAAAGTATATACCGATTCCTGAAATCAAAAATATCTATGCCAATGTCATAGGCGACTGTTATAAAGAACAGATTAAGGATGTGTTGGAGGAAAAAAATAAAATTATAAGCCAGATCAAAGATTATGAAATTAGAATCTCAAATGCAAGGGATCTTCTTGCAACAAAACAGATAGATACTTCAGATTACCGAGATATGAAATCAGATTACGGAGAGATGGTAAGAAGACTTGAACTTAAATTATCTGGTATCGATGATGAGAATAAAGATATCGAAGAGCTTTTAAAAACGGGAGTGGAGAACCTGATGAAGCTTAATGAATATTATGAAAACGGCAATTGGATTGAATCGAGAGATTTATTAGGTTCGATTTTTCCTGAGAATTTTACAATCTCTGAAAACGAGTTTCGAACCGCAAGAGTAAACGAAGTAGTACATCTCATCTACAGCATTAACAGGCTGATAGGGTTAAATAAAAAAGGGACAAAGAAGAAATTTTCTTCTTTGTCCCAATTAGTAGCGGGAACAGGACTCGAACCTGTGACCTTCGGGTTATGAGCCCGACGAGCTGCCTACTGCTCTATCCCGCGATGTTTCGGGTGCAAAGATACGCCGTTTTTTGAGAAATCCAACGAAAACTTTAAAAAATGTTTTATTTTCTGTATTGAGTTGATATGACTACCTTTGCACAATAAATAATATGCAAATGTCACATAAAGCAGGTTTTGTAAACATCATCGGGAATCCAAACGTTGGGAAATCAACATTGATGAACGCCTTTGTTGGAGAAAGATTATCGATCATTACATCAAAAGCACAAACAACCCGTCACCGTATTCTTGGAATCGTGAACGGCGAAGATTTTCAACTTATATTATCAGATACCCCAGGAATCATCAAACCGGCTTATGAAATGCAGGAGTCGATGATGAACTTCGTAAAATCGGCTTTTGAAGATGCTGATATATTGGTTTACATGGTCGAAATAGGGGAGCAGGACTTAAAAGACGAAGCTTTCTTTAATAAAATTATCCACGCTAAAATTCCGGTTTTGCTATTGTTGAATAAAATTGATAACTCAAATCAGGAACAATTAGAGGAGCAAGTAGCGTTTTGGACGGCAAAAGTGCCTAATGCTGAAATTTTCCCAATCTCGGCTTTACAGAATTTTAATGTACCGGAAGTTTTCAGCAGAATAATTTCTTTATTGCCAGAATCTCCGGCCTATTATCCTAAAGATCAATTAACAGACAAACCAGAACGTTTTTTCGTAAACGAAACAATCCGTGAGAAAATCTTGTTGAATTACAGCAAAGAGATTCCGTATGCTGTTGAAATCGTTACGGAAGAATTCTTCGAGGATGAAAAAATTATCAGAATCCGTTCCATCATTATGGTAGAACGCGAAACACAAAAAGGAATTATCATCGGACATAAAGGTGCAGCTCTTAAAAAAGTAGGGACCGATGCTCGTGCTGATTTAGAGAAGTTCTTCGGAAAACAAATTCACATTGAACTAGTTGTTAAAGTGAACAAAAACTGGAGAAGTAACGCGAATATGCTAAAACGATTTGGATATAATCAATAGAGTTTTTTGTTTCAAGTTTCATGTTTCAAGTTTGAAGTGCGAAATTGGAACTTTTAAATTGTTTCAGGTTGAAGGTTTCAAGTTTAAAATGAGAAATTATAACCGAAAAATTCTTGATACCTTGAACCCCTAGCCCCGATGGGACGCAAAAGATTGGAAGGAACAGCGGTAAATAGCTCCTGAAAAAACTCCTCAAAATAACAGGAAAAATAATAAAAATCTTAGGTACTTAGAAACTTAGCATCTCAGCAACTTTTTTTAACTACCTTTGCAAAAAATTAAAATAAAGCATTTTGGATTTATAAGTGATTGATTATGGGATACTAATAATCAAAAATATAAAGTCTAAAATCAAAAATTCAAAAAAATGAATAACATTGTTGCGATAGTAGGAAGACCTAATGTAGGGAAATCAACCCTTTTTAATAGGCTGATACAAAGAAGAGAAGCTATTGTAGATTCGGTTTCTGGAGTTACCAGAGACAGAAACTACGGTAAAAGCGAGTGGAACGGAAAAGAGTTTTCTGTAATTGATACCGGCGGATATGTTCGCGGATCTGATGACGTATTTGAAGGAGAAATCCGTAAACAAGTGGAGCTTGCTATCGACGAGGCTGATGTTATTATTTTTGTTGTTGATGTAGAAGAAGGAATTACGCCAATGGATGATGTTGTTGCGCGCTTATTGCGTAAAGTGACTAAACCAGTTTTATTGGCTGTAAATAAAGTAGATAACGCAATGCGTGAGAAAGATGCGCTTGAGTTTTATAATCTTGGTTTAGGAGAATATTTCACATTTGCGAGTATTTCTGGAAGTGGAACTGGAGATTTATTAGATGCTTTAATCGAATCTTTCCCAGTAAAACCAGAGCCAGTTCAGGAAGAAGTGGTTTTACCTCGTTTTGCTGTTGTAGGTCGTCCAAATGCTGGTAAATCAAGTTTTATCAATGCATTAATTGGTAAAGAGCGTTTCATGGTAACAGATATTGCTGGTACTACACGTGATGCAATTGATACAAAATTTGACCGTTTTGGTTTTGAATTTAATTTAGTTGATACTGCGGGAATTCGTCGTAAAGCTAAAGTGAAGGAAGATTTAGAATTTTATTCTGTAATGCGTTCGGTTCGTGCGATTGAACATGCAGATATTTGTATATTGGTTATCGATGCTACCCGTGGATTTGAAGGTCAGGATCAGAGTATTTTCTGGTTGGCTGAGAAAAACCGTAAAGGTGTTGTAATCTTAGTGAACAAATGGGATTTGGTTGAAAAAGATACCATGTCAACTCGTGATTACGAAGAGAAAATCAAAAAAGAATTAATGCCTTTTACTGATGTGCCAATTTTGTTCGTTTCGGCTTTAACGAAACAACGTTTATTGAAAGCATTGGAAGCTACGGTTCAGGTTTTCGAAAATAGAAAACAAAGAATCGCAACTTCAAAATTCAACGAATATATGTTGAAAGTAATTGAAGCTTACCCGCCGCCAGCGACAAAAGGTAAATATGTGAAAATTAAATATTGTATGCAGTTGCCAACTTTAACACCTCAGTTTGTGTTTTTTGCTAACATGCCGCAATACGTTAAGGAACCCTATAAAAGATACCTTGAAAATAAAATTAGAGAAAACTGGGACTTCGCAGGAGTGCCAATCGACATTTATATCAGAGAAAAATAATACTCAAATCCCCGCTACAACGGGGATTTTTTTATATATTGTCGTAATTGTGAACAAATTGTGTTTCATTTTGTTGGCATATTTTTGAATAAATGTAAAAACTACAACTTAAACCTTTTATGTTTTTTGTAGTCTTATTATTCTAACTAACCAATTTTATGATCAGGATTTGTTCATTATTACTGTTTTTTCTTTTTTGTTTCACCGCAAATGCCCAGAATGATATTATCATTAAAGGGACGGTGGTTGACATCAATACACAACTACCTCTCGAACTTGCAACTGTTTATTTTACAACTGTAAAAGATTCTACTATAATAGAATACGCTACGACAGATAAAAATGGTATTTTTAGAATAAACACCAAAAAGTACGACAAACCTGTTTTGCTAAAAATAAATTACATGGGCTATCAGCCTTTTATCGAAGAGCAGAAAGGACTTTTAGAAAGTAAGGATTTAGGAAAGCTATACGTTCTTGAAAATGTAAATGCACTAGATAATGTGGTAATTAAAAGTGCTGCTCCACCCATTACAATGAAAAAAGATACGTTGGAGTTTAATGCAGCTTCATACAAAGTACGTCCGGATTCTAATGTTGAGACTTTATTAAAACAATTGCCAGGAGTAGATATAGATAATGACGGAAAAGTGACCGTAAATGGACGGGAAGTAACGCAGTTTTTAGTCAATGGAAAAACATTTTTTGATAAAGATGGCGCTCTGCTTTTGAAAAATCTACCTGCAGACATTATAAAAAAGATTCAGGTTTCCGACTTTAAATCAAAGAAAGAAGAACTCGCTAAACAGGAATCGACTTCAGATTATTCGTCAATTAACCTGACTATTGATGAGAAGAAAAACAAAGGATACTTCGGAAAAATATTAGGAGGCTACGGCTCTGATGATCGGTACGAAAGTAGTTTGCTTATGAATTTCTTCAATAACAAACGAAAGATAAGTGTTTTAGGGTCATCCAATAATATAAATTCAACCGGATTCGCTCAGGATGAAGTCTTCGATAACATGGGAGGCGGAAGGAATAATAGCGGCAAAAATAGCGGTTCTACGGGCAACGGAAAAGGAATTACACAATCTAATTTGTTTGGTATCAATTATACCGATGATTGGAGTGAAAAGCTGGCGGCTATGGGAAGCTACAATTTTTCTAATACCATTAATAAAAACGAAAGCAAGGCCAACCAGCTTAGTTTTTTGCCAACAGGGAATATTATTACCGAATCTGATGCAAAAACAAGAAACGAAAATACAGGCAACAAAGCCAATTTTGAATTAGAATATAAAATAGATCCGACTACAAGGCTTGTTGTGGCTCCAAAATTAAACCAATCGAGATCTAATAGTGATTCTTCTTCCTCTACTTCTTCCGTAGATGAGAATGGTAATGCTTTGAATGAAAGTACAGCTAAATCGTATAATGAAAGCACCAATACAAGTTTTGCAAATACAATCAATTTTAATAAAGTGTTTAAGAAAAAAAATCGCAATCTAAGTTTTGTTTTTGATAACAATAATTCAAAGACGGATTCTGATGGTTGGAATCAATCGGAGACTATTTTTTATCAGGATAGTAAACCGGATGATTTAAGAAATCAGAATACCAAGAACAATAATTCAAGTGATTCTTATTCGGCAGATATTGAATATACAGAGCCTATTACAGATTCGTTACGTATAAGATTTGGATCTGATTTTGATTGGAAGAATGAAGCTAAAGATCAAAGAACTTTTGATTTTGATGCCGCTACACAATCCTTTTCTGATTTGAATGAATCATTGACTACCTATACAACTTCCAGACAAAATTCAGTTAGTCCGAAGGTTGGGGTTACTTTGCAAAAGAACAAATTCACAGTAAATCTGGATTCTAAAACCTCTTTGGTTCAATTTGATAACTACTCTTTGTATTTAGGTAAAGAGACGGAATTAAATAAAAAATATGCTTTGCCTTTTGCAACGGCCCAGTTTCGATATAAATTCAGCCGATCAAAAAACCTGACTTTAAAATACGATTTTTCGAGTACGCTTCCTGCTGCCAATTATTTAATGCCGGTTGCGAATTTAAGTAATCCGCTGAACTCTATTATCGGAAATCCAAATCTAGATCCAATTGAGAAAAATACGGTGAATTTTAATTTCAGAAATTTCGATTTTAGAACACGTTCTGGCTATAGTTTTATGGCAAAAGGGGATTATTACAGCAATGATATTTACGCGACATCTGTTTATGACGATAGTGGTAAACGAACAACATCATACATTAATATATCGGGAACTTATACGATTTCGGTTGGTGGTAACTGGAGTCAGTCTATAAAGAGAGATGCACATGTTTTAAGATATGGCCTTGGACTTAATAGCAGTTACTCATTTGATAAAGGATTTACCAATGCTGTAATGTACACTGCAAAATCTACTGCCGTAACTCCAAGAGTCTATCTGACCTATGAATATGGAGAAGTGCTTACCATTTCACCATCTTACAGTTTGTCTTATAATGAAACAAAATATGAAAATTACAACAGAGATGCAAGTTCAAATGTATTGCATAGAATCAATTTGCAAACAACATCGTATTGGCCCGCGAATTTGATTTTTGGAAATGATTTTGGATATACCTACAATTCTAATATTTCAGGCGATTTCAAAAAAGATTTCTTTTTGTGGAATACTAGTTTGTCATATGGCTTTTTTGATAAAAAAGTTTATGCAAAAGTGAAAGTCTATGATGTATTAAATCAGAATCAAAGCGCGACCAGAACGATTTCTGCAACCTCTATTCGTGATGAAGAAAATACGGTTCTAAAAAGATATGTAATGTTCTCTTTAGCGTATAAAATCGGAAATTTTTCTGGCAAAGAAAAAGGACAAAAGAGAAGAGGAGGAGAGCGTGAAAGAGAAGAATAGATTTTTATATTGGAATTTATTTATTTGTTTTACGATCAATTCTGTGATAAACGGTAAAGCGAATAATATCACGATCATAAAAATCAACACCAGTAGCGCGCCTCTGAAAACTTTTCAGATACCCTAATTCCAAACCGATATTGGGATTGAAATGATAACGTAAAGCAGCATAAAGTCGGTTTTGATCGAAACTATTTCGCTTATTGTCTTTTCCGAAATTAAGCAGGATTTCATCAGAAATAGTGCCTTTTAAACTTCGTTTTTCTTTTTTCCAAAGATCAAAAGTCGATTGTAATCGGTATCTAAATCGGAAAGAAAAAGAAAAATCATCCAATAATTCCGTTTTGGTTGCTTTCTGAATAAAACGTTCTTCCAACTGAAAACGGTTATGAAACGTAATTTTTGCAATATCATTTATTAATGTAATGTCTTGTTGTCCACGATATTCCGGAACCGAAAAATCAGGATCAAAATGCGGATCTTGTGTATTAACATTAAAAAAGGCAAATCCTCCGCCTAAATCGACTAATTTAGTTGCTCTGTATCTTCCCTGAACTCTGATCACAAATAAATTTTCATGAATAGGATTTAAAAAACTTCGGTTGTCAAATTCAGAATGTAAAGCCCATTTCTCAGTTAAAGATAAAATATTGTAATACCGAATCCAGGTCAGCGTTTGCTGATCGATATTGCGTTTGGTTTGCGCAATTCCGACTTGACTTAAAAAACCGACAAAAAGAAATATTCTGAGAATTTTCATTTATATAAATTCAGGCTGCGAATATATACAAATCAAAATGTATTTCAGGAAGATTAAAATGGGTTTAAAATGCTTTTTTGTGATTATAAAAAACGAGGTAAGTTTTTAAGCTTGCCTCGTTTTGTATTTATAGTTTAATTAATTTCTTATAATGAATATTTCAATGTAACTCCATAAGTTCTTTGATCTCCAATTACTCCGGCATATTGTCCTGTGTTTCCTCCGGCAGGCAATAATTGTTCGTAATAATCTTTGTTGAATAAATTACGTCCCCAGAAGTGAACTGATAATCCCTGAGAAGCACGGAAACCTAAACGAGCATTGAAAATCGCATAACCTGATACTACTAAATATTTTGAAGCAGAAGGGCTAGATGAGAATTCAGAACGAGCATACGAATCAAGTGCCAAGAAAATCTTTCCGGCATTACCAAAGAATCTTGCATTATCAGAAAGCTCACCACCTAAAGATCCTGCCCATCTTGATACACCAGGCAAATCTGTTCCTGAAACATCTTTATAAGCTACCTGAACTCCTCCAACAGTAGTTCCTGTTTCTTCTAAAGGAAGTGGTGCATTTGTAAATTTCACATAAGTACCTTCAGTATAAGTTGCAGCACCATTAATTGTCAGGTGTTGATTCACTACAAAACTTGCGTCTAGTTCAGCACCTCTTACACGTACTTTATCTGCGTTAGCAAGATAACCACGGTTAACACCTAATTCAGCTGCCTGAACGTTTGTTTGGTAATCTTTAATTTCTGTATTAAATAAAGCCACGTTCAATATTGAATTTCTGAAAGGAGAAGTTTTCACACCAACTTCATAATGATTTACTTTTTCAGGTTTGATAACCGCAAGATCGGTTAAAGGCTGTCCTTTTGAATCTGTTGGCAATCCGGCAACATTCACACCAACTGGCTTGTAGCTTTTCGCATAAGTTGCATAAGCATTAATTTTGTCAGATGCTTTATAAGTTAAAGTTATGTTTCCTGAAAAGTCAGTATTGTCAGTACTAGAATCAAATGCCTGATCTGAGTACACTGATTTTTTCAAAGCTAATAATGCTGGATCGGTTGTTTGTAGACCTCCGTATGTTGTACGGGCATAATGTGCGTCTTTTTTGTCGAAATTGTATCTTAAACCTGGTAAAACGTGAAAGCGCTCTGTAATAGCCCAGTCTAACTGACCAAATACTGCTGCACTCGATGCTCTGATGTTTGCATCTGTTTTGATGCCGTATCCTTCAAAAAGACCCGGAGTTTTCCATAAAGGGCTCGTTGAACTTTGAGCAAATCTCCATTGTGCATTACCAGATTCTTCTGTACCATCTGTCTGAGAAGTTTGATCGATGAAAAATACACCTGCAACTCCACTGATTTTTGATGTTAGCTGACCAGCATAACGAATTTCCTGAGTAATTTGTGTTTGTCTTGTTGGATTTTGTGATTTCGCTAAAACTTGTAATCCTGTAAAATCTCTGTCATTTGATGGATCCCAGTTCCAAAAACGCCAAGCAGTTGTTGAAGTAAGTGTACCACCACCAATTTTGGTGTCAATATTAAGTGAAATACCTCCCATATCCTGATTTGAACGCCATGGTGTATCGTGATCGATTTTACGATCAAATGCATTTAAACTTGGCAATTGATAATTTAAATCTTTTATAATCGCATCAAACTGACGGTAAGCGGCTCTTTGAGTAGGGGCAACACCTGCAATAACCTGTGCATATCCGTCAGGACGCTGTGTTGTTATATCGGCTGCTAATATAATATTAGTATTTACTGTTGGAGTCCAAAGCAATTGACCTCTAATTCCCTGATTGTTTAATGTATTAGTTGGTCTTCCTGTAACTACATTGTCAATTAAACCATCACGTTGTGTACCAGAAAAAGAGATACGTCCTGCCACTTTTTTACCTAAAGCTCCTGTTACAGATGCCTTAGCCTGCAAAAAGTTGTAATTTCCATAACTTACTTCAAAGTCAGCACCAGTAGTGAAACTTGGTTTACGGGTTGTGATGTTAAAAGCTCCTGAAGTTGTGTTTTTACCAAATAAGGATCCTTGTGGTCCACGTAATACTTCGATTTGTTCTACATCAATAAAGTCTAGAGTTGTAGCAGCCGGACGAGCGTAATAAACACCATCAACATAGAAACCAACTCCCGGATCGATTCCGTCATTTGTTAACCCGAATGGAGAACCAAGGCTACGAATATTAATTCCTGTATTTCTTGGGTTTGATGAATATAACTGAACAGAAGGAACTAATTCTTTAATACGATTCACGTTAAAGGCACCAGTTTGTTCTGCTTGTTTTCCTGTTATAACAGAGATCGCAATCGGCACATCCTGAACTTTTTCGATTCTACGTCTTGAAGAAACCACAACTTCTACAAGTTCATTTTCTTCTTTTAAAGTGACTAATAATGGAGTTGCTGGTATCGCATCCAATTCTATTTCTGTAGTTTTATAACCAACGTATTGGACTAATATTGTTACGGGAAGTTTTCCTTTGGTATCGATTGAAAATTTTCCACTTGGATCGGTACTGGTACTGAAAGTTGTTCCTTTAATAACAACGTTAACTGCTTCTAATGGGATGTTTTCTGATGTTGTTACTACACCTTCAATATTTTGTGCGTATGACGTGGTAAAGGCTAGTAGTAAAAAGATACTTGTAAGTGATATTTTATATAGATTTTTCATTTTTATATTAAGTATATGTAATTAGTAGAATTTAAATTAAAAAAAAACTTTTTACCAACACATACACATCATAAATGAATTGTTTTTCACACTTGTGAATGGACTATAATTACTTTGCAAAAGATTTTTTGTTACACCTGATTTACTGGAATGTACTTTCATGGGTTAAAAATTTGTAAATGATTTGTTAATTATTTTTGGCAAATATATACAAATTCTATTAAATCGATAGGGTTAAGAGAATATTTTTTTATTTCTTTACCAATGAGGCGATTGTAATGCCTTCCATTGCCTTCAAAGTTTTGTCTCTAATAAGAAGTAAACCGTGACGCAGACTGCATTCCGACTCGGTTTTGCAATCAGAACAAGGTTCGTAGAAATTTAAAGAAGCACAAGGTAAAAGTGCAATTGCACCGTCAAATAAACGGTGAATTTCAGCCAAAGTAATGTCGTTTTTAGATTTTATCAGATAATAACCGCCAAATTTTCCTTGCTTACTACTTACAAAACGTCCTCGTTTTAGATCCAATAAAATTTGTTCTAAAAACTTTTTAGGAATGTTAGCGCCATCAGCAATTTCTATCGTTCTGGAAATGTGATTTTCGTCTTGTTCTGCTAGATAAAGTAAGGCCTTAAGGGCGTATTTTGCTTTATGTGATAACATCTATCTTTAGTTATGAATTATAAATTGTGAATTAGGAGTTTTAAAACTGAAAACGGATTTCAGCATAAAACTTGAACTTAAACTTGAAACAAAATAAACTTGAAACAAAAGACTCTACCAGCCTCCGCTAGAACCTCCGCCTGAGAATCCGCCTCCGCCAAATCCTCCACCGAAGCCACCGCCTCCGCCGCCAAAACCACCACCGGATGATCCTCCGCCGAAACCGCCAAATCCTCCACCGCTTCTTCCAAGATTACTTAGAATAATAACGTCAAGAAGGCTAGGGCCGCCACCGCCGTTGTTGCCAGAATTTCCTCCACCGCCTCTTTTGTTTCGAGACAGTAAAATTAATACAATTACAACAATAACAATGAAAGGTAATATTGGAAAACTTTTTCCTTTGGATTGTTGTTTTCTTTCGCCTTTGAATTTTCCTTTAAAAACATCAATTATAGCATCAGTTCCTTTGTCAAGACCGTTGTAAAAACTTCCTGCTTTGAACTCCGGAATAATAATATTTCTAATTATAGTTCCGCCAATTCCAGCCGTTAAACGATCTTCAACTCCGTATCCCGGATTAATGGCAATTTTTTTCTCATTTTTCGCCAATAAAATTACAACACCGTTATCGTCTTTTGCCGTTCCTCCAATTCCCCAGGTTTGTCCCCATTTTGTAGCCAGTTGGCTTACGTCTTCGCCTTTTAAACTTTCGATAGTAATAATTACAATCTGAGTTGTAGTGGAATCTGAATAGCGAACTAGTTTTTCTTCTAATTGTGCTTTTTCAGTAGAACTTAAAATGTTGGCATAATCATAAACCGAAGTCTGAAAACTTGGTTTTTCCGGAATTGTAAACTGCGCAAAAATACAATTGGTGGTAAAAAGGGCTATTAATAGAAAGGATAATGTAAAAATTCCTTTTGACTTAGATATTTTGTTTTTGGAAATTTTCATTATTTATCCTTTTGAGATTTCGTTAGATAATTCGTTAGTGTCTTCTTCAGACCACGGAAAGTATTTTTTCAATTGTTCACCGGCGTTTAAAATCCCGTCAACAATTCCTTGCTTAAAGTTTCCTGCTTTAAATTGTACTGTCATTGCGTCTTTGGTACAATCCCAAAAATCATCAGCAACAGCATCGTTGATGCCTTTATCGCCACAAATAGCAAAGGTTTTATCTTCAACAGCAAAATAAAATAAAACACCATTTTGTAATTGGGTTTCATCCATTTTCAATTCATGAAAAAGTTCTAAAGCTCTATCAAGAGGAGCTTTAGAGCTTGTTTTTTCTATATGTACTCTAATTTCGCCAGAAGTATTTTTTTCGGCCACGCGAATGGCTTCAACAATTATTTGTTCATCTTCTTTGGATAAAAAATCTTCTACTTGTGACATTGAAATTATTTTAGATATTAGATGTTAGATTTTAGATTCCCGACTAAACTGAAATCTAAAATCATGAATCGAAAATATTATTTTTTTAGAATTTTACTTCAACTGGTTTATCTGCTCCTGTAGAAGCTTCAAAATATGGTTTTTCTTTAAGACCATACATTCCAGCTAATATATTTCTTGGGAAAGTATTAATGTTATTGTTATAAGGTTTAACAGCTTCATTAAAACGGGTTCTGGCTGTTAAGATTTGATTTTCTGTACTGGCTAGTTCGTCTTGTAATTTCAAGAAGTTTTCATTTGCTTTCAGGTTTGGATATTGCTCAACACTCACTAATAATTTAGATAATGAAGAGGAAACACCTGATTGTGCTGAATTGAATGCAGCTAATTGTTCCGGAGTAACGTTTGATGGGTCAATTGTAATTCCAGTGGCTTTAGCACGAGCTTCAATTACAGCTGTTAAAGTACTTTTTTCATGTTCAGCATATCCTTTTACAGTACTAACTATATTTGGGATAAGATCATTTCTCCTTTGATATGCAGTGTTAACATTTCCCCAGCTTTCTTTCACTTCCTGATCAAGTGTTACTGCTTTATTATAAATTCCAGAAGCCCACATGTATATTCCAATGATAACAACAGCTCCAATAATCCAAGGCAAAAATCTTTTCATGTGTATTTAATTTAAGTTTGTTAGTTTTTGATTTATTATTATAATTCGTTCTTTATTTCGTTTAATTGTGTTTTTATGGTCTCTAATTTACGTATTATTTCGAATTTATCTAATGTTTTCTTTTGTCCTTCTTTTAAATGTGTTTTCGCACCTTCTAACGTAAAACCTCTTTCTTTAACTAAATGATAGATCAGTTGCAGGTTGGTAATGTCTTCTGGCGTAAACATTCTGTTGCCTTTGGCATTCTTTTTAGGTTTCAAAATATCAAATTCACTATCCCAAAACCGTATCAATGATGCATTGACATTAAAAGCTTTGGCTACTTCGCCAATGCTGTAATATCTCTTATCCTTTGAAAGCTCAATATGCATGTTTTTTAATTTTCTATTTTAATCCAAAAATAACACTTTTTAAAGTATTAATCTAATGATTGGTTTTCCTGGTTTGCCATTTGTGAAATCGCCACATATTCTACAGCCGAAATATTTCCGTAATAAAAATTCAGCGGATTTACGACCTTTCCATCTTTATGAACTTCATAATGGCAATGCGGGCCTTCAGATCTTCCGGTACTTCCTACGTAACCAATAACATCGCCCCGTTTTACTTTTTGCCCCGGTCGGCAATTGTACTTGCTCAAATGCGCGTACAAACTTTCATAGCCAAAACCATGCCTGATTACCACATGATTTCCAAATCCGGAAGCCGAATTATCAGCTCTTGCTACAACACCATCGCCTGTTGCATAAACCGGAGAACCGGTATTGGCGGTGAAATCCATTCCGTTGTGCATTTTTCGCACTTTCGTGAAAGGATCAATTCGATATCCAAATCCAGAAGCAACACGTTTTAAATTTTCATTCTGAACGGGCTGAATCGCCGGAATTGCCAATAACAAATTGCCTTTTACGCTGGCTAATTTCAAAATTTCATCTAATGATTTGGACTGAATCGCTAATTCTTTTGACAGTTTATCAATTCGTTTTGTGGTATTCAAAACCAATTGCGAATTGTTATAGCCTTCTAAATCTTTATATCTTTTAGGATCCCTAAATCCAGCTTTTCTTATAGAATCCGGAATTTCTGTTTTATTAAAATAAACTCTGTAAATATTATTGTCTCTGTTTTCTAATGCTTCGGTTACATCATCAATTTCATCCATTTTTTTATTCAGAATAGCATATTGCAATTTTAAATTTTCAATTTCACGTGCCTGTAAACGATCTTTTGGCGTTTCAAAAAAAGGAGTGTTAATTAAAAGAACAAAAACCAGGAAACCAAACAGTGCCGAGGCTAATAAAAAGAGCAATCCATAGCCAATTTTCGCCCTTTTTCTGGTTTTTATTTTTGTATAAGCCAGATTTTCTGAGTCGTAATAATATTTTACTTTCGCCATATTTTAAAATACCCTATTTTTGCAGCTTGTAAAATAAGTTAGTCGAACAAATTTAGTAAATGTTTCAGTTGTTCGCCTCTTTTTTTTAAGTTAAAAAGCAATTAGATAATTAGATAATTGAGTCAATTAGATAATGTAGTAATAGGGTAATTTATTGTTGACGGAGATAAATTTTAAATAAGAATTATCTAATTGACACATTATCAAATTGGCACACTCATAAATTGACCCATTAATAAAAAAGATACATTTTCTTAATTAAATATGAAATCACAAGACGTACGTAAGCAATTTTTAGATTTTTTCGAGAGTAAAGGACATACAATTGTTCCTTCAGCTCCTATTGTACTTAAAGATGACCCAACCTTAATGTTCAACAACTCGGGTATGGCCCAGTTTAAAGAATATTTTTTAGGAAACGGAACTCCAAAAAGTCCAAGAATTGCCGATACGCAAAAATGTCTTCGTGTTTCAGGAAAACATAATGATCTTGAAGAGGTTGGTATAGATACGTACCACCACACTATGTTTGAGATGCTAGGAAACTGGTCTTTTGGTGATTATTTCAAAAAGGAAGCTATCAATTGGGCTTGGGAATTATTGACAGAAGTGTACAAAATTGATAAAGACATTTTGTACGTAACTGTTTTTGAAGGAAGCGAAGAAGAAAACGTTCCTTTTGATCAGGAAGCTTACGATATCTGGAAAACTTTAATTGCTGAAGACAGAATTTTACTTGGAAATAAAAAAGATAATTTCTGGGAAATGGGAGATCAGGGACCATGCGGACCTTGTTCTGAAATTCACGTTGATATTCGTTCTGCTGAGGAAAAAGCAGTGACTCCTGGAAAAGATTTAGTAAATAATGATCATCCACACGTAGTTGAAATCTGGAATAATGTATTCATGGAATTCAACCGTAAAGCTGATGGTTCTTTAGAAAAATTACCTGCACAGCATGTTGATACCGGAATGGGATTTGAGCGTTTGTGTATGGTTTTACAAAATGTACAATCAAACTATGATACAGACGTTTTTACACCGCTGATCAAAGAAATTGAATCCATTACTGGAACAAAATATACAATTAAAGCTTCTAACGAAGCGGAGGAAAAAGTAAATATCGCCATTCGTGTTATTGCAGATCACGTTCGTGCCGTAGCTTTTGCTATTGCCGATGGTCAGTTGCCTTCTAACACCGGAGCGGGTTATGTAATTCGTAGAATTTTGCGCCGTGCAATTCGTTACGGATTTACTTTCTTAGACATAAAAGAACCATTTATTTATAAATTGGTTGAAGTTTTAAGTACGCAAATGGGAGGTTCTTTCCCGGAAATCAGAACACAAAAATCACTTTGTGCTAACGTAATTAAAGAAGAAGAAAATTCATTTTTAAGAACATTAGACCAAGGTTTAATTTTGTTGGAAAATATCATTTCAAATTCTGCAGAAACAACAATTTCTGGTAAAAAAGCATTTGAATTATTTGATACGTACGGTTTTCCAATCGACTTAACAGCTTTGATTCTTTCAGAAAAAGGATTGCAGTTAGATGAAGCTGGCTTCGAATCGGAATTGCAAAAACAAAAAGAGCGTTCTCGTGCGGCTTCAAAAGTAAAAGCAGGAGACTGGCAAATTTTGATTGACGATGAAGATGAAGAATTCATTGGTTACGACCACACTGAAGCGACTGTAAAAATTACACGTTACCGTAAAGTAGAAAGCGCTAAAGACGGTGAAGTTTTCCAAATCGTATTCAACATGACACCTTTTTATCCGGAAGGTGGAGGACAAGTAGGTGATAAAGGATATTTTGAAGCTTCAAACGGAGATGTAATCTATATTTTTGATACTAAAAAAGAGAATAACGTAATCATTCATTTCGCGAAAGATTTGCCAAATAATTTATCTGAAACTTTCAGAGCTGTTGTAGACAAAACGATTCGTAAAAGTTCTTCTTCAAACCACTCTGCTACACACTTAATGCACCAGGCATTGCGTCATATTTTAGGAACGCATGTGGAGCAAAAAGGATCTTTGGTAAACCAGAAAAATTTACGTTTTGACTTCTCTCATTTTTCAAAAGTAACGGACGAAGAATTACAGCAAGTTGAAGATTTCGTAAATGCTAGAATTCAGGAGCAATTGCCACTTATCGAAAGAAGAAATGTTCCTTTTAAACAAGCAGTTGAAGAAGGTGCAATGGCATTGTTTGGAGAGAAATACGGAGATAATGTTCGTGCAATTAAATTTGGAGACAGTATGGAGTTATGTGGAGGAATTCACGTAAATAACACTGCTGATATCTGGTATTTCAAAATTGTAAGCGAAGGGGCTGTAGCCTCTGGAATCCGTCGTATAGAAGCGATCACATCTGATGCTGTGAAAGAGTATTTTGCAAGTCAGGCTGATAAATTAAAAGAAATTAATGGTGTATTGAAAAATGCACAAGATCCTATAAAAGCGGTTATTTCATTGCAGGATGAAAACGCTAAATTGAAAAAACAATTGGAAGCTTTATTAAAAGATAAGGCTAAAAATATGAAAGATGATTTAGCTAAAGAATTGCAGGAAATCAACGGAATCCAATTCCTGGCAAAACAAGTTGATTTGAATCCGGAAGGAGCAAAAGACTTAGCGTATGAATTAGGAAATTCATCTAAAAATTTATTTTTAGTATTAGCAACAGCTGAAGAAGGAAAACCAATGCTGACTTGCTACATCTCGAAAGAATTAGTAGCAGAGAAAAACCTAAACGCAGGACAAGTTGTTCGCGAATTAGGAAAATACATCCAGGGAGGAGGAGGAGGACAACCTTTCTTCGCAACTGCAGGAGGTAAAAATGTTGACGGAATCGCAGAGGCTTTGGCTAAGGCTATTGAGTTTGTGAAATAAGGCCCTGAGAAGCTAAAGAGCTAAGGATCTAAGGTTTTCATGCCTTTAAAATAATAAAAGAAAACCCCTTTCATTTAAGATGAAAGGGGTTTTTGTGTTTTTAGCCCATGGTTTCAACCGTGGGATGCGCAACGTAATAATGAATTTTGTTACAACGGTTGCAACCGTTGGCTATCTTTTTACAATATTCAATTTTCTATCTTCAATCTTCGACGAGTTAAAAGTGAAATTGCATTTCCTGTTTGCAGTCTATAATTTCATAGCTTAAAAAACTTAGAACCTTAGTTCCTTTATTTACGCTCCCCAATCTGTTGACGCCACATAGCGTAATACAAACCTCTTTCAACAATTAAATCTTCGTGTTTTCCTTGCTCGATGATTTTTCCTTGTTCCAATACAAATATTTTATCTGCATGCATTACAGTTGATAATCTATGCGCAATTAAAACCGTGATTCTGTTTTTATCAGAGATATTTCTAATAGTAGCATTAATTTCTTCTTCCGTAATAGAATCTAATGCAGAAGTTGCTTCATCAAAAATCAATAGATTCGGGTTTCTTAAAATAGCTCTGGCGATTGATAAACGTTGTTTTTCTCCACCGGAAACTTTGATTCCACCTTCACCAATTGTGGTATTTAAACCATCTTCAGCTCGTCTTAATAATTTTTCACAGCTTGCTCTTTTTAAGGCATCGTATAAATCATCATCGGTTGCATTTGGTTTTACAAATAATAAATTTTCGCGAATTGTACCAGAGAATAATTGTGCATCTTGCGTTACAAACCCTAGTTGTTTTCTTAGATCTAATAAGTCAATTTCGGTTGAATCAATTTCGTTATACAAAACCTGACCTTCAGCAGGTGTATATAATCCGACCAATAATTTTACTAAAGTTGTTTTTCCCGAACCTGATGGTCCAACAAAAGCAACGGTTTCACCTTGTTTGATGTCGAAATTAATGTTCTCAACCGCTTTGAATTTAGCTGTTTTATGTTGGAAACTTACATTAGAAAAAAGTAAAGATTGAATTGCTCCAACGTGTTTTGGATTTTTTGGGCGGAATTCCTTCGGAGCACTTAATAAAGTTTTGAAGTTTTCCATAGAAACTTTGGTTTCATTCAAAGCAATAATGAAATTCCCCAACTCTTGTAAAGGACCAAAAATGAAAAAAGTAAAAAATACCATGGTCAATAAATCACCTACAATAATTTTATTTCCAAATAAGAAATAGTACAAAGTAAAAACAACACAGGTTCTTAGAAAGTGAACGGTAGTTCCCTGAATAAAGCTCAAACTTCTGATAAAACGGATTTTCTCCAATTCTAAATGCAGAATTTTAAAGGTATTTAGGTTCAAACGTTTCTCTTCCTGATAGGTTAATCCAAGACTTTTTACAAGCTCAATGTTTCGTAAACTTTCTGTTGTAGAACCCGCCAAAGCATTAGTTTGATTCACAATTTTCTTAGAAACAACTTTAATCTTTTTTCCTAAATAAGAGCTCACCAAAGCAATAATTGGAGCTGTGATTAAAAAGATAATCGAAATGCGATAATCGATTCGGGCAACATAAACGATTACAAATACAAATCCGATTACGGTTTGAAAAATCAAAGAAATCGAAAGTGTAATTAGTTTTTCAGAATCAGAACGCACTTTGGTTAGTTTACTCAAAGTTTCCCCGCTTCGTTGGTCTTCAAATTCGGCAAAAGGCAAATCAAGCGATTTTTTAATTCCGTCAGTATACATCTGAGCTCCAGTGCGCTGAATAACGACATTGGTGAAATAATCCTGAAAATTTTTGGTGATTCTTGAAACCATTGCAGCACCAAGCGAAAGTCCAAGCCAGAACGATAAAGATTTAATAAAACCGATTTCATTTCCTGCATATTTGTGTAATCCTACACCACAATCCTGCATTAATTTACCGGTAATAATAGAATCAGATAAACTGAAACAGATGTTTATAGAGGCCATAATCAAAGCAAAAAATAATAGCATTTTATGTTTGATTATATACAAATATAATAATTTCATATAGAAGGGATATTAAAATAGAAGATGCAAAAGTAGTGAATAGTTTGGCTTTGTAGAGATGGTTATTTGTTATTAAAAATGTAATTTTTTTAAAATGTAAAACTAATAGTGTTTTCTCTTTAATTTTGAGTGTGTTTTTATTTTTGTACAATACAGCACTTGTGTATGTTGTTTGTTTTTAATGTGTTAGAAATTGCTGGAGTCATTATTTTTTTTAATGCGGAATCCCGTAAGGTTTTGATTTAGGGTTGTATTACGTTTGCAGTAATTATAAATTTAACCCAAATCAAAATGAAAAAAATTTTATGCCTTTTTAGCGCTTTATCAATGGTGCTTATTTCTTCTTGTTCTAGCGACGATTCTTCGACAGATGGAGCATCTGAAACATTATTGCCCAAAAAAATAGTTGAAACAACTGTTGAAAATGGAGAATCAGGAAGTCTTACCTACACTATAACTTACGATGGTAATAAATTGAAGGATATTGCACTTTCTGATGCTTCAAGATCTGTTTATACTTATACAGGAGAAGTTATTACAAAAGTTGAGTCTTATAAATCGGGTATTTTACAAGTTACTGAAGTTTATGCATATGAAGGAGGTAAATTAGCTTCTAAAATTACTGTAAGAGAATCTGATAAAACTATTCAGGAAAAACTAACTTTCGTTTATAATGCAAATGGTGCAATTACTTCAAAAGTATCTGATATAATAAATAATGTAGAGATTCCATACGACACTACTACTACTTATTTTTTTTCAAACGGAAATTTGGTTTCGACAGAATATGTTAACGGTCTAAAAGAAAAAATTACAAGTACATTTGATGATAAGAAAAGCCCTTTTACAAATATTACAGGCGTAAAGCTTTTATTGGACTTAGATGATAATTTTGATTTTTCATCAGTAAATAATACAGTAACAAATACTATTGTAACTTATGATAGTGATGGGAATGCTGATAAAACTGTATCTACAACGACAACTAATAAATATAATGATAGTAATTTTCTTATAGAATCTTTTGTAGGAGATGCTATTGATTCTGAGAAACTAGAGATTGTTTATTAATTAGTTTTTGTCGAAAAAATCTCCAGTAATCAATTATTTGATGCTGGAGATTTTTTTTGCGTGATAAATGGATTTGAAGCCGCATTAATTCATAACCCAATCCCATTATCAAAATAAAATATATAAACTCTCAATTAATCCTGATACTAATTTAGAAACAAAAAGTAGTGAAGGCAGTCTTAATTATAAAGATGGTAACCTTGTTAAAGATCAGTTTAAATATGGCGTTTCTGTTTCAACCAGAGTTTATGAATATGATACCAAAAAGAAAAACTCTTAAAAATATTTTGGGACTTGATTTGTTATTAAAAGAAACGGAATGCTCGACAAATAATATATTAAAAATTACAAGAACAGATAGTGTATTACCTGATTCGAGTGTTTATTTGACAAGTTATATTTATAATGATAAAGATTATCCAACAAAACAAACATCATTTACAGGTGAAGGTAAATCAATAGAATATGAAATTGAATACACTTACGAGATAAATAAAAGTAAAAGGCAATGCCTCAATAACGGAGGTTTTTGTTATTATAAATGTATAATTTTTCACAAATGAAATTTGGCAGTGTTTTTTTTATGTCTTGACTACTTTATTTTTTTCGGAACATATTTTATAACATTTCAAAAAAAAGAAGAAAAAGACTAATTTTTTGTATGGTATTTTGTTTTTTTTAAATTCATTTATTTTCTAAGTAGCTTGTTTTTTAGTGTTTTAACTGGTGCTTGAGTTGTGTTATATATTTTTAATGTGGAATCCCGTAAGGTTTTGATTTAGGGTTGTATTACGTTTGCGGTAATTATAAATTTAACCTAAATCAAAATGAAAAAAATTTTATGCCTTTTTAGTGCTTTAACCTTATTACTAACTTCTTGTTCTAGTGATGACTCTTCTTCTTCCGATTCTGACGCGATTTTACTTAAAAAAGTAGTTTTAACTGGCACAGGCGGGAAAACAACAGTAAATTATACATATGACGGAAATAAGATTGTAAGTGTGATTGATGATGCTAAAGAAATAAACATGCATTACACTTATACTGGAGATTTAATTACTAAGATTGAATTTAAACTTCCTGACGGAACAGTAGAGCAAACAAATACATTTACTTATACTGATGGAAAATTAGCAACTTTTTTAAGAGTTGAATATGATAATGATGAGTTAAGAGGGTACAAAGAAGTTTACACATTTAATTCAAATGGGACAATTTCGGTCCAATCATACAGTGGTGATGACAAAACTCAAACAGATGCTAGTGGAACATCTACAATTACATTTGCTAATGGAGATGTATCTGAAATTACAAGTACAAATTCACCAGATCATAAATATGTTTACGACAGTAAAAACAATGCAGCTAAAAACATTTTAGGATTAGATAAAATTTCTTTTGTTGATGGTGAAGGAACTGGCGTTTTTCATAACGAAATTTCTGATACTGCTGATGGAGATGTTTGGTCTACTTACAGCTATAAATACAATGAAGCAGGTTACCCTGAAACGAGTATTGATAATGTAGAAGGAGATGATTATACCTCAGAATATTTCTATTAATATATTAAAATAGAAGTTATAAATTAAAGTCAGGAGTAAATGAACTTCTGGCTTTTTTTGTTTGTAAAAACAATCAAAATTTACGCAAAATAATCTTTTACAATTCAGCACCTAAATTTCCTACTATTATATAACCTATTTAAAATGAAGAAAATTTTATACCTTATTGGAATCATGACATTTGTCTTAACCTCTTGCTCAAGTGATGATTCTAGTGAGATTTTTATAAAAAAATCCAAACTAACAAAAATTGTGTATGTGACTCTTTCAACTGGCGCGTATTCTTCTGTAGATTTTAAGTATGATGGTAACCATATTAAAAGTGAGACTTATAATGATGGTACATACGCTATCTATACTTATGAAGGGGATTTTATAACAAAAAAAGAAATGTTTTCAGCAAATAAACAACTAACATTTGAGACAGAATATAAATATATCGACGGAAAGCTGGCTTCAAAAACTGATAAATATCCAAATAACGGCGGTTATTTAAGTAGAATTAAATATAATTATAAAACAGGCATTGTTTATTCTGAGCAATTTACTGTCATTGAAGAGACGGGAGAGGAAATAGAATTTGATCTTTTTGGGACATTTACCTATAAAGAAGGAAATTTATTAAAATCGGAACTGAGAACTTCTATTTCAGAGTCAATTTATACATGTGAATATGATACAAAAAATAATCCTTTAAAGAATATTACAGGGATGAATCTTCTAACAGATAAAGATTACCAATCATCATTTAATAATATTACTAAATTATCTGGGGACGGATATTTGGATACTTTTACTTATGCTTACAACGAAAATGATTTTCCAACCCAAAGTAAATGTTTTGATAAAGAAGGCGAATTAAAATGGACAGCACAATATTATTATGAGCAAGAATAGGTGCTAAATATACCCAACCTCATTTTTTAATAATCAGATAAGTTATTTCTAGTTTAGAGATTATTCATTAAACACACCCGGAAAAATAAAGTACAAAAAACAAATACTTCTGTATTTGGTTTTTTTATTGATGAAAATTCGTGAAATTCGTTTTTCAATTCAAAGTCATGCAATTCAGAACCCAAATCCCGCTATCAAAATCTAATAATCCAATCGATTATAATTCGAAAGTACTTTCTTTTGGTTCTTGTTTTGTCGAAAATATGGCGGAGAAATTCGATTATTTTAAATTTCAGAATGAAACAAATCCTTTTGGAATTATTTTTAATCCGCTCTCCATTGAAAAAGTAATTGAAAGAACGGTTCAGGAAAAATGGTTTACAGAAAAAGACGTTTTCTTTCATAATGAACGTTGGCATTCTTTTGAAGTACATTCGGATTTAAGCAATTCAGACCGACAAGAATTACTTGAAACTTTAAATAAAGCGATTTCAGAAACGAATAAGAAATTAAAAGAAGCAACTCACATTATTATTACATATGGAACATCCTGGATCTACAGAAATCTGGAAAGTGAAGAGGTTGTTGCCAATTGTCATAAAGTCCCTCAAAAACAATTCTCAAAAGAATTATTGCCGACTGATGTGATTCAGAAAAGCATTCAAAATACAATCGATTTAATTCAGACTATAAACCCCAACGTAAATTTCATTTTTACGATTTCACCCGTACGCCACATCAAAGACGGCTTTGCAGAAAATCAACTAAGTAAATCACATTTGTTTACAGCATTGCATCAGGTTTTAAAAATTTACAGTTCACAATTTATAATTCACAATTATTTCACTTCCTACGAAATCATGATGGATGAACTTCGTGATTATCGCTTTTACGCCGAGGATATGTTGCACCCCAATCAGGTTGCTATTGATTATATCTGGCATAAATTCAGTGAAAATTATATGACGGAAGAAAGTATTTCTGTAATGCAGGAAATCTCAGAAATTCAAAAAAGCCTACGCCACAGAAGCTTCAATCCTGAATCAGAACAGCATCAAAAATTCCTTTCTAAACTTCGGCAAAAAATACATGCATTAGGCGAAAAATGGCCAAATATCAAATTCTAAAAACAATTTCTTACTGTTTTAGCACCTTCGTGGCAAAGTCTCAAAAGTAGGAAAATAATTATTTGTCCATAAAATTCTAGAATATTTGGTCGAAATTGTGTAAATTGTTAAAGTTTAAATTTTTCAATTTTGTAAACTGTAGAGAAACAGCCTTATAATAACGCAATTTTAATCTAACGTGTTTTATTGACGTATGAATACCAAAACAATTCATTTTCTTAAAAAAACACTACGTATACTGCTTTGGTGCGTGGGCTCTATAATTGCACTTTTACTTCTAGTTGTTATATTAATTCAGGTGCCGTCCGTGCAGAATTTCGTTAAGGACAAAGCGATAACCTATCTGCATGATAAAATCAAAACTAAAGTTGCATTAGATCATATTTCGATTAAATTTCCAAAAGATGTAGTCTTGGAAGGTTTTTATTTTGAAGATCAAAAGAAAGATACCTTGCTGGCTGGTAAACGTTTAGTGGTTGATGTCGACTTGTTTAAATTGGTCAGCAGTGAATTGGAAATCAACTCGGTTTCTTTAGAAAATACTACAGTCAATATTTCCAGAAATAAGGGAGGTGTTTTCAATTTTGATTATATCATAAAAGCTTTCGAATCAAAGGAACCTGAAAAACCAAAAGACCCCGATAGTAAGCCTTTTGAAATATCGGTTGTAAAAGTAAATCTCGATAACATCAAATTCAATTTTAAAGACGATTATTCTAAAAATGATGTTCGCGTAAAACTGACGCATTTTGATACGAAATTCAAAGAATTCGATTTGGACAAAATGAATTTTGATATTCCGAATATTGCTTTAAAAGGATTAAAAGTAGTTTTGAATCAGGATGTTGTTGAGAAAATCGCTGAAGTTTCAGTAAAAACGGTTGATACAATTTCAAAAAGAAAAGACTTTAGTTTAAAACTTCGAAAAATCAGTTTATCACAAATTGATCTTTTATATGATAATAAAGATTCAAAATTAGACTCCGGAATCAAACTGGGCAATCTGGATTTGTCAGTCAATAAAATTGATATGAACCATCAGTTCCTGGATTTTGATACTTTTGAAGTAAAAAATCTAAAAGGTAATTTGCGTTTGGGTGCAAAAGACAAACAAATTCAGGCACCGAGTTTAGATACAACGGCAATCAAACAATCGGGCTGGAAAGTAAAACTGGCCGATGTCAATTTAGAAAATATCGCTTTCAAATTTGATGATATGCAATCAAAACCTGTTTCAAAAGGAATTGATTACAGCCATATGGATTTGGATAAATTCAATTTTAAGGCCGAGAAATTATATTATGGGAATGATACAATTTCAGGAAATATAAAAGCACTTGCCGTAAACGATAAAAGCGGATTGCAGATTCAGTCTTTAAAAACCAATTTCTTTTACGGTCCTAAAAATGCGTCTTTAGAGAATTTTTATTTAAGAACACCGCAAACGCTTCTTCAAAATAAAATAAAAGTGGCCTATCATTCGCTTGACGCTTTAAAAAAGGATATTGCGAATCTGAGTCTGGATGCGAATTTGAATCAATCGAAAATTGGGTTTAAAGACATTTTATTATTTGCTCCAGATTTACAGAAAACAAATCCGTTTAAAAGTAATCCGAATGCGATTTTGTATTTAAATACCCGCTTGAGCGGAAAAGTGAAAGATTTGAATATTCCGCAGTTTGAAATGAGCGGAATCGGCACCACAAAAGTTTCCCTTTCGGGGAAGATTAAAGGTTTGCCTGATGCTCAAAAAGCGTATTACGATTTAGATATTAAGAAACTTTCAAGTACTTCAAAAGATATTTATGGATTTGTGCCGGCGGGAACAATTCCGAAAAATATTCAATTGCCTTCTCAATTGAGTTTACAGGGCAAATTCAAAGGTTCAGTTCAGAATTTCAAAACGAATTTAGCTTTAAACAGTAGTTTCGGAAATGCAAAAATAGATGCTTTATTTGACCAACGCGTTAAGAAAAGAGAGAAATACGATGCGACTGTTTATTTATTGGATTTTAATTTAGGTAGATTAATCAAAAACGATTCGATCGGAAAAATTACGCTTAAAGCGAAAGTAAAAGGCAAAGGTTTAGATCCAAAAACGGCACAGGCCAATTTTGACGGTTTGGTTCAGAAAGCTGTTTTCAATAAATATACCTATAGAGATTTAGCTTTAAAAGGAAATATTGAAAACGGTTCGTTCGCAGTAAAATCCGGAATGAAAGACCCGAATTTGAATTTTGATTTAGTCGCGAGCGGAAATACAAAAGATAAATATCCATCTGTTCAATTAAAATTAAATCTGGATATAGCCGATTTAGAAAAACTGCATCTTCATGCCGGACCAATGAAACTGCGTGGAAATGTTGATGCAGATATTGCCAATAGCAATCCGGATTTTTTAAACGGAAAGGTGTTTCTTTCTAATATTCAGGTTTTACAGGACAAAGAACCAATTGTTTTAGATTCCATTAGAGTAATTGCTTTCTCTGATGAAAGCCGAAATAATATTAAAATTTCATCTCAGTTTTTGAAAGCTGAAGTCGATGGAAAATACAAATTGACCACTTTGGCTTCGGCCGTAAAAAAATCATTGTCAAAGTACATCGATTTAAAGAATCCGAAAGTAAATGGTGAATCGGATGAACAGCGTTTGGCTTTTACATTGACGGTTGACAATGATCCCGTTCTTTTTAAATTAGTTCCAAAATTAACGGGTTTAGAGCCTTTAAAAATCGAAGGAAAATACAATAACGTAACCGATTCTTTAGAAATTAAAGGAACGATTCCAAGAATTGTTTATGGGGATAATACAATCGCTGACGGAAAAATCAATATCGAAGCCAAAGAAAATGCCTTGGAATATCAGATTTCCGTAGCCACAATTGAAAGCGGTTCTTTGAAAATTCCGTTCACAAGTTTATCTGGAAAAATCGAAAATAATATTTTGGATTATGCATTGGAAGTAAAAGATGCAAAAGACAAACAACAGTATTTTATTGCGGGTGAATTTAAAGCAGAAGATTCTAAAAACATTTTCAAAATTGATGCAGAAAACTTTGTGCTGAATTATGATAAATGGAATATCGATCCAGAAAATGTTGTTGAATTTGGACCCAAAAGACTTTATATCAATAAGTTTTTTTTAGTAAATTCCGGAAATGAACTTAAAATTCAATCGCAGGGAACTCCGGATAATGCGCCATTACAAGTTGATTTTGTAAATTTCAAAATCGAGACGATTATGAATATCGTCAAAAAAGATAAATTGTTAATGCAAGGTTTGATCAATGGAAATGCTGTTGCTGAAAATGTAATGACAAAACCAACTTTTACATCAGACATAAAAATTGATGATTTTGCTTTTAAAGGTGAACCAGTGGGTGATATTGCGGTAAAAGTGGATAATAAAACCAATAATGTATTGAACGCCAATGTCACACTGACAGGAGAAGATAATGACGTAAACTTGACTGGAACATACGCTATTGCAGATGGAAACCTTGATTTTAATCTAGATTTGAATAAACTAAATATTAAAAGTATTCAGGGTTTCAGTATGGATAATATTAAAGAAGGAACCGGATATTTATCTGGTAATTTCAAAATTACAGGAAACGCCAGCGCACCAAAAGTAAATGGAGAGTTGAATTTTAATGATACAGGTTTCAGAGTAGCAAAATTCGATTCGTTTTTTAAAACAAAACAAGAGAAAATAACGCTTCAAAATGATGTAATTACTTTTGATTCTTTTACTTTCCATGATGAAAACGATAATGAACTGACGATAAACGGAACCATTAAATCGGCAGATTATACCAATTTTGATTTTGGCCTGACCGTTGTCGCAGATGATTTTAGAGCGATTCATTCTAAGGAGAAAGACAACGATTTGTTTTATGGAGATTTGATTTTAGATACCAAACTGAACATTAAAGGAACACTTGAAAATCCTGTTGTTGGCGGTACTATCAAAATCAAGGACGAAACTAAATTTTCAGTTGTTTTGCCACAGTCCGATCCATCAATTGCAGACCGAGAAGGGATTGTCGAGTTTGTAGACGAAGACAATGTGTACCTCAGACAAACAGCTGAAATGAAAGCAAAACTGGATCAGTCTGAATTGCTTGGTATGGACGTGAATGTTGCGATTTCAATAGATAAAGAAGCTGATCTTACATTGGTAATTGATAAAGGAAACGGCGATTATTTGAATCTAAAAGGCGAAGCGGAATTGACAGGTGGAATTGATCCTTCAGGAAAAACAACTTTAACAGGTAAATATGAATTCTCGGATGGTGCGTATGAAATGAATTTCAACATGATCCGAAGAAAATTCAATATACAAAAAGGAAGTTACATTATCTGGAACGGTGAACCAACGATGGCGAATGTAAATATTACGGCGATTTACAAAGTAGAAGCGGCACCAATCGATTTACTCGGAAATCAGTTAGGAAGTGAATCTCAAACCACTAAAAACACCTATAAACAAAAAATACCATTTCAGACTTTATTGAAAATGAATGGCGAACTAATGAAGCCGGAAATCACATTTGATATTGTTTTGCCAGACGGAAATTATGATGTGTCCTCTGCGATCGTAGAAACTACACAGCAAAAATTAGAACAATTGCGACAAGAGCCGGCCGAATTAAACAAACAAGTTTTTGCTCTTTTATTATTGAACAGATTTATTGGTGAAAATCCGTTTGCGAGCGAAAGTGGTGGAACAAGTGCAGAGTCATTGGCCAGACAAAGTGTGAGCAAAATTCTGTCTCAGCAATTGAACGATTTAGCTGGAGAATTAATCACTGGAGTTCAGTTAGAATTTGATCTGGAATCTACAGACGATTACACTTCAGGAACCAGAGAAGACAGAACGGATTTAAATGTCGGAATTTCTAAAAAATTATTGGATGACAGATTAAAAATTACAGTTGGAAGCAGTTTCGCAGTCGAAGGCCAGGAAAGAGCTAATGAAGAAAGTACCAATATTGCCGGAGACGTCGCACTAGATTATCAGTTGACCAAAGACGGCCGTTATATGCTTCGCGCTTATCGAAAAAATGAGTATCAGGTGGCGGTAGAAGGTCAGGTTATTGAAACCGGAGTTGCTTTTATTATTACGATGAGTTACAATAAATTCAGAGAACTGTTTCATCGCACTTTAGCAGAAAAAGAAATGATTCGAGAAGAGAAACTGCGTAAAGAAAAGAAAAAGCAAAAAGAGAAAGAGGATAAAGAAAAAGACGAAAATCAATTAGAAGGAGATGAACAAAAAACATAATAATAGGAGAACGAAATATATCAGGTATTTTATTGCGCTATCCTTATTTTTTGTTTTTGGATGCAGTAATACAAAATATCTGCCAGAAGGCGAATTATTGTACACAGGTGGTTCTGTGACAGTGAAAGATTCTGTTATAAAAAAGAAGGAAAGAAAAGAACTGGAGAAAGAGCTGGAAGGATTGTTGCGTCCTAAACCAAACAAAGGCTTTTTAGGATTGCGACCTAAATTATGGTTTTATAATATTGCCGGAGAACCTAAAAAACAAAAAGGATTTCGCTATTGGTTACGTACAAAAGTGGGTGAACCACCAGTGCTTTTCAGTAAAGTTGATTTAGATTATAATGCATCCGTTTTGCGAAATTTTACTGAAAATCGCGGTTACTTTAAAACGCGTGTCAGCGCCGATTCTACAGCTAAAAATAAAAGAGCAACTGCAGAATATACTGTAATACCCAAAAAACAATACATTATTAAAAGTGTGACTTTTCCTGATGATTCTCTGGCAATGTCAAGAATAATTGGAAGATCAAGTCGAAGAAGTTTGTTGAAAGTAGGTAAACCTTATGATTTGGATGTTATTAAATCTGAACGCGAACGTATTGACGCCAGACTTAAAGAACGCGGCTATTATTACTTTAATCCAGATTATATTTTAGCGCAGGTTGATAGTACAAAAGGAGATCATGAAGTAAAAATTAAACTGGTAATAAAAGCTGATGCACCGCCAAAAGCACTTACAGCTTATAAGATTAATAAAATCATCGTGTATCCAAACTTTTCTATTTCAAAAGATAGTTTGAAATACAAGCCGGAAGATGTGGTTCAGTACAAAGATTTTACTATTATCGATACCGCTGATACTTTTAAACCCAGAGTTTTTGATCGTGCCATTTATTTCAAAAAAGGAGATTTATATAACAGAAAAGACCATAATTTGACGTTGAATCGATTTGTCAACCTCGGAACGTTTAGTTTTGTAAAGAATGAATTTAAACCTTCGGAAAGTTTACCGAAGACTTTAGATTCGTATTACTATTTAACGCTACTGCCAAAGAAATTTATCCGTGTTGAGGTTTTAGGGAAAACGAATTCGGCCAGTTATACCGGTACAGAACTTAATGTAAATTGGAACAACAGAAATTTATTTCGAGGAGCAGAATTGCTGACCGTTTCTGTTTTTGGAGGAGCCGATTTTCAGCTTTCCGGAACGAATAACGGTAAAAATATTTATAAGGTGGGAACAGAAACCAGTTTAACCTGGCCGAGATTTATTGTTCCATTTTTTCATGTTGAAGGCTCGAGTGAATATGTGCCGAGAACCAAAGCAACAGTGAGATACGAATATCAAAATAGAACGCAATTGTATGCTTTAAATTCGTTTAAAGCGTCATACGGTTATTTGTGGAAAGAGAATGTCCGAAAAGAACATCAGTTGAATTTGATGGATATTACTTATGTGAGTCCAAATCATGTCACGGCAGAATATTTAGCGGATGCTGAAGAGGATGAATCATTAAAAAAAGTGATCGAAAAACAATTGATTTTTGGACCAACGTATACCTATACCTATACAAATACAATGCAAAAACGTAAAAAGAATACGTTTTATTTTAGTGGAGAAGCTGATTTGGCTGGAAATGTCACAGGTTTAATTACGGGAGCAAATGTCAAAAAGAATGATACGATCAAAATATTTGATGTTCCATTTAGTCAATATGCAAAATTTCGAGGAGACTTTAGGCACTATTTAAAACTCGGAAAAGAAAGTCAGTTGGCTAGTAGAGTCATTCTTGGTGTCGGAATTCCGTATGGTAATTCAGGTGTGTTGCCAACATCCAAGCAATTTGTAGTTGGTGGAACCAATAGTATTAGGGCTTTTAGAGCGCGATCAATTGGACCCGGAAGTTATTTGAATACTGAAACTTCAAATAATTATTTACCAGATCAATCAGGAGATTTGAAGTTGGAATTCAGTACCGAATACAGGGCAAAACTTTTTAGTATTGTAAAAGGCGCTGCATTTATTGATGCCGGAAATATTTGGCTGATGAATAAAGATCCGGATAAACCAGGGGCCGAAATATCTAAAGATTTTATGAAAGAAATTGCGGTAGGCGCCGGAGTAGGATTAAGGTTCGATGTTTCGTTCTTTATTTTAAGAACCGATTTAGCATTTCCCTTAAGAAAACCTTACCTGCCCGACGGCGAAAGATGGGTAATAAAAGATATCGATTTTGGAAGCGGACCCTGGCGAAAAGAAAACCTGATTTTGAATATCGCCATTGGATATCCATTTTAAAAGACGATCGCCACGAATTCACGAATTTTTTTAATACAAAGTTGATAAGTTAAGATCAAATTTTACAAATTTTAAATTCGTGAATTCGTGGCCATCTTTTGATTTACCTTTTCAAAAAAAGAAGTAAATTGGTCTAATAAAATAAAGTAATGCAAAATACACTCAAAAGAATTTTAGTTTTAGCTTCAGTCGTTTTCTTAATCATTTTGGCTTTCAAATTTTGCCAATTTAAAAAAGATGATGATAAGGATATTGAATACAATACCAATTTAATTCAACAACAAATTCTAAATGTCGGTAAATTGGTTGTTACCGAAGGGCATTTCTCTGAAGTGATTACGTATAAAAATCAGCAGAAATATTTTCTGGATATGGTTTCTTTTGAGAAGAAAGCACTAGTTGTTGTCAATGCAAATGTTACGGTTGCCTATGATCTCCATAAAATGAAATACGACATCGACGAAAAAAACAAAACCATCACGATTTTAAATATTCCAAAAGAAGAGATTACCATCAATCCCGATATTAAGTTTTATGATGTAGAGCAAAGCCAGCTGAATCCGTTTACGGGAGAGGATTACAATAAAATCAATAAATCGGTAAAAGCGAATCTGGCTAATAAAATTGAAAACTCATCTCTAAAAACAAACGCTCAAAACCGATTAATAAGCGAATTATCGAAGATTTTGATTTTGACAAACTCCATGGGTTGGAAATTGCAATACAATGGAAAAACGATTGAATCTGAAAAAGAATTTAATCAGGATTTGAATTCAAAGTTGTAAAGAAAAAAGAATCTCGCGAAGTCGCAGACTCGCAAAGTCTTTTACTTAAAATAATATACTTTGCGACTTCGCGAGATTAAATCTGCATAAACCAGATAAAAAAACTTTGTGTTTTTAGTGCCTTCGCGGCAATTCCCTAAACGGCTTCTTTATCGAAAATCAAATCCAGTCCGCCTGAAATCAAATGTGCCACTTCAGGACGTTTTTCTTTCAATTGATCCAGATAAACCAGTACTTCTTGTAATAATTGCTTTTCATCAGAATCCTTCAAAAGCTCTGCAATTTCAACAGAAAGCAACCAATCGTTTGAATGACTATTTTTTAGTTTTTCAAAAACAGATTGTAGCTCAGATTTTGAATCTTTATTTTCTCTTATAGAACGAACAGTTTGATAAAGAACTTCTAAATCATCACGTTCGTCTGTATGTTTTGCTTTTATCGTTTGAGAAGTCGGAACAATATTAATCAGGTCAAAACTGTTCACATCGGCTGGGCCGGAAAAAGCAGAAACTACTTTTTTACCAATAGCCATATCATAATTTCCCCAATCAGGCTGGAACAAAATCGTTTCGCCATGGGTGACGGTACAATTTCTGAAACTAATTAAAATAATTTCTCCATGTAAGTTTCGGGAGCCTGTAATGATTTCTCCTTCAACAATAATATTGCCTTCAAATTCTAGTTTTACGGTTTCGTTTTCTACGATACTATAAGCCTGTAAATCCTTCGGGCTCATATCTTCGATCGCCAAATTGAAACCTTTTAATTTCCCAATTGGACTACCAAATCCGTGTGGATGTGTCAAAGTTCCGTGACCCACTAATTCTTTTTCACGATATGATAAAGCTGTTTTTCCAGTAGTCTGAATGTAAACTGGTTTTCCTTCTTCTTCCAGAACATTGGTAAAAACACCAGAAATTTGTAAACCTGTACTTAATTCAATAGTCCCTAAAGCATTCGAATGAATTAATTTCTGAATTCCGGAAAGGCCTCCCGTTCTTAATGCCATTTTATTTGCAAATTCTTCTAAAATCAAACTTAAATAAGAAAAATTTGGTGTTACATAAAGTTGAGGTTGTAACTGCGTAATATCAAAATTTTGATTCGCAGCCGAAATATCATAAGGGATTTTCTTTACGTTATCGGTCATACACCAGGCGCTTTCTCCGATAGAAGAAAGTAAGCCCGCACCGTAAATTTTTGGATCTTCAATTGTTCCAATTAAACCATATTCTACTGTCCACCAATGTAGGTTACGAATCTGAGCCATTTCTGATAATTCGCCCATATTGTTTTGCAAATCGGCAACTGCTTTTTCTGCTTCATCAATTTTTTCCTGAGGCGTATCTTCTGCTTCTTTCAAAATCGAAAGCAAACGAATCGCTTCGTACATCTGATAATCTTTGTGAGATGAAATCGCTTTACAACCAATTTCTCCAAAACGTCTCAAATATTCTGCATATTCAGGATTTGCAATAATAGGAGCGTGGCCGGCACCTTCGTGAATAATATCGGGTGCAGGTGTATATTCAATATGTTCTAATTGTCTGATGTCTGAAGCAATAACCAAAACGTTATAAGCTTGGAATTCCATAAAAGCATTTGGCGGAATAAAACCATCAACAGCAACCGCCGCCCAGCCAATTTCAGTCAGAATTCGGTTCATTCCGTACATGCTTGGAACCGAATCAACTTCGATTCCCGTTTTCTTCAAACCATCCAAATAAGAATGATGGGCCACTTTTGATAAATAATCTACGTTTTTGCGCATCACATAACGCCAAACCGCCTGATTAATTGGCGTATAATCGCTATAATCCTGTGGCTTAATAAATTGCTTTAAATGTTTCGGCAATCGCTCTAATAACGGGTTTGTCTCAATATTTGGATTCATTTCGAAAACGTTGTAGATTTAGAATGTAAAATTACGAATTTAAGGCGCTAATTTTTGCTATTCATCACAATTTTTTTGTTCGAAAGTGTTTTTTATTGAAGTTTTGATAGATATTTTATTTTGAGATGTATGTGGTTTTTCAGAAGCTATTTCCTGCTGTCCTTCCAAACGAAATTCACTGAACTCCGATTAGAATAAATATAAAGTGAAGTAATCATTTGGGGTGAACCCCATCACAAAAGGATTTTCCCTCCCATCAGGGCTAGGTGACTCGTTTTCAAAAATTGTTTTTTAAATTATAGAAATAATAATTTTCTAGCAATCATTATTTTCATAATTAACTTTTTCCATTTTGGCTTCATAAGAGTCTGTTTCTTTTTTAGTCATTTTGGCTTCTTTCAGTTCTATTTTCAATTGTTTTTTGCTGTCAGAACTTATCCATAAACCAGTAAAATTAGTTTCGTCTTTTTTCAAAATCATAACGCCAGTAAAACCATGTTCCACTAATGCAAACTGATTCTCGTTTTTGGTATTTTGGGTAATGTCCAATTGAGTCCAACTGCCGGATTTGTCGTAGCGGTACATGGCAGTATACATTAAATCGGCTGTGCAGGGGTTTTCTTCTGTCTTAATAAAAAAAGTAACGGCTATTTTTCCATCAATTGTGCCTTTGTATAAATTGCTTTTAGAAGTTTGAGCATTTGCAGCAATAATGATAGAGAGAAAAAATAGAAGAGATAGTATTGCTTTTTTCATGTTTTATTAAAAATTGTTCCCGCCAAATTTAGTTATTTAGAAATACCAATAGAATTAATTTTTATTGATTTTCTAAATTTCTAAAATAATCAATTTTATGATTGAACATATACGCCATGTTTTCGGCCCTCATTTTTGCTTCTTCCGTAATCGTTCCTGCAAAAAGCCCATCAATTGAAGAATTAAAAAGAAAAACCCAACGATCAAAATGCGTTTTATCTACAGGTAATTGTTTATGCGGAGGAAAAGGAGTGCCGGAATAAGCACGAACATCAAATAATATAGTCTGCCAAAAGCCATACATTTTTTGTAGATGCATAGGCCAGCGGTCTTGTAGCTTATCATTAAAAATTGGCCCAAGAAGATCGTCTTGTCTAACCTTGTCATAAAAACTGTTAACCATTAATTGTATGTCTTCAATGTTAGAAATATCTTTAAGTGTTTCCATGTTCTCTATATAAAATGAAGTACAAAAATACGATTTAACTTTATCTCCATTGAATGATATTTGTCATTTGTCTCATCTATAATTTTGTTAGAAAATTTAAAGCTTTTGTAAGAAAAAGTAAATAAGTAATTTATTGATTTTCAAAAAGTTGAAAAAGTACAATTTTGAAAGTAAGATTTTTGTTTCTTTTTATTATTGTAATAGATTAAAAATCAATAACTTGAAAAAATAGTAGATAAGTTTTTGTAAAGGTATTTTTTATGTTTGATGTGTATTTGTAAAGTTTATAATTTATCAAATTAACTAAATTTAACATAATATTGTTTGATATTAATAAAATTAATCTTAAAAAATAAGAAAAATTTAATTTTTAAAAACTTAAAAACCATGCGTAAAACTACCCAAAAACCTACAAAAAGAACCAATTTAATTATAATGACGCAAGTCCTTATAATAATGCTGTTTATTACAACGGCAAAAGCACAGACTGTTACTCCATGGATAACTAGTGGAGATCAAACCAAATTACTGCAACAACAATCAACTGTCAGTTTCGGAACCAATTCAGGAACTAATCCTTCTACTGTTACGATTAATGCCGGGACGACTTATCAAACTATGGATGGCTTTGGTTACACACTAACTGAAGGAAGTTGTGAAGTAATCAGCGGTATGGCTGCAACTCAGCAAAACCAGTTATTAAACGACTTATATAATCCTACAACGGGTTTAAATGCAAGTGTCGTTCGTATTAGTATTGGAGCTTCAGATTTAAGCAGTTCTTCTTATAGTTACAATGAAACTTCAGGAGATACAAATATGAATAATTTCAGCCTTAGCGGGCCTGATTTGACCTATTTAATTCCGATTATCAAAAAGATACAACTTATTAATCCAAACATTAAAATATTAGCGACTCCATGGTCAGCTCCGCGTTGGATGAAAACTAATAATTCATGGGTTGGCGGAAGTTTGCAAACACAATATTATGCAGCTTACGCCAAGTATTTTGTAAAATATTTTGATGCTATGGTGGCACAAGGAATTTCGATTTGGGGAATCACACCTCAAAACGAACCGGAAAATCCGAACAACGAACCAAGTATGTTGATGAATTCAACAGAGCAAAAAAACTTTATCAATAACCAACTTGGCCCGCAAATGGCAGCAGCCGGATATGGTGGAATTAAAATTATAGCTTTTGATCATAATTGTGACAATACAGCTTATCCTATTGATGTTTTAAATAATAGCAGTTATGTTGATGGTGCGGCATTTCACTTGTATTTGGGGAATATTTCAGCTATGTCAACCGTACGAAATGCGACAAATAAAAACGTTTATTTTACAGAACAATATACAGGATCGGGAGGAAGTTTCAGCGGAGATTTTGGCTGGCACATGCAAAACGTTGTTATTGGCAGCACAAATAATTGGGCAAAAACAGTATTAGAATGGAATGCAGCTAATAACCCAAGTTTAGGGCCACGTACTCCTGGTGGATGTACAACTTGTTTGGGTGCAGTGACGGTTAACAATAGTACAAGTTATACTAAAAATGTGGCATATTATATTATTGGCCAGATTTCGAAATTTGTAAAACCTGGTGCTTTAAGAGTTTCTTCTTCAAGTACTAGTGGGACTATTCTTTCTACGGGATTTAAAAACCCTGACGGATCGATTGCTCTTTTGGTGTACAATTCTGGTGGATCAGCGAATACAATCAAAGTTGTTTCAGGATCATCAGCATTTAATTATTCGGTTCCGGCTTCATCAGCAGTTACTTTTAATTGGGCAACAGCTAGTCCGGTTGCAGTAACAAGTGTGAGCGTTAGTCCAACTTCGGCTTCCATTTCGGCTGGATCAACAACGCAATTAACAGCAACGGTTTCTCCAAGTAATGCGACAAACAAAAATGTAAACTGGAGTTCAAGTAATACTGCAGTGGCAACAGTTAATTCAAGCGGATTGGTTACAGCAGTAGCACAAGGAACAGCAACAATAACAGTAACGACGGTTGATGGATCAAAAACAGCAACAAGTGCAATAACAGTTACGGCTTCATCATCATCTTTTCCGGGTTATTACAACATCATTTCCAGAAATAGTAATAAAGGATTAGATGTTGCAGACAATTCGACTTCAAGTGGCGGACGCATTCAGCAATGGGATATTACAAGCGGAGGGGGGAGTAATCAGCGTTGGAAATTTGTTTCAGATGGAGGTGGTAATTTTTACATTATTGTAAAATCAACGGGAATGTATTTGGCTGTTGAAAATAACGGCACAGGAGATGGATTAAAAGTACAGCAAAAGATATTTTCAGCATCTAACGAATTTAAATGGACCGTTACAAGTCTGGGAGGAGGTTACTATAAAATTATCAATGTGAATAGTGGGAAATCATTGGATGTTGAAAATGTTTCGACTGCAAATGGGGCAAACATTCAGGTTTGGACCTATACAGGTGGATTAAACCAGCAATGGCAGTTTGTTCAGGTTGAATCTACAACAGGAAAAAAAGCCTTAGCAATAGCTCCTACAGAAGAAGAAAGTCAAAATGATATGACAGTTTTTATTAATTCAACAAATGATTATTTAAAAATAGACAGCAATCATAGAGGTAATGCTGATATTGAAATATTTGCTATTAGCGGCCAAAGTGTTTTAAAGAAAATTGTAACTCTTGACGGAAATCAATCTGAAGTTGAAATTCCGAGATTGCCAAAAGGTGTTTATGTAGTGAGAGTGACTGACAATAAAGGATCTTATTCTAAAAAAGTGTTGACGCAATAATTACAAATTTAGGATTCAATTAGTAATTTTATATTTGATTTTAAAAGGCTGTATGGATTTTTAGACAGCCTTTTATTTTATTTCTTATCCAATTAATTGGGTAAATAAATCCTGATTGTCATTTAAATATTGAAATTCAAAACCATTTTTAGTCATATTTAATTTAATATTCATAATGTCTTTTTTGTTTTTTAATTCCAAACCAACCACTACAGATCCTACTTCGCGATTATTTTTTTTATGAAATTGGAAATAAGTGATATCATCATCTGGACCTAAAATGTTATTTACGAATTCTTTTAAGGCTCCTGGACGCTGTGGAAACTGAATCATAAAATAATGCATCAAACCTTCATAAAGCAAAGAACGTTCTTTTATTTCGGCGGTTCTTTCGATATCATTGTTGCTTCCGCTAACAACGCAAACAACGGTTTTGCCGTTAATTTTATCTTTATAGAAGTCTAAAGCGGCAATTGTCAATGCTCCGGCTGGTTCTACAACCATCGCTTCTTCGTTGTACAAACGTAGAATTGTGGTGCAGACTTTTCCTTCTGGAACCAGAATTATATCCTCTAAATTTTCCTTACAGATTTCAAAAGTCATATCCCCAACTTGTTTTACAGCAGCTCCGTCAACAAATTTGTCTATGGTTTTTAGCGCCGTATTTTTGTTTTCTTCAATCGAAGTTTTCATCGAAGGAGCGCCTTTTGGCTCAACACCAATAATCTTAGTATTTGGACTTAAATGTTTAAAAACTTCAGATAAACCAGAAGCCAATCCGCCGCCGCCAATCGGAACAAAAACATAATCGATTGGCTCTTTATAACTGTCGAGAATTTCTAAACCAACGGTCCCCTGGCCAGCAATAACTTTTTCATCATCAAATGGATGAATGAATATTTTGTGATTTTTAATGGCATCGGCTGTAGCAGAAGCATAAGCATCATCAAAAGTATCCCCGGTAAGAACAATTTCGACAAATGATTTTCCGAACAATTGTACTTGTTTTACTTTTTGTTTTGGAGTCGTTTTTGGCATGTAAATTTTGCCTTGTATCTGTAGAAGATGACAAGAATAAGCAACGCCCTGAGCATGATTTCCGGCGCTGGCGCACACAATTCCTGTTGCTTTTTCAGTTTCATTCAACGAAGAAATTTTGTTGTAAGCTCCTCTAATTTTATACGACCGGACAATTTGTAAATCTTCTCTTTTTAATAAAATAGTCGATTTAAATTCGTCTGAAAGGTTTAAATTTTGTGTAAGTGGAGTAGCGGCAACTACATTTTCAAGCTGTTTTTTGGCAGCAAGTACTTCGTTAAATAGATCCATAATTTTTGTTTTAATAAATATAAAACCTCCCGGTTTGGGAGGTTTAATAAATTGTATTTTGTTTACTTAATTTATATAACACCTCGCATTATTGCTCAATTACAATAATGTTAATCGCGATAATAATAGTGTTATTTAAGTTTGTCATTTTTTGTTCTTTGAAAAACAAATGTATTAATTATTTTTTAACCGGCGGATATTGTGCTAAAACTTTGTTTACGATCTCAGCCACTTTTGCGTCTTTTTTATCAACGTTTTTAGTTAAAGTTGCAACACCTTCACCTTGCCAGATCATTTCTTTCTTTTTAGCATCAATCAGGTCGATGAATAAAGTTCCTTCTGTAGAAGTTGAAACGGTAGTTTGACCTCCATACATCATATAAGGATTCCATCCCCAACCCCAACCATAGCCCCAACCAGCGCTAAATTGGTTTACGCTTACTTGTTCTCTCGATTTAGTAAAAATGTTTACTAATAAATCAGGGTTTTCGCTTTTAGTAAAACCTTTGGCTTGCATTTCGGTATCTATGGCATGTAGAATTCTTCTTTTATCCAAATCAGAAATTTCGACCTTGTCAATTCCAGGCTTAAAGAAAGCATATGTTTTATAAGGCGCAAAATCTACGTTTTTATCATAATCAGAATAAACACTTACACTGCTGCAAGAGGCTAGTAGTATTAAAAGCAGAAAAACGGGTACTAATTTGAATGTTTTCATATATTTAAAGATTTAATGTTCTCATTTTGAGTTAAATAAGAAAACTTTAAACTAAAATAGAGTTTCGTCAACTATATTAGGCAAAGTTATTTTTAGTAAAGGCTGAACTTTCATCGCTCTTTTTATGGCAAAAATTGCTTCGTCATTTCGGGCCCAGCTTCGTCTTGAAATTCCGTTGTTAACATCCCAGAAAAGCATTGATGCTAAACGTTTTGAAGCTTCTTTAGAACCATCAAGAACCATACCAAATCCGCCGTTTATAACCTCTCCCCAGCCAACTCCTCCGCCATTATGAATCGAGACCCAAGTCGCGCCTCTAAAGCTGTCACCAATTACATTTTGAATCGCCATATCTGCTGTAAAACGAGATCCGTCATAAATATTTGAAGTTTCTCTGTAAGGAGAATCTGTTCCTGAAACATCATGATGATCACGCCCTAAAACAACAGTTCCAATTTCGCCTTTTGCAATGGCCTGGTTAAATGCTTCGGCAATTTTAATTCTTCCTTCGGCATCTGCATAAAGAATTCTTGCCTGAGAACCCACAACCAATTTATTTTCCTGCGCACCTTTGATCCATTTGATGTTATCCTGCATTTGCTGCTGAATTTCATTTGGAGCGGTTTTTGCCATTTCTTCTAAAACCTGACTTGCGATAGTATCAGTTTTTTGTAAATCTTCCGGTTTTCCAGAAGTACAAACCCATCGGAAAGGTCCGAAACCATAATCAAAACACATTGGTCCCATAATATCCTGAACATAACTCGGATATTTAAAATCGATATTATTTTCGGCCATTACATCTGCACCAGCGCGTGAAGCTTCTAATAAAAAGGCATTTCCGTAATCGAAGAAATACGTTCCTTTTGCAGTATGTTTATTAATTGCTTTCGCTTGTCTGCGTAAAGATTCCTGTACTTTTTCTTTGAATAACTCCGGATTATTAGCCATCATTTCATTTGCTTCTTCAAATGAAATTCCAACCGGATAATAGCCTCCAGCCCAAGGATTATGAAGCGAAGTCTGATCAGAACCTAAATCAATTTTGATGTTTTCTTTATCGAAACATTCCCAAACGTCAACCACATTTCCTAAATAAGCAATTGAAACTACTTCTTTATTGGCTTTCGCCGAATTAACCCTCTTAACCAATTCTTCAGTCGAAGTTACGATTTCATTAATCCAGCCTTGTTCATGACGGATTTTGGTAATCTTCGGATTTACTTCGGCGCAGACCGTAATACAGCCTGCAATATTTCCTGCTTTTGGTTGAGCACCCGACATTCCTCCCAATCCGGAAGTCACAAATAAATTACCTTCAGGATTTAGTTTTATTTTTCTGAAACCGTTCAAAACTGTGATCGTAGTTCCATGTACAATTCCTTGCGGACCAATGTACATATAACTTCCCGCTGTCATTTGACCGTATTGCGAAACGCCCAAAGCATTCATTTTTTCCCAATCGTCCGGTTTTGAGTAATTCGGGATCACCATTCCATTTGTAACTACGACTCTCGGTGCTTCCGAATGCGAAGGGAATAATCCCATCGGATGTCCGGAATACATTGTTAAAGTCTGCTCGTCTGTCATTTCAGACAAATATTGCATCGTCAATAAATATTGTGCCCAGTTCTGAAAAACTGCTCCATTTCCACCATAAGTAATCAGTTCATGCGGATGTTGTGCTACTGCATAATCCAGATTGTTCTGAATCATGTGCATAATTGCTTTAGCCTGCAATGATTTTCCGGGATATTCATCAATTGGTCTTGCATACATTCTATAATCAGGACGCAAACGGTACATATAAATACGGCCGTATTTTTCTAATTCTTCTGAGAATTCGGTAATTAATTCGGCGTGATGCTGAGGCTCAAAATAACGCAATGCGTTTTTTAAAGCCAGTTTTTTTTCTTCAGCCGAAAGAATTTCTTTTCGTTTTGGCGCATGATTAATCGCTAAATCGTCTGTTGCCTTTGGAGGCAATATAGAGGGAATTCCTTGTTGTATTTGTTCTTTGAAAGTCATTTTTAAAGGTGCTAAGTTGCTAAGATTCTAAGTTGCTAAGGTTTTCATAGCAACCGATTAATTTTCTATTGAAAAAATGAACTAAGGATAACGAATATCCGACCTGTGATAGGATTTGTGGATTTTAATCCTAAATTTTCGTGAGCGAATATCCATCTATAATTTTAGAGTTAAGATTGTTGATTTCAGATTTTTTGAATTTTCAAATTGACACATTTTCAAATTGACACATTAGAATTTTCAAATTGACACATTTTTCTAATTAGTTTTCTTTCTTATTTGACCAGTTCCTTTATCAAACCCATACGGACAATGGCGACAACCACTTTTACAGCAGTAACCACGTTTTAAATGGTGTTTTTCAGTAAAGCATTTATAACCTTCCGGCGTATAGTAAAAATCTTCGCCTTCGATTAATTTATTTTCATTACTTTGCTCTTTCATAAATCTGCTTTGGGTACATGTTTTATTTCTTCAAAAATCAAAAATAATTATTTGATTGTTATTTTAATGAAATAGAACATTTTTATAGCTACAAATTTATAAATTTTACAGCCAATGTTTCTGATTGTTGCTAAATATTTAATTCCGAAAGGATATCGCGGAATGGCTGTATTTCCGTTTGTTGTGGTTAAATATGGTTTTGATAAGACAAACGGGACTTTTGTCAACCATGAAAAAATACATCTAAGACAACAATTAGAAATGCTGATTCTGCCTTTTTTTCTCTGGTATTTTTTGGAGTATCTGATTCGGTTGGTTCAATATAAAAACAAGGATTTAGCATATAGAAATATTAGTTTTGAAAGAGAAGCTTATTCAAATGAAAGGGATGGCAATTATCTCAAAAATAGATCTTTCTTTCAATTTCTAAAATACATCACATTAAAATAAAACCGATTTTGAACCAACAAATTCATATCAATTTTCCAAATAAAATCTCGTTAACTATCAAACGTGAAGACCTGATTCATCCGCTTGTTTCCGGGAATAAATTCAGAAAACTCAAATACAATTTACTTCAGGCGAAAGCCGAAAATAAAGAAACGATCTTGACTTTTGGAGGTGCTTTTTCCAATCATATTGCAGCTGTCGCGTATGCAGGAAAAGAACAGGGTTTTAAAACTATCGGAATTATTAGAGGTGATGAACTTTTTGATAAAATCGATGAAAATCCAACCTTGAAATTTGCTCAGGAAAATGAAATGAAATTTGAATTTGTTTCAAGAGAAGAGTATAGAAATAAAAGTGAAAGTTACTTTTTAGAAAAGCTAAAAGAGCAATTTGGAGACTTTTATTTAGTGCCCGAAGGCGGAACTAATGAACTCGCTGTAAAAGGCTGTGAAGAGATTTTGACCGCGGAAGATGCTGTTTTTAATTATATGTGTTGCGCAGTTGGAACGGGTGGCACGATTTCTGGTTTAATTAATAGTGCATTGCCAAATCAGAAAATTTTAGGGTTTCCGGCACTAAAAGGTGACTTTTTAAACGATGAAATTCGTATTTTTGCAAAAAAAGATAACTGGAATTTAATTTCTGACTATCATTTTGGAGGTTATGGCAAGATAAATTTAGAATTAATCGAATTTATTAATGCGTTTTTTGACGAGAACAACGTGCCCTTAGATCCAATTTATACAGGAAAGATGGTTTTTGGCGTTATAGATTTAATCAACAAAAATTATTTCCCTGCAGATTCAAAAATTTTACTCATTCACACCGGCGGATTACAGGGAATTGATGGAATGAATATCAAATTGAAGCAGAAAAAATTACCAATACTCAAAAACAATGATTAAAAAGATCCTATTGTTCTTTATAGTTGCAGTTCTGGCAAGCTGTTCATCGAGCAAACCGGCTATTGCAACAACCAAAAAGCAAGCAGCAGTTCAGAGGCCGCGAACGGTGACAACTAAAAAGCAAACACCTGTTAAGCCAATCGGTAAAAATTACCCTTCTACAAATAATACGACGGAAGTTATTCAGTCGACTTCAAAAACTACCGTTACCAGCACTTCAATCAACGATTATGTTTTGCAATACAAAGATATTGCAATGGGCAATATGCAGAAATATGGTATTCCGGCAAGTATTATTCTGGCGCAGGGAATTTTGGAATCTGGAGCAGGAAAAGGAGATTTAGCCTTATCAGCCAATAATCATTTCGGAATAAAATGCCATAAAGATTGGTTGGGCGAAAGCGTTCGTCATGACGATGATTCGGCTCAGGAATGTTTTAGAAAATACAGAGAAGCTTCAGAATCGTATCGTGATCATGCTTTGTTTTTAGTCGGTAAAAATAGATATGCATCTTTATTCACTTACGAAAAAGACGATTATAAAGCCTGGGCAAAAGGTCTAAGAGCTTGCGGTTATGCCACAGATCCTAATTATCCGGATAAATTAATCAGTTATATTGAGCGTTATAATCTGCATCAATATGATTGTCAGATTACGGGAAAAACGTATGTTGCAATTAATAAATCAGCTCCAACAAGAAAACCATCGTATGATGTGGCATCGGATCCAAAGATAAATATGAACTCAAATGATCCTAATTTATATGAAGTTCAAAAGGGAGATACACTATATTCGATTTCGAAGAAATTCAACGTCATGGTTGATGACCTAAAACAGAAAAATAATCTTTCAGATAATGCGCTTTCGATTGGACAAAAGTTGAAGGTTAAGTAGTTATGATTTTTTAAATATAAGTTATGAGTGATTTATGAAGAAGATAATCGCTATTGGAATTTTTATTTTTGCCATTGTTTTCACAATAAGATTTTTTTGCGGAATTTACATACATGATGAATTTGGAGAAAGGCATTTTTTTATAAAACATCGCCCAACTTGGAAATGGACATTTTATTCTCCTTTGGGAATGTCAGACATAAAAATTGAAGAACTTTCAAAAGAAAATCAAATAGAACAAAAATACTTTAATGAATATATAAAAGATCGCGGTCTTAGTTTGTAATCTAAAAATCTAAGAAGTCTAAAGATCTAATAATCTAAAAATAATGATCTATAAAAGAAGTAGTCAGCTTTTTGCTGAAGCAGAAAAAGTAATTCCGGGAGGAGTAAATTCACCAGTTCGTGCTTTTAAAGCAGTAGGAGGAACTCCAATTTTTGTAAAAAGTGCCAAAGGTGCTTATTTGTATGACGAAGATGGGAATAAATTAATTGATTATATCAATTCATGGGGGCCAATGGTTTTGGGTCACGCCTATCAGCCAGTTGTTGATGCTGTGATTGAAAAAGCAAAATTGGGAACTTCATTTGGAATGCCAACAGAATTGGAAACTGAAATCGCTGCTTTGGCAGTTTCGATGGTTCCGAATATCGATAAAATCAGATTCGTAAATTCAGGTACGGAAGCTTGTATGAGTGCAATTCGTTTGGCTCGCGGATTTACAAAAAGAGATAAAATCATCAAATTTGCAGGTTGTTATCACGGGCATTCTGATTCCTTTTTGATTCAGGCAGGAAGTGGAGCCGTAACTTTTGGTTCGCCAAACAGTCCCGGCGTTACAGAAGGAACTGCAAAAGATACTTTGTTAGCAAAATACAATGATTTAGAGAATGTAAAAACTTTAATCGAAGCTAATAAAAACGAAATTGCCGCTATTATTATTGAACCGGTTGCCGGAAATATGGGCTGTATTCCACCTCAAAAAGGGTTTTTGCAAGGATTAAGAGATTTGTGTACAGCAAACGGAATCTTATTAATTTTTGATGAGGTAATGACAGGTTTCCGTTTAGCTCGCGGTGGAGTTCAGGAATTGTTTAATGTTGATGCTGATATCGTAACTTTCGGAAAAGTAATTGGTGGTGGATTGCCAGTTGGCGCTTTTGCTGCACGTGCTGAAATCATGAATTATTTAGCACCTCTTGGTCCGGTTTATCAGGCAGGAACATTATCTGGAAACCCATTAGCAATGGCTGCCGGATTAGCAATGCTGCAATCTTTGGATAATGATCGTGCTATTTTTACCCGTTTAGAAGAAAAAACAGCTTATTTAGAAGCAGGAATTGATAAAGTATTAAAAGCAAATAATGTTGTTTTTACCATCAATAGAGTAGGTTCTATGATTTCTGTACACTTTGATGAAAATCCGGTTGTTGATTTTCAAACAGCTGCAAAAGGAGATAACGAAACGTTTAAAAAGTTCTTTCACGGATTGTTAAACGAAGGTGTTTATATTGCGCCATCTGCATATGAAACCTGGTTTATTACCGATGCATTAACTTATGAAGATTTAGATTTTACAATTAATGCGATTGACAAAGTATCAAAAACATTTTAGTTTTTAAATCAACAGATATTTAAATTAAAGGCTTAACTACTAAAAAAAGTTGAGCCTTTTTTAGTAGTTAATAAAAAGTTAATAAGTACCTGTTTTCTTGGATTATTGTAATCAAAAATTATTTTTGTTTAACAAATAACCATTAAACCCAAAATAAATGAAGAAATTTTTCATTTTATCTACTATAGCAGTTTTAATGCTATTTCCTAATAACCAATTTGCCCAGTCTAAAAAGAAATCCAAAAAAGAGGAAGCAATAACTCCTCCACTAGAAAAAAAATCAGAGTCAACAATTAAAGAATACAGCAAAGTAATTACCAAAGATGCTGTTTCTGACGAAGGACTTTTTACAGTTCATAAAGTGGATAAAAAGTATTACTTCGAGATTCCGAACAAATATTTAAACAAAGACATGTTGTTAGTAAGCAGATTGTCAAAACTGCCATCTAATTTAGGCGGAGGTTATGTCAACGCTGGTTCAGAAACAAACGAACAATTGATTGTTTGGCAACGTTTTCAGGATAAAATTCTCATCAAATCTAAATCCTATAATGCGGTTGCCAATGATACCTTACCGATTAGCATTTCGGTAAAATCAAACAATTATGATCCTACCTTATTTGCTTTCGACATTGTAGCTTTCAGTAAAGATTCTGCAAATACAGTTATCGATGTGACCAAATTTTACAGCACAGATGTAAAGGCAATCAGCGGAATATCCGCAGAAATGCGTGAAACCTATAAGGTAAAAGGACTAGAAGATTCGAGAAGTTTCATCAATACGATTAAAAGTTTTCCGATGAACATCGAAGTGATTCAGGATATGACTTACAATGCTTCAAAACCGTCAATGTTAGAAGAAAGTGAATCGATTAGTATTCAGATGAATCAATCAATGATTTTATTGCCAGAAGTGCCAATGAAACCAAGATTAGCAGATCCGCGTGTGGGTTGGTTCACCGTAAGTCAGTACGACTATGGAAGCAACGAATTAAAGTCAGATCTTAAAACATATATTCGTCGTTGGAGATTAGAACCAAAAGATCCCGAAGCTTATGCAAGAGGAGAATTGGTTGAACCAATAAAACCAATCGTTTATTATTTAGATCCTGCTACACCTGAAAAATTGAGAAAATACATCAAGCAGGGAATCGAAGAATGGCAAAAACCTTTTGAATCGGCCGGATTTAAAAATGCCATTATTGCAAAAGACGCACCAACAAAAGATGAAGATCCTGATTTTAGCCCGGAAGATATTCGATATTCTGTAATTCGTTATGTAGCGAGTACAACACGAAATGCAGTTGGACCAAGTGTTTCAGATCCACGTACTGGAGAAATTATCGAAAGTGATGTTATTTGGTATCACAATCATTTGCGTTCGTACAGAAACCGTTATTTATTAGAAACCGGAGCTGCAAATCCAAAAGCAAGAACTTTGCAAACCAGCGATGAAGAAATGGGAGAGATGATGCGCATGGTAATTGCTCACGAAGTTGGGCACGCATTAGGTTTTCCTCATAATATGGGCGCCAGTTCTTCTTATGACTGTGAAAGTTACAGAAATGGTGCTTTTACACAAGAAAACGGTATTGCAGCCAGCATAATGGATTATGCACGCTACAATTATATTGCACAGCCTGGAGATCAAAATATTCGTTTTATTCGTAAAATGGGGGCCTATGACCATTATGCTTTGAATTGGGGATATAGGGTGATTCCCAATACTAAATTGCCACAGGATGAAAAAGCAACTTTAGACAAATGGATTTTAGATAAAGCCGGAAATCCGATTTATAAATTTGGAAAACAAAGCAGCGCTTTTGATCCTTCTTCTCAAACAGAAGATATTGGAAATAATTCGATGAAAGCCAGTACATACGGTCTGAAAAATCTGGAGTATGTTGCTAATCATTTAAGTGAATGGACGAGCAATGTAACGAATGATTATGGAGATTTAGATGAATTGTACAAAGAAATGTTAGATGTCTGGAGCCGTTATGTAGGGCATGTCGTTACTAATGTTGGTGGAGTTTATGAAAATACTAAAAATCCAAATCAGGTAGGAAATGTTTATGAGGTCGTTCCAAAAGCAAAACAAATTGAAGCGATGAATTGGCTTCAGGTAAATGCATTTGCTTCTCCAACCTGGATTGTGAATATCAATACTTTAAAAAACACCAATTTTGCAGGTTATACAGAAACATTTAGAAATATTCAGGTAAGGCATTTAAATAACTTATTGAGTTTTGGCCGAATTGGAAGATTAATGGATAATGAAATTCTGGGTGCTGACACGTACAAAGCACTGGATTTGTTTAAGGATACAAGAAAGGGAATCTGGAAAGAGGTTAATACGGCAGCAAATGTGACTATTTACCGTCGAAATCTGCAAAGAGCTTACATCGACAGAATGGCTTTTTTAATGACAGAAGAAATTAAGCCAACAGACAGATCAATAATATATTATAATGTTTCTCAATCTGATTTAAGAGCTTTAGTGCGCGGAGAATTAAATGTTCTGAAAAAATCGCTTACAGCAGCAAAAGCTTTGGGTGTAAATACAGAAACAAAATACCATTATGAAGATTGTATTAAACGAATTGATTTATTATTGAATCCAATTAAATAGATAGAAACAAAAAAGAGGCTTTAAAGCCTCTTTTTTTGTTTTGGGACAAAAAGTTAGATTTTTTCTTTTCTGTATTCTTTCATTTTTTCTCTAGCCTTTTCTTTGTTTTCTGCCTGAATAGCTTTCCATTTTGTATATTGGTCTGCATTCAAAATAGCTTTCATTTTAGCGTCGTTAGCGTCTTTTTCAGCCATCATTTCTTTTTTAAAGGCTTCTCTTTCTGCGGTTGTAGGTTTTACATTGCTATCTTTTTTCGCTTGACGTGCTTCTCTGAATTTTTCAGCTTTTGCACTTCTGTCGGCTAATAATTGTTTTACCTGAGCCTGTTGATTAGCATCTAAACTTAATTCAGTTGTTAGTTTTTTCAATTGCTTCTCATTACGCTGTTCAGGAGTCATTCTTTCTTTATGATCTTTATGATCCTGAGTTGGATTACTATCCGTGTCTTGTGCAAAACTTGCTACTCCAACGAATAACAAAGCTGCAATAAATAATTTTTTCATGATGTAAGTTTTTTAATTGTTATATGGTTTAGACTTTGTGTAATTCAATAGGTTTAATTTGATTGTCATATTTGTATTTTATTTAACAAATTGAAACCTAATTCATTAAAACGTTTCTATTCGGGTAAAGATTATAGAATTAATTGCGTATTTTTAAGGTATCAACGAGTTAAGAACCTATAAGAATTTATTATGAATTTAGAATCATCATCAAACAATAATAAAATTGCCTTTTTTTCAACCCAGCTTTACGATAAAACTTTCTTTAACAAATACAATGCAGATTTTGGTTTTGAGTTGGATTTCTTTGAAACGCAATTGAATCCGCAAACGGTAATTTTAATCGAAAATACATCAATCGTTTGTGTTTTTGTGAATGATATTGTCAATGAAGCCGTCATTAAACAATTGGCAGAAAAGAACGTGAAAATTATTGCTTTGCGTTGTGCCGGTTTTAATAATGTCGATATAGAAGCGGCAAAAAAATACAATCTAAAAGTTTGTCGCGTTCCGGCATATTCTCCACAGGCCGTTGCAGAGCATGCCATGGCAATGATTTTGACATTAAACAGAAAAACGCATAAAGCTTACAATAGAGTTCGGGAGCAAAATTTCTCTCTAAACGGATTGTTAGGTTTTGATTTATTCGGAAAAACAATCGGAATCATCGGAACCGGAAATATCGGAAAAGCTTTTGCTAAAATTGCTTTGGGTTTTGGCTGCAAAGTTCTGGCCTATGATATTGTAACGAATTCTGAAATGGAAAAAGACGGAGTTGAATTCGTATCCTTAGAAACCATTTTTAAATCGAGCGATATTATTTCGTTGCATTGTCCGTTGAATGAACAAACAAAGCATGTAATCAATAAAAAGTCTATCGATGAAATGAAAGACAGCGTCATGATCATCAACACAAGTCGTGGTGGATTAATCGAAACGGCCTGCGTTATTGAAGGTTTAAAAGAAGGTAAAATAGGTTATTTAGGAATTGATGTTTACGAACAGGAAGAAAAACTGTTTTTCAGGGATTTATCTGCAGATATTATTCAGGACGATGCAATTCAAAGACTGATGAGTTTTCCAAATGTTTTGGTTACGGCGCATCAGGCTTTCTTTACCAACGAAGCTTTAACGCAAATTGCTTTGGTTACTTTTAATAATATCAAAGCATTAGTAACTCAAAAGGATATCGAAAACAAGGCAGCTTTATTGGTTTAAAAAGCAAATCTTAAGAATTTAAAAATAGAAAATTATGAAAACGAAAATTTTAGTTGCATTTATAGCCTTGGTTCTGTTTTCTTGTCAAAACAAAGAAAAACCAGCGTCAAAAAATATCATTAAAACCATTGTTCAGGATACCTTGTCAAAAACATTGGGAGGTACAGCCAATTTGAGTAAAGTCACTGCTAAAAATGATAAAGTGATAGAATTAATCAGAGAACAGCTTTTGGTAGTGCTGAAAAAAGATTTGCCAGTGATGACAAAAGATCAACGCTTTTTTTATTATGATGCCTTCGACTTAAATAATGACAAAAAAGATGAATATTTTGTGGGTTTCTCTAATCCGTATTTTTGCGGAAGCGGTGGCTGTTCAGGTTATATTTTAAATAATGATGGAAGCGTTATCAATAAGTTTACAGTAACTGATTTTCCAATTTTTATTGGGACAACTTCCTCAGAGAATTTTAAGGATTTAATTTTTAAAAGCGGTAATACCTTGCATTCGCTAAAAATGAAAAACGGAAAATATCCTTTAAATCCATCCGTTCAGGAAAAATGGAAAGGAGATATTCCTGCAGCATCTCCCGTTATTTTGGATATTTATGCTAAGAAATTGGAGAAGTATTCGTTTTAGTTATAAAATAAAAAACCCGGCAGGTTTTAAAACCTGCCGGGCTATATTTATAATAAAGTAAGATTTAAAAAACTATCCCACCAATTCAACCATCTTAAACTCACCTTCAACAGCAACCTTAGTTAAACCATGTTTAGATAAGTTTTTCATAGAAGCATCCCATTTTTTACCACTTAAATTCGCAGTAATTTTTAATTGCTGAAGATCCATTTTATTTTCATTTCCTTTTAATAGATCTACGATAAATTTCTCTTCATCCGACAATTCAATTTGAGCTTGTTTTTTCTCCGGACGCATTTGCGGGAACAATAAAACTTCCTGAATCGATGCATTATTTGTTAAATACATAATCAAACGATCCATTCCAATTCCCATTCCAGATGTTGGAGGCATACCGTATTCTAAAGCTCTTAAGAAATCTTCATCAATAATTCCGTTAGCTTCATCATCACCTTTTTCAGACAAACGCATTTGGTCTTCAAAACGCTCACGCTGATCAATAGGGTCATTCAATTCAGAATAAGCATTTGCGATTTCTTTACCACAAACCATCAATTCAAAACGCTCTGTAAGTTCAGGATTATCGCGGTGTTCTTTACATAAAGGTGACATTTCTTTAGGATAATCCGTAATGAAAGTTGGTTGGATATAGTTTCCTTCACATTTAGCTCCAAAAATCTCATCAATCAATTTTCCTTTACCCATTGTTTTGTCAACGTCGATTCCCATTCCTCTTGCAGCTTCAAACAATTCGTCTTCGCTTTTTCCAGAAATATCAAAACCAGTAAAATGTTTGATAGAATCCGTCATAGTAACACGGGCGTAAGGTGCTTTAAAATTGATTTTGTGCTCGCCAAAAGTAACTTCGCTAGTTCCGTTTACAGCCATTGCACAGTGCTCAAGTAAACCTTCAGCAAATTCCATCATCCAGTTGTAGTCTTTGTAGGCTACATATATTTCCATAGCGGTAAATTCAGGATTATGCGTTCTGTCCATTCCTTCATTTCTAAAGTTTTTAGAGAACTCATAAACACCTTCAAAACCACCAACAATTAATCTTTTTAAATACAATTCGTTTGCAATACGCATGTAAAGCGGAATATCAAGCGAATTATGGTGCGTAGTAAACGGACGCGCCGCAGCACCACCCGGAATTGGCTGTAAAACCGGAGTTTCAACCTCAAGATATCCGGCATCGTTAAAATAACCACGCATAGCGCTAAACAACTTTGTACGTTTTACAAAAGTATCTTTAACATGCTGATTCACTGTTAAATCAACATAACGCATTCTGTAGCGCAATTCAGGATCATTAAACGCATCGTGAACGTTTCCATCTTCATCTGTTTTTGGCAAAGGAAGCGGACGTAATGTTTTACTCAAAAAAGTAAATCCGTCAACACGAATACATTGCGCACCCACTTTTGTAGTAAACAATTCTCCTTCAATACCAATAAAATCACCTAAATCAGTTAATTTTTTAAAAACCGTATTGTATAATGTTTTATCATCACCTTCACACAAAACGTCACGATTCACGTACAATTGCAAACGTCCTTCGCTATCCTGCAATTCAGCAAAACAAGCCTTTCCCTGATCACGAACACTCATCAAACGTCCCGCAACGATCACCTTCTTACCTTCTTCAAACGATTCCTTCACTTGCTTTGAAGTATGATTTACTGGAAAAAGATTAGCCGGATAAGGATTGATTCCTAAGTTGCGTAAGTTTTGAAGTTTTTCTCTTCTAATGATTTCTTGTTCTGATAATGCCATTTTGTGCTCTTTTTTTAAGTGTGCAAAGATAAAGAAAAGAATGTAGATTTCAGAATGAAGGTTTTAGATTTTTTGAAGCAGAAAATTATCGTATTTCAATCACGTTCAGTCCCGCTATTCACTTGTATCTTTTTTGCAGAAAAAACAAAAAAGATTTTCCCTCCCATCGGGGCTAGATTAGAAGTTTTGGTTTTCAAAAGACGTTTGAGTTGGAGTCTTTACGCAATCATTGTCATTCCAAGGAACGAGGAATGACAAACAAAACGATGAAATTTAATTTCTGTAAGAAATTAAAGAAAAACCTCAGTATCTTAGCAACTCAGAACCTCAGAACCTTTCAAAAAATGAAAATCTTAAAAGCCTTTCTACTCTTACTTTTAGTTTCAAGTTGCCAAATTACCGAAACCATAAAAATCAATCCGGACGGAAGCGGAAGCATTGAAGTTTTTCAATTACGAGATGAAAACAGTTATATGCAATTAGGTCGTCCTCTTTCAGGCTCGGAAAAATTTACAGATACACTATTTGTTTTTCAGGATTACATCACAAAGTATGCTTCAACGTTTGTGAAATTTAATAAATCAGACCAGGAACTGTTTCAGGAACATGCTAATGTCAAAATGCATGTAAAGCTGGATCCCATTCAAATGGAAAATTTTAATGTAATTTCTTCCGACTTTAAAAAAATAGAAGAACTGCCCAATGTGTATGAAAGTCTTAGTCTGGCAAATTCTTTAAAAGAGAATTATCCGGTTTCAAAAGAATTTTTTAAAATAAAATATACTTTCGACGGATCTGTTTTCAAAAGAAACTTAGTTATTGTTGATCAGCAAGAGTTTGAAAAGAATAAAAAAATGCTTGAAGAAAGAAAAAAAACGTACGCTAAATATAAACTAGTACAATCCTACACCTTAAAATATCATTTTCCGGGAAAAATAAAATCAGTTTCAAATGAGAAAGCCATTCTCAGTCCCGATAAAAAAGCATTTACCTTAGAATTTCAACTTTCAGATTGTTTACAAAATCCTGAAACGACGAATTTAGAAGTGGTTTTAGAGCCAAGCAGCAATTAAACGATTAAACAATTCCACAATTAAACATTTTGAAATAGACTTCGTATCTTTGATAAAAAATTAACCATGATGAAATTATATAAATTACTTAGTTTTTCTTTTTTAGTGGCAACATTTACAAGCTGCACTTTTACTGAGAATATGTACATTAATGACAATGGAACCGGAAAATATTCTGTAGATATGGATGGTTCTGCTTTGATGGAAATGGCAGGTGATCAACTAGGAAATCAAATGGGAGCTGATGCTAAAAAAAATATCGACTCCACTTTTACATTCAAGCAATTAATTGCTGATAAACAAGATAGTATTTCAAAATTATCTCCGGAAGCGCAGAAAGAAATTAAAAAATTAGAGAATTTTGTTTTCAATGTAAAAATGAACGGAGAGGAAAAAAAATTCTTAATGAACATCGCTACCGATTTTAAAAGTGTTAGTGACTTACAAGACATATTGCAATCGATGAGTACACTTCAAAAACTGGAGGGCGGTACTGCTCCTTCAACGCCATTTGCTGGTTTGGGAGACAATAAAAGCAAGCTAAGTTATACTTATGACGGAAAGAAATTTACGCGTAAAGCAATCATAGACAAGCAGAAACTTGCTGAGAAACCTGCTGATTCAACAGCAGATATGTCAAAAATGATGTTTGCTTCGTCTAACTATGTTATTAAATATCATTTTCCTAAACGTGTAAAAAAGGTTTCAAATCCAACTGCATTGTTTAGCGAGGATAGAAAAACAATTACAATTCAATACCCTTTCACGGATTATATGGAGAATCCTGACAAACTAAACTTTGATGTGGAGTTTGAAAAATAATTAAAATGAATAAAAAAATCCAACTTCAAGATTTAGGAAGTAAAGATTATAAATCGACCTGGGAATATCAGGAAGAACTTTTTAAGGATATAGTCGACTTAAAAATCAAAAACAGAAGAGAAGAACTCGAATTAGAGACGCCAAATTATTTACTTTTCGTAGAACATCCGCATGTTTATACATTAGGAAAAAGCGGTGATTTAGAAAACCTATTATTAAACGAAAAACAGCTCGAAGCCAAAGGAGCAACTTTTTATAAAATCAATCGCGGCGGTGACATTACCTATCACGGGCCGGGACAAATTGTTGGTTATCCAATTTTAGATTTAGAGAATTTCTTTACCGATATTCATAAGTATTTGCGTTTTCTGGAAGAATCAATTATTCTGACTTTAGAAGAATACGGTTTAAAATGCGGCAGGAGCGAAGGCGAAACAGGAGTGTGGCTGGATGTTGGAACTCCGTTTGCACGTAAAATATGTGCGCTGGGTGTTCGTGCCTCACGTTGGGTAACTATGCACGGATTTGCTTTAAATGTAAATGTCGATTTAGGATATTTTGATAATATTATTCCGTGTGGAATTCGCGGAAAAGGCGTTACTTCTTTACAAGTAGAACTTGGCGTTGAAAAAGTAGATGAAGATGAAGTTAAGGCCAAAATCATAAAACATTTAACTCGATTATTTGAAGCCGAATTTGTTTAGAATAAAGCTTCTCAAATATAAGATAGTATGAAAAATGCTGAAGAAAATAACAATTATAGAATTGCTGTTCCTTCGGCATTTGAAACTGTTTTTTCTCATTTTTACTTCGCAGAAAACAAAACCGATTTTCCGGTTACAAAAACTTTATTGCCGAGTTTTCAAACCATTTTGGTTTTTAATTTCGGAACAAAATCGACTTTAAAATCGCAGCAAAACACTATTTTAGAAGTTGAAAAATGTATGGTTTTAGGCCCTATAAAACAAGCTTTCGATTATACCTTAGAAACTAATTCAGAGATTTTAGTAGCTAATTTTAAAGAAGATGCTTTTTATAGATTCTTCGGAAATGCATTGTTTGATTCAATGCCAATTCATCCGGATGACTTAATTCACGAAAATTGCTTCAGTCTTTTATGGGAAGAACTTCAGCAGATTTCTGAGGTTACAGAACGTGTCGCTTATATTTTAGATTTCTGCAAACCCTATCTAAGGGAACAAAATGAAATCACAACACTTTTGACTGATTTTAAAGAAGAAAATTTAAATCCGATAAAAGCAATTGCTTCAAAGATAAATCAGACAGAAAGAAACATTCAGCTGAATCAGAAAAAGGTTTTTGGCTACACCATTAAAGAAGTTAATCGGTATGAGAGATTCTTAAAAGCCGTAAATCAAATTCAAAAAAACATGCTAAATCAATCCAAAACAGATTGGTTGAATATTGTCGAAGAATGTGGTTATTATGACCAAAGTCAGCTTATTCATGACTTTAAATTTTATATGAATATTTCTCCAACGAAATTTCTGAAATTTCAAAACGATATCTGCAGTTCAAAAGCAGAATAAGTCGCATTTCGTTTTCTTACAATTGTCGTTGATGCTTGCATTCTACATTTGTCATGTTCAATCTTAAAAAATAGAAAACATGAAAAATTTAATTATTTATGCGCATCCAAATCCAGCTAGTTTAAATCATTTCTTCAAAGAAACTGCTCTTCAAAGTTTAAAAAATTCTGAACAAGAAGTCATAGTTCGGGATTTAAATAAGATCAATTTTAATCCCGTTTTGTCTCTGGAGGATATGCAGGGACAAAGAATGGGAAAAGTGTCAGACGCTGTCAAAACAGAACAGGATTTCATCACTTGGGCAGATCAAATTATCTTTATTTATCCAATTTGGTGGACAGGAATGCCTTCTATAATGAAAGGTTATATTGACAGGGTATTTAGCTACGGATTTGCTTACAGATACGATCAAGGCATTCAGAAAGGATTATTAACTGATAAAAGTACTATCATTATCAATTCTCATGGAAAATCGAATGCAGAATATGAAGCAATAGGAATGGATAAAGCTTTGGCGTTAACTTCAGATGTTGGAATTTTTAATTATTGTGGTTTAAAAATCAAACAACATTTTTATTTTGATAAGGCAGATAGAGCATCCTTAGAAAGTATTTCTGAATGGGAAAAACAAATTAAAACTGCATTTAAGTTTACTGATGAAAGAGTTGTTTTTGAATAGAAATTTATTTTTAAAAATTATATTGAAAAAAATGTAAAAAGGCCTTAATAAAAGTCAAGATTTTAAATTGTTGGCAAATTATGAAAATAAGTGATTTTGTACCGTTTTTATATGTAAATTGGTTTCTGACTTTTATAAAAACCTTAATCAAATTTAATATAACCGCTTATGAGAAAAATCTACTTTATTTGTTTCCTCTTTATTCTAAACAATGCTTTTGCTCAAAAGAAAGAAAAATTAAATCCAATTGCGGTTTATGAAAAAGTTTGGCAAGAGCGTAATAGCGATGCACGATTAAAATTAATAAAAACAATTTGGCTCGACGACAGTACTTTTGAAGATCCATCTGCATCTATAAAAGGTTCTGTTGCCTTAAACAATGTCATAAACGAGTTTTATAAAAAAAATCCAGATGCTATATTGACCTCAGGTTCAAAAGTGGTAAAAGACAATTATGTAACCTGGGATTGGAAAATTCTGGATTCAAAAAATAAATTGATCATGGCTGGCCGTGATTTTGCCCGACTAAATGGAAAAGGCCAGGTAAGCAAAATCATTGGTTTTTGGGATAAGGAAGTTACTTTGTCAGAAGCTGAAATTTTGCAAAATCTTGAAATTGATAATTATAAAGTTGTGGCAAAATATTACGAATGTCTTTTTAAGACAAAAGATTTAAATGCAATGGCAACTATAATTGAAGAAGGAGCGATTTACAATCAGGCAGAAGGTTTACCGTACGGAGGAAGATATGTTGGTTTTAGCGAATGGACTAAAATGTATGCAAAATCAGCTGAGTTTTTTGATTTGGAAATAGAAAAAGAACCCGCTTATTTTAGCGATGCTTCTAAAAATGAAGTAATTCTTTATTTCACTATAAAATGCAAATCAAAAAAATCCGGCAAAACGTTATCAATGCCTATTTCAGAACATTTTGATGTGAAAAACGGAAAAATTACTGCGATTAGACCCTTTTATTTTGATACGAAGCAGTTTGCAGAATTCTTAAAAAGCAAAAAATAAAATTATTGGAAGTTAACGACTTTCAGTATGCAAATTATTCGAAACAAAAAGGCTTATCAATTTTGATAAGCCTTTTTGTTATAGTTCAAAAAAATCAAGTTCTAATTGATCGGGTAAAAGTCTAAAACTCATTCTGTGATATTTTGTAGTACCATGTTTTCGAATCGCTTCACGATGTTCTTTGGTGGGATAGCCTTTGTTTTTTTTCCAGTTGTACATAGGGAATTCGTGATGAATTTTCTCCATATATTCGTCGCGGTACGTTTTCGCTAATATCGATGCTGCCGCAATACTTAAGAATTTTCCATCTCCTTTTATAATACTCTGATTCGGAATTGATTTTAGTAGTTCTATTTCTTGAAAAGAAAATTGTTTTCCAAAAGTATTTTTTAAACCTAATTTGGCATTCAATGCCCGATTTCCATCCACAATAATAAAATCAGGTTTTCGGTTCAATTTTAAAATACATTCCTGCATTCCTTTCATAGAAGCATTCAGGATATTTATTTCGTCAATTTCATCAGGAAATAAATGTGTGACTGAATAGCAAAGAGCATGTTGTTCTATGATTGGTTTTAAAAGAAATCTATCTTTCTCAGACAATTGTTTACTGTCGTTTAAAATTGTATTTTCAAAATCGGCAGGTAAAATTACTGCAGCGGCCGTAACGGGCCCTGCCAGACATCCACGACCGGCTTCGTCAGTTCCGGTTTCTAAAATAAAACCCGAATAGTTTTTTTCTAGCATTTTACTTAATTTTAAAGACAAATATAATTGAAATGAAAACTTCTCAATGGCAATGATTTGTTTTTTTATACGTTTTTATCTTTTACCTTTGCTTGATAAAATTTGCCGAAATAATTACATATAAAGCTATCAAATGAGAATACTCTTTTTTCTATATCTATTAATTGTACCAACGTTATTGTTTTCTCAGGAAAAAACTAGTTCAAAGAACAGTTTAGATATGAATACAAAATATTCTAGTATAACGGATACAGTGAAAAAGAAAAAGTCTCTAATTGCAAAGATAGAGCAATACCAGATTTATACACTAGAGCACGATACAATAATTGCAGATACGTCGCTAACACTTAAAAGTGCTTACAAGCAAAACTATTTAAGAAAAGATAATTTTGGACTTTTGCCATTTTCTAACATTGGACAAACCTACAATACAATACAATATGGTTTAACTGATTATTCTCCGTATCCTGAAATTGGTTTCAAAGGAAAACACTTTGACTATATGGAAGTTAGTGATATTCGATATTATTCAGTTGCAACTCCTTTAACGGAACTGTTTTTTAACACCACCATAAACAAAGGACAAAATTTAGATTCATTTATTACACTAAATACTTCAAAGAATCTTAATTTTTCTGCTGCTTACAGAGGATTGCGCTCTGAGGGAGATTATATAAATCAGTTAGTTAGTGCAGGGAATTTTCGATTTACAACAAGTTATTTTACAACAGATAAAAGATATGTCTTAAACGCTCATTTTACATTTCAGGATATTACAAATGAAGAAAATGGCGGAATTACAAATACGGACAATTTTGAAAGTGAAGATCCTGATTTTAAAAACCGTCAGCGATTGCAGGTATTTTTGACTGATGCGGAATCATTATTAAAAGGAAGACGTTTCTTTTTTGATCATGCATTCAGAGTAAATCCAAAAGATGGGAGTAATAATTTGTATGTAACACATCAATTTAATTACGAATATAAATATTTTCAATACTTGCAGCCAACACTTCTTTCGACTGTCACGCCAACAGTTGGCCCTAGTGTACAAGTTCAACGTTTTGGGGAATCATATGCTAGTGGTAATATAAACGATGAGACTCGTTTTGAGAAATTATACAATAAGGTTGGACTTGCCTATGAAAATTCGCTACTGGGGAAATTCAATTTTTTTGTAGATGATTACAGATCAAATTATAAATACGACAGAATTATTGTATATGGAGATGGTAGAGTTGTTCCTGATAATTTATTTCTGCAAATTAATAATGTTGGAGGACAATATGAATACCAGAAGAATAAATGGAATGGCCGCTTTTTATATACCAGATCAATTACAAACCAGTCTCTTTCTGATTTAGATGCGAAATTGAGGTATGACTTAAATGAGAAGATCCAATTCGATTTCAGATATAGAAATTTAAATAAGTTGCCAAATAATAACTATAATTTGTATCAAAGCAGTTATGTTGAATACAATTGGTCTAACAGTTTTAAGAATGAAAAAATTAATCAGCTTAGTGCTAATGTCTATACACCTTGGTTAAATGCTGAAGTTCAATATTCTGTTTTAAAAGATCACTTGTATTTTAAGGATGATTCCACTCCGGCAGAAGCTTTAGCATATACTCAAATTATAAAGCCGGCACAATATGGAAATGCAATTAATTATTTATCTGTAAAAGCTAGTAAAGAATTTAAATTTGGACCGTTCGGTTTTGATAATACACTTTTATATCAAAAAGTAGATCAGTCAGATTTGATTTTAAATGTTCCTGATTTTGTAACGAGAAATACACTTTACTATTCCAGCTATTTCTTCAAAAAGGCATTATTTATGCAGACAGGAGTTGTATTTAATTATTTCACCAAATATTACGGAAATGATTATAACCCTGTTATAGGTGAATTTTTTGTTCAGGATGCGAAAAAAATAGGAGGTTATCCGTTATTCGACCTTTTTGTAAACGCCAGAATTCGTCAAACCCGTTTTTACTTAAAAGCAGAACATATAAATGCTTTGTTTGCAAAAAGCGATTATTATTCGGCACCTAATAATCCTTATCGTGATTTTGTTATCCGATTTGGTTTAGTTTGGAACTTCTTCCAATAAAATTAGGGCTATTTAGATTTTTAGAACCACATATTAAATAAACATAAAATGGACTTTTCAAAAAATATTTTAGAGACAATTGGTAATACACCTTTAGTAAAACTCAACAAAATTGTTGCTGAAATCGATGCGTTAGTATTGGCAAAAGTCGAAACTTTTAATCCTGGAAATTCTGTAAAAGACAGAATGGCCGTAAAAATGATTGAAGACGCAGAGGCAGACGGCAGATTAAAACCGGGTGGAACTATTATTGAAGGAACTTCGGGAAACACCGGAATGGGATTGGCACTGGTAGCAATTATCAAAGGTTATAAATTGATTTGTGTAATATCAGACAAGCAGTCAAAAGAAAAAATGGATATTTTACGTGCTGTTGGTGCCAAAGTTGTAGTTTGCCCTACTGATGTTGAGCCGACGGACCCACGTTCTTATTATTCAGTTTCAAAGCGTTTAGCTGAAGAAACACCAAATTCATGGTACGTAAATCAATATGATAATTTATCTAATTCATTGGCGCATTATGAGCAAACTGGTCCGGAAATCTGGAAACAGACTGATGGAAAAATTACGCATTTCGTTGTTGGAGTAGGAACTGGTGGAACTATTTCAGGAGTTGGAAAATATTTAAAAGAGAAAAACCCGAATATTAAAATTTGGGGAATTGATACTTACGGTTCCGTTTTTAAAAAATACCATGAAACCGGAATTTTTGATGAAAACGAAATTTACTCTTATATTACAGAAGGAATTGGAGAAGATATTTTACCAAAAAATGTTGACTTTTCTTTAATCGATGGTTTTACAAAAGTAACTGATAAAGATGCCGCCGTTTATACAAGAAAAATTGCCATGGAAGAAGCCATTTTTGTTGGAAACTCTGCAGGTGCTTGTATTAAAGGGCTTTTACAGCTTAAAGAGCATTTTAAACCTGAAGATGTCGTTGTCGTTCTTTTTCATGATTCAGGAAGCCGTTACGTTGGTAAAATGTTTAATGATGACTGGATGCGCGAACGTGGATTTTTAGAAGAAAACGTAACGAAAGCGGAAGATGTAATTAAAGATCATATCGATAAAGAATTGATTGTTGTTCGTACCGAAGAATTAGTGTCGCACGCTATTGAACGTATGCGTAAATATAAAATCTCTCAAATTCCGGTAGTTGACATTAATGGATTTGTTGGTTCTGTAGACGAAACAGATTTGTTTAGGAGTTATGTTGCAGATAAAAATGTTGCCGAAAAACCAATTAAAGAAGTAATGGGTAAACCTTTTCCTATTGTGAAATTAGGAACTACAATTGAAGAAGTTTCTAAATTGTTTACCAAAGAAAATGACGCTGTTTTGGTAGATTTAGGAAATGGAAAACATCATATTATTACCAAATATGATATTATTGGATCTATAAAATAAGACAATTTTAATAACATTATAAATCCATAAATCGGAGTTTTAAGACTTTGGTTTATGGATTTTTTTAGCTGAAATATTTTAAAAATGAATTTTACTGCCATAGATTTTGAAACCGCTACGGGATATCATCCTTGCTCAGTTGGAATAGTTACTGTTGAAAACGGAATTATTGTTGACGAGTTTGTGTCTTTAATTAAGCCTCCAAATAACCTATATAATCCGTTTACGATTCAGGTTCATGGCATTTACCCGCGTGATACGGTTAATGCAAAATCGTTTTCTCAGGTATTTCCTGAAATTGAAAGAAGACTTAAAAATAGGGTTGTTGTCGCACACAATGAAAGTTTTGATCGCAATGTATTAATGAAATCAATGGCACTGTACGGTTTGCAATATGAAGACTTAAATATTGCACCACGTTGGGAATGTACGGTTAAAATTTACAAGGCAAAAGGACTAAAGCCAACCAAACTAAGTGATTGTTGTCGTGAAATGAAGATTCAGTTGAATCATCATGAAGCTTTATCTGATGCTCGTGCATGCGCTAAATTATATATGTTAAAATGATATTTATTTGTAAGATTAATACTGTCTTTTGTTGTTTTTAAGCTTTTGTAATTATAAAATATAAGCTTAAAAATGAGAGAAGACTTTCTTCATTATCTCTGGAAATTCAGGAAGTTCGAAACGCTGAATTTAAGAACAACCCAAAATGATCCAATTGTAATTATTAAAACAGGAGATTATTTAGAACTTTCAGGCCCTGATTTCTTTAATGCCCAGATAAAAATTGGAACTCAGAAATGGGCTGGAAATGTTGAAATCCATTTAAAATCATCCGATTGGTATGTACATCATCATGAAAAAGATGCCGCTTATGAAAATGTTATTTTGCATGTAGTTTGGGAACATGATACAGAGATCTTTAGTAAAAAACAATACAGAAATTCCCGTTTTGGTTTTGAAAGATTATGTTTCACCAGAAATATTAAGTAATTATGCTAAAGTCTGCTAAGGATGTTTATGGCTTATTAAACGTTAAAACAAGTTTATACTGGGAAAATCATTATCAGTTTGATAAAGAGAGTCCGAAGAAGTCAAAACCTTTATCAAAATCGTTTATAGATTTGTTGATTGTAAACACTATTATTCCTTTGCAGTTTGCCTATTCAAATAGAATAGGAGAGTCCAATGCTGAAGATCTTATTTTATTTATGAATGAAGTTTCTCCTGAAAAAAATGCTATTATAGATAAATTTGAAAATTTTGGGGCTCTTTCAATGAATGCATTTGAAGCTCAAACGTTATTAGAACTCAAAAATGAATATTGTAACAATAAAGCTTGTTTGAAGTGTGCAATTGGAGTTGAATTACTTAAGAGTAATTAGATAATTAGAAAATGTGGTAATTAGATAATTTTGTATTTTTGCTTAAAATCTAAAATCTAAAATCTAAAATCTAAAATCTAAAATTAGAAATGTCAGCAATTTTAAAACTTAAATTTTTCTTTGAAAAATACGGATTTCATGTTTCATCACGATTAGCAGATAAACTCGGAATGCGTGTTACAAGTGTGCGATTGTTTTTTATTTACATTTCATTTGTAACAGCCGGTTTGGGTTTCGGAATATATCTGACATTAGCATTCTGGATTCGTCTGAAAGATTTAATTAGGGCAAAACGAACTTCAGTATTCGATTTATAAAAATTAATTTTAAGCATAAAAAAAGGATCATATAATTTTATATGATCCTTTTTTTATGCTTTTATCTGGATATTATTTATCCGGATTATTTAATTTACTATTTTTCTTACCGTAAATAAAGTAGATTACGATACCTAGTGCCATCCAAACTACAAGTCTTGCCCAGCTTTCATTTGGTAACGAATACATCAATGCTAAACAGATTATAATACCTGCAACCGGTACAAAAGGAACCCATGGAGTTCTAAAAGCTCTTGGAGCATCTGGCATTTTTTTACGCATAACCATTACGCCAATACAAACTAAAACAAAAGCTAATAATGTCCCGATACTTACCATGTGTCCTAAATCACTTACAGGAACAAGTCCAGCAAATAAACTTACGAATACTAAAAAGAAAAGATTAGTTTTCCATGGAGTACGGAATTTAGCGTGAATTTCACTGAAGAAAGGAGGTAATAAACCATCTTTACTCATTGTATAGAAAACACGGCTTTGTCCCATAAGCATTACTAACATTACAGAAGTATAACCAGCTAAAATAGCTACAATTAAACCTGTTTGTAAAAAGTCGTATCCTGTTACAGCAAAAGCAGTTGCAGCAGGTTTTGCATCTCCTGCGAATTTATAGTAAGGTACAAGTCCAGTCATAACGTGAGAGAACAATACATATAAAAGTGTACAGATTACTAATGATCCTAAAATACCAATTGGCATTCCTTTTTGTGGATTTTTAGCTTCTTGTGCAGCAGTGGAAACAGCATCAAAACCAATAAAGGCAAAAAATACAGTACCAGCTCCGGCAGCAATTCCTGACCAGCCAAATTGACCAAAAACTCCAGTGTTTTCAGGAATATAAGGAGTATAATTAGTAGGGTCTATAAATTTCCATCCTAATACAATAAAGATGATAACTACAGCAACTTTAATAACAACTAAGAAATTGTTTAATGAAGCCGATTCTTGAGTTCCTTTTATTAATAATAAAGAAAGTAAGGAAACAATGAATATGGCCGGTAAGTTTACAATTCCTCCATTTATTACCGTTCCATTGCTAAGTGTTAGTGTCTCCCAAGGCGAGCAAATTAAGTCAGGCGGTAGATGTATTCCGTATTTTGCAAGAAGTTCGAGTAAATACCGCGACCAACTCACACCAACCGTGGCGGCACCCAAAGCGTATTCCAAAACTAAATCCCAACCGATAATCCAGGCCATAAATTCACCCATCGTAGCATAAGAGTAAGTGTATGCACTACCCGCAACCGGAATCATTGATGCAAATTCAGCATAACAAAGTCCGGCAAATGCGCAACCTACAGCTGCTAAAATAAAAGAAATTGTTACCGCCGGACCTGCGTGGTCAGCAGCTGCAATTCCTGTTAGCGAAAATAGTCCCGCTCCAATAATTGCTCCAACTCCAAGTGCAACAAGCGAACGTGAAGATAAGGTTCTTTTTAGTCCTTTTTCAGATTCGGATGCTTCACCGAGCAATACCGAAAGAGGTTTAGTTTTCCAAATTGACATACTATTATATTGGTTTATTGTTATTAAGCTCCAAATGTATCGTTTTTTATAAAAAATAAAAACAATTATATTATTTTAAGTTATAAAATATCGAAAAAATATGCAAAATAGACAGTTTATAGGCGTTAAGTACTGAAATTCATTAATTTAATTAGAATGTTAATGCGGATTGAATAATTTATGAAAGAAACATTTTTTTACTATTTTTCTTAATAAATTGATATTTTATTATTTCATTTATCCTTTTAAAACGATTGAAAATTTCATTTTGATGCCTAATTTTAAAACGCTCGCAATATATTTTAAGTTTACAAGAGAGCAACGTACGGGATTTTTTTACTTTTTGCTATTATTATAATATGACAATTGGTTTGTTTTTATGCTGATTTTAATTTGCCTGAAAATACCTCCCAGGAAAAAGAGCAATGGATGTCTTTACAGTCAGAAATTGATTCTCTTAAACTGGTTAAATATAAAGAGAAACCAAACGTCTATCTTTTTAATCCAAATTTCATTACAGATTATAAAGGTTATAAACTCGGAATGTCTACTCAGGAAATTGACCGGCTTTTAGCCTTTCGAAAAGGAAATAAATTTGTGAACTCTGCTGAGGAGTTTCAGCAGGTCACTAAAATTTCTGATTCTTTATTAAAAAATATCTCGCCTTTATTTAAGTTTCCGGACTGGATTCAAAAAGAGAATAATTTCAAAACAGAGAAAAAAGAATTTATTAAGAAAGCCGATTTTAAAAAAGAAAAGATTGTAACTTTAGATATAAAGGAGGCAACTCAGGAGGATTTGGTTAAAATATATGGTATAGGATATGCGCTGTCTTTACGTATATTAAAACAAAAACAAATATTACGGTATTTTGTTTCTATGGAATAAATGAATGATATCTGGGGACTTTCGCCTGAAATTATTGCTGAATTGAATGCGCATTTTAAAGTAATAGTACCAGCGAGTTTAAAAAAGATAGCAATAAATGATGCTTCTTTAAAAGAATTATCTCAGCTTTCCTATTTCCGATATGCATTGGCTAAACAAATAGTAACCTATAGAAGTATGAATGGAAATTTTAAAAATATTGAGGATTTGTCAAAAATTAAAGGTTTTCCTGTTGAAAAAGCAAAAATAATTAGTTTATATTTGGAGTTCTAAAAAAAAATATCCAACAATGAATTTTAATTATAACGAAACACAGTCAATGATTGCGCAATCTATTAAAGATTTTGCCGAAAAGAACATTAGACCTAATATAATGGAATGGGATGAAGCGCAAATTTTTCCAATTCCGCTTTTTAAGAAATTGGGGGAAATGGGGTTCATGGGTGTTTTAGTGCCTGAAGAATACGGTGGATCTGGTTTAGGATACCACGAATATATTACGGTTGTCGAAGAGATTTCAAAAGTAGATCCTTCAATTGGTTTGTCAGTTGCAGCGCATAACTCATTGTGTACAAATCATATTTTGACTTTTGGTAACGAAGAACAAAAGAAAAAATGGTTACCAAAATTAGCAACAGCAGAATATATTGGTGCCTGGGGGTTAACAGAACATAATACAGGTTCTGATGCCGGAGGTATGAATACTACTGCTGTAAAAGATGGAGATTTCTGGATTGTCAATGGAGCGAAGAATTTTATTACGCACGCGATTTCGGGTGATATTGCAGTGGTGATTGTACGTACTGGAGAAAAAGGAGATTCAAAAGGAATGACAGCTTTTGTCTTTGAAAAGGGAATGGCAGGATTTACTTCAGGAAAAAAAGAAAACAAATTAGGAATGCGTGCCAGCGAAACTGCTGAGTTAGTTTTTGATAATTGCCGCGTGCCCGATGCGAATAGATTGGGGGAAGTTGGTCAGGGATTTGTTCAGGCAATGAAAATATTAGACGGTGGCCGAATTTCAATTGGTGCTTTGTCGTTAGGAATTGCTAAGGGTGCTTATGAAGCAGCTTTGAAATATTCTAAAGAAAGACATCAGTTTGGACAGCCAATTAGCAGTTTTCAGGGGATTTCATTTAAATTAGCAGATATGGCTACTGAGATAGAAGCTTCAGAATTATTACTTCACAAAGCGGCTTTTTTGAAACAACAGCATAAACCTGTAACCACACTTGGTGCAATGGCAAAGATGTACGCATCAGAAGCTTGTGTGAGAATAGCAAACGAAGCGGTTCAGATTCATGGTGGGTACGGTTATACAAAAGATTTTCCTGTGGAGAAATTTTACAGAGATTCTAAATTATGTACGATTGGAGAAGGAACAACCGAGATCCAAAAGCTAGTTATATCGAGAAATTTGCTGAAAGAGTAAAGAATAAAATATAGAATTTCATCTAAAATCTATATTCTTTTACTCTTTGTTCTTTTTTCACTAAAATAAATCAAGATTTCTAATTGGTAATCCAAAATTAATATATACTTTTGCAGCCTTAACGAGAGGAGGTGTCTATATTATGTTAATTATACCAATTAAAGACGGAGAAAATATCGATAGAGCATTAAAGCGCTATAAAAGAAAATTTGATAAAACAGGAACTGTTCGTCAATTAAGAGCACGTACTGCTTTTATAAAGCCTTCTGTTATCAAAAGAGCTCAAATTCAAAAAGCTGCTTACATTCAAAACATGAGAGATGGTTTAGAGAGTTAGTATTTAGCTTTTCAAAAATAATTACCGTTAGTTATCAATATTTTGATACTAACGGTTTTTTTATGCTTAATTTTGAAGTAGTATATGGTAATATATATAGGTAGGGTGTTTGTGCTGTTTAGAATGGAATAAAAAAAACAATATAATGAAGTCGAATAAAGATGCATTTCGTGATTATCTTCAGTTGGAGAAAAAATATTCGCCACATACGGTTAATGCTTATTTGAATGATATTGTTTTTTTTGAAGTTTATAATAAGGAGAATTTTGAGCAGGAAAATATTGAGAAGGTAAATTACAGTCAAATTAGGAGTTGGCTTGTTTCTTTGGTAGATCAGGATATTTCTAATGTCTCTGTGAATAGAAAGATGGCTTCGTTGAAAGCGTTTTATAAATTCCTTTTAAAAACGAAACAAATAGAGGTGAGTCCGATGTTGAAGCATAAAGCTTTAAAGACTCCGAAAATTATTCAAATTCCATTTTCTGAAAAAGAGCTTTCTGATTTGATGGGTCAGGTGGGTAGTCCTGTTGGTTTTGAAGAAATCCGTGATAAGCTTATTGTGGATATGTTTTATACAACTGGGATGAGGCGTGCGGAGTTAATACATTTGATGGTTTATAATGTTGATTTGACTTCGAATGTGATAAAGGTTTTGGGTAAGCGTAATAAAGAGCGCATTATTCCTGTTTTGCCGATTATTGCTGATCAGCTTAAGTTGTATCTTGATGAGCGGGATTCGGTTGAAAATATCACAGATGCGGATTATTTTTTTATTTCAAAAAAAGGATTAAAATTAAGTGAATCTTTTGTGTATCGATTAATTAATTCTTACTTTAGTAGAGTCTCTGAAAAGGTAAAAAAAAGTCCGCATGTGCTTCGGCATACTTTTGCGACTCATTTGCTAAATAACGGGGCAGATTTAAATTCAGTTAAGGAGTTATTAGGACATTCGAGTTTGGCATCTACGCAAGTTTATACTCATAATAGTTTAGCGGAGCTTAAAAAAGTATACGGGGATGCTCATCCTAGAAATAAATAATACTTCTAATGTTTAACCATAAAATTAATATTATGAAGGTAGATGTTCATGCAGTTAACTTTACTGTTGACCGAAAGTTGGTGGATTTTATTCAAGAGAGAATGGATAAATTGGAAAAGTATTACGATCGGGTTGTTTCGGCTGATGTTTTTTTAAAAGTTGAAAGAACAAGTGATAAAGAGAATAAAGCTGTCGAGATAAAGATTAATGTTCCTGGAGATGATTTTTTGGTTAAAAAGCAGTGTAAGACATTTGAAGAGGCGGTTGAACTTTCGGCGGAATCTTTAGAGCGTTTACTAGTAAAAAGGAAAGAAAAAATAAGAGCACATATATAATTGAACATAATTGAAAATTTTTTTCAAAAAATGTTTTGATACAAAGATAAAATAGCTACATTTGCAGTCCGTTAGAAATAGCGGACTTTTTTATTGATATTGCCAGCGTAGCTCAGTTGGCTAGAGCAGCTGATTTGTAATCAGCAGGTCGTGGGTTCGAGTCCCTCCGCCGGCTCTAAATATTTCAAATGCGATTTGAAATTGTTCATGTAATTATTGATAAAATAAAGGGGAGATACTCAAGCGGCCAACGAGGGCAGACTGTAAATCTGCTGTGTGAACTTCGCAGGTTCGAATCCTGCTCTCCCCACAAAAAAAAGAAGTTAAGATTTCGGATAGTAGATTTAAGGTTTTTAAAAATCTAAGGTCTAAATTCAAAAATCTAAAATCAGAACTCTCTGCCGACTTAGCTCAGGGGTAGAGTGCTTCCTTGGTAAGGAAGAGGTCACGGGTTCAATTCCCGTAGTTGGCTCAAGTAAGTAGGAAATTGAAAATTAATATATAACTAAGATTAAAAATTAAGTAAAATGGCAAAGGAGAATTTTAATCGTTCCAAACCGCACTTAAACATAGGTACAATTGGACACGTGGATCACGGAAAAACTACATTAACTGCTGCAATTACAAAAGTATTGTCTGATGCAGGTTACTGTCAAGCAAAATCGTTTGATCAAATCGATAACGCTCCAGAGGAGAAAGAAAGAGGTATTACTATTAATACATCACACGTAGAGTATGAAACAGCTAACCGTCACTACGCTCACGTTGACTGTCCAGGTCACGCGGATTACGTAAAGAACATGGTTACTGGTGCTGCTCAAATGGACGGAGCTATCTTAGTAGTTGCTGCTACAGATGGTCCAATGCCACAAACTCGTGAGCACATCCTTTTAGGTCGTCAGGTTGGTATTCCAAGAATCGTTGTTTTCATGAACAAAGTGGATATGGTTGATGATGCTGAATTGTTAGAGCTTGTTGAAATGGAAATTAGAGATTTATTATCTTTCTACGAATATGATGGAGATAATGGTCCTGTTGTTCAAGGTTCTGCTTTAGGAGGATTGAATAATGATCCTGCTTGGGTACCAAAAATCATTGAATTAATGGAAGCTGTTGATGCTTGGATCGAAGAGCCAGTGCGTGACGTTGCTAAACCATTCTTGATGCCGGTTGAAGATGTATTTACAATTACTGGTCGTGGAACTGTTGCTACAGGTCGTATCGAAACAGGTATTGCTAATACAGGAGATCCAGTTGAAATCATTGGTATGGGAGCTGATAAATTAACTTCTACTATTACAGGAGTTGAGATGTTCCGTAAAATCCTTGATAGAGGTGAAGCAGGAGATAACGTAGGTTTGTTGTTAAGAGGTATTGATAAAGAATCTATCAAAAGAGGAATGGTTATCATTAAGCCAGGATCAGTAAAACCACACGCTACTTTCAAAGCTGAGGTTTATATCTTGAAAAAAGAAGAAGGTGGACGTCATACTCCATTCCATAATAACTACCGTCCACAGTTTTACGTACGTACAACTGACGTAACAGGAGTTATTACTTTACCAGAAGGAGTAGAGATGGTAATGCCAGGAGATAACTTAACTATCAATGTATCTTTATTAAGCCCAATCGCTATGAGCGTAGGTTTACGTTTCGCTATCCGTGAAGGTGGTAGAACTGTAGGTGCAGGTCAGGTTACTGAAATCGTAGGATAATCCTATAAATATTATAAAAAGCCAGTTGATTTTCTTAACCGAAATCACTGGCTTTTAATTACGGGCGTAGTTCAAGGGTAGAATAGCGGTCTCCAAAACCGTTGATGGGGGTTCGAATCCCTCCGCCCGTGCAATATAAAATATATCAAATGACAAAAGTTACTAATTATTTATCAGAGGCTTTCGAAGAGTTAAAGTCAAATGTTACTTGGCCAGCTTGGGCTGAGGTTCAAAAATTGACAATTGTTGTGGCTGTATTTTCGATTCTATTTGCTTTGGCAACATGGGGAGTAGACGAATTTTTTGCAAAAGCTTTGGCTGGATTTTTTAACTGGTTAAAAGGATAATTTTTTTGTGATGGCAGATAATAATGTGAAAAAATGGTACGTAGTTAGAGCTGTAAGCGGACAAGAGAATAAAGTCAAAGCTTACATCGAAACTGAGATTGCCAGACTAGGTATGGGTGATTATGTTTCCCAAGTTTTAGTGCCTACAGAAAAAGTAGTTACTGTAAAAGAAGGAAAAAAAATGTCTAAGGATAAAGTTTATTTCCCTGGATATGTTATGATCGAAGCCAATTTAGTTGGTGAGATACCTCATATTATTAAGTCTATTACAAGTGTAATTGGTTTCTTAGGAGAGATTAAAGGAGGAGAACCTGTTCCTTTAAGATTATCTGAAGTAAATCGTATGTTAGGTAAAGTAGATGAGTTAGCTGTTAATACAGATACTCGTGCTATTCCATTCAACTTAGGTGAAACAGTAAAAGTGATCGATGGTCCTTTTAACGGATTTAACGGAACAGTTGAAAAAATCAATGAAGAAAAGCGTAAACTTGAAGTTATGGTTAAGATTTTCGGAAGAAAAACTCCATTAGAATTAAGTTTTATGCAAGTTGAAAAAGTATAATTTTTTGTTACATATATAATAACCATTGCAATCGCTTCCATTGATTGTGATGTTAAATTTTTTAAAAATGGCTAAAGAAATTAGTAAGGTAGTTAAACTACAAGTTAAGGGAGGTGCTGCGAACCCGTCGCCACCGGTTGGACCTGCTTTAGGAGCTGCTGGGGTAAACATCATGGAGTTCTGTAAGCAATTTAATGCTAGAACTCAGGATAAACCTGGCAAAATATGCCCAGTGCAAATCACTGTGTATAAAGACAAATCGTTTGATTTTGTCGTTAAGACTCCTCCAGCAGCAGTTCAGTTAATGGAAGCTGCAAAGCTAAAATCTGGTTCTGGTGAGCCTAATCGTAAAAAAGTAGCTAGTGTTACTTGGGAACAAATTAGAGCAATTGCTGATGACAAAATGCCGGACTTAAATGCATTCACTATTGAGGCTGCAATGAGTATGGTTGCTGGAACAGCTAGATCTATGGGTATAACTGTATCAGGAGAAGCTCCTTTTTAATTAAGAAAAAGACATGGCAAAATTAACAAAAAAGCAAAAAGAGGCTGCTTCAAAAATTGAAAAGAACAAACTATATTCTCTTAAAGATGCTGCGGCATTATTAAAAGTAGTTGCTTCTGCAAAATTTGATGAGTCTGTTGATATCGCAGTTCGTTTGGGTGTAGATCCAAGAAAAGCGAATCAAATGGTTAGAGGTGTGGTTACATTACCTCACGGAACAGGTAAAGATGTTAAAGTATTAGCATTAGTTACTCCAGATAAAGAAGCGGAAGCTAAAGAAGCTGGTGCAGACTATGTTGGTCTTGATGACTATTTACAAAAAATTAAAGATGGTTGGACTGATGTTGATGTAATTATCACTATGCCAGCTGTTATGGGTAAATTAGGTCCATTAGGTCGTATTTTAGGACCTAGAGGTTTAATGCCAAACCCTAAAACAGGTACTGTAACTATGGATGTTGCAAAAGCTGTTGCAGAGGTTAAAGCTGGTAAAATTGACTTTAAAGTTGATAAAACTGGTATCGTTCACGCAGGAATTGGTAAAGTTTCTTTTGGAGCTGAGCAAATTGTTGACAACGCACACGAAATTATTCAAACATTAATAAAACTTAAGCCAACTGCTGCTAAAGGTACCTACATTAAAGGTATTCACCTTACAAGCACTATGAGTCCTGCTATTGCATTGGATCCAAAAGCAGTATAATTGGTAGTTAAAAATTTTTAGTATGACTAGAGAAGAAAAATCAATCGCGATTGAAAATTTAACTGCGCAGTTAGCTGGTACAAATATCATTTATGTATCTGATATTTCTGGATTAAACGCAGAAACAACTTCAAACTTACGTAGAGCTTGTTTTAAAGCAGGTATCAAATTAGAAGTTGTAAAGAACACTTTGCTTGCAAAAGCAATGGAAGCTTCTTCTAATGACTATGGTGATTTACCTTCAGTATTGACTGGTAACAGTGCTATCTTCATTTCTGATGTAGCTAATGCGCCTGGAAAAATTATCAAAGATTTCCGTAAGAAATCTGATAAACCAGTTTTAAAGGGAGCTTACATCAATTCTGAAGTATATATTGGAGATAATCAATTAGATGCATTAGCAACTATTAAATCTAAAGAGGAACTTCTTGGAGAACTTATTGGATTATTGCAATCACCAGCTCAAAGAGTTATCTCTGCTTTACAAAATCAATTCGCAAACAGCGAAGAGACAGAAGCATAATAACACATGCGGGGAATATTATTTCCTTGCTGCTTAATTAGCGCACAATAAATAAATTATATTTTACAAATCATTTTAAACGATAGAAAAAATGGCAGATTTGAAACAATTCGCAGAACAATTAGTTAACTTAACAGTTAAAGAAGTTAACGAATTAGCAACAATATTAAAAGACGAGTATGGTATCGAGCCTGCTGCTGCAGCTGTAGTAGTTGCTGCTGGTGGTGGAGAAGGTGCTGCTGAAGAAGCACAAACTGAATTTACAGTTGTATTAAAAGAGGCTGGAGCTTCTAAATTAGCAGTTGTAAAATTAGTTAAAGAACTTACAGGTTTAGGTTTGAAAGAAGCTAAAGATGTAGTTGACGGTGCTCCAAGCAACGTTAAAGAAGGTGTTTCTAAAGAAGAGGCTGAAGGTCTTAAAAAATCATTAGAAGAAGCTGGAGCTGTAGTTGAACTTAAATAAGTTTACTCGGTTTTAAGAACTAGGTTTAGGTCTTGAGTCAACACTCAATGGCCTAAACCATTTTTCGTATAATAAAATAGATCAAGTTTTATTATCAAATAGTTTAAAATACGAAAAAGTTTTTGATCAATACGAAGAAAAAAAATTGAACCGATTTACCGGTTTATTTTTAAAGATGTATTGATTATAATAAGAAAGTATTAGATTAAACAGTGTGTGTTTACACAAAAAATTACTTTTTTTTAATCAAAATTTTGTCCATTGATGATAACAAATCAGACTGAAAGATTGAATTTTGCCTCTACAAAAAATATCCCTGACTATCCGGATTTCCTAGATGTTCAGGTTAAATCTTTTAAAGATTTTTTTCAATTAGAAACTAAATCAGACGAAAGAGGCAACGAAGGATTGTACAACACCTTCATGGAAAACTTTCCAATCACAGATACAAGAAATAACTTTGTATTGGAATTCCTAGATTATTTTGTAGATCCGCCACGTTATACAATTCAAGAATGTATAGAGAGAGGTCTTACTTATAGTGTGCCTTTAAAAGCAAGGTTAAAACTATATTGTACTGATCCAGAACACGAAGATTTTGAAACTATTGTACAAGATGTTTATCTTGGAACAATACCTTATATGACTCCAAGCGGTACTTTTGTAATCAATGGTGCTGAGCGTGTAGTAGTATCTCAACTACACCGTTCTCCTGGGGTTTTCTTTGGGCAATCATTCCACGCAAATGGAACAAAACTTTATTCTGCCAGAGTAATTCCTTTTAAAGGTTCCTGGATAGAATTTTCTACAGATATCAATAGCGTTATGTACGCTTATATCGATAGAAAGAAAAAATTACCTGTTACAACTTTATTCCGTGCAATTGGATTCGAAAGAGATAAGGATATCCTTGAAATTTTCGACTTAGCTGAAGAAATTAAAGTTTCTAAAACGGGTATTAAAAAATATATTGGAAGAAGACTTGCCGCACGTGTATTGAATACATGGCATGAGGATTTCGTTGATGAAGATACCGGAGAGGTAGTTTCTATCGAACGTAACGAAATTATCCTTGATAGAGATACTATTATCGACAAAGATAATGTTGAAGAAATCATCGATTCTAATGTAAAATCTATTTTGTTACACAAAGAGGATAATAATCAGGCAGATTATGCTATTATCCATAATACGTTACAAAAAGATCCAACAAACTCTGAAAAAGAAGCTGTTGAGCATATCTACAGACAATTGCGTAATGCAGAACCGCCTGATGAAGAAACTGCTCGTGGTATTATAGATAAATTGTTCTTCTCTGATCAACGTTATAACTTAGGTGAAGTTGGTCGTTATAGAATGAACAAAAAACTTGGTTTAGATATCCCAATGGAAAAGCAAGTGCTTACCAAAGAAGATATCATCACCATTGTAAAATATTTGATCGAATTAATTAACTCTAAAGCAGAGATTGATGATATTGATCACTTATCAAACCGTCGTGTTAGAACAGTTGGAGAACAATTGTCTCAACAATTCGGTGTTGGTTTAGCTCGTATGGCGAGAACTATTCGTGAGAGAATGAACGTTAGAGATAACGAGGTGTTTACACCAATTGATTTGATTAATGCTAAAACATTATCATCAGTTATCAACTCTTTCTTTGGTACTAACCAGTTATCTCAATTTATGGATCAAACGAATCCATTAGCTGAGATTACACATAAGAGAAGATTATCTGCACTTGGACCAGGTGGACTTTCGAGAGAGAGAGCTGGTTTCGAGGTTCGTGACGTTCACTATACTCACTATGGTCGTTTATGTCCGATTGAAACTCCAGAGGGACCAAACATTGGTTTGATTTCATCTCTTGGGGTTTATGCAAAAGTAAACGGAATGGGTTTCATCGAAACTCCATACCGTAAAGTTACAAATGGTGTAGTTGATTTAGAAAGCACACCTATTTATTTAAGTGCTGAAGAAGAAGAAGGAAAAATGATTGCTCAGGCAAACATTGAAATGGATTCTACTGGTAAAATTACTGCAAGCAATGTTATTGCTCGTGAGGAAGGTGACTTCCCAGTTGTTGAACCATCTTCTGTACATTATACAGACGTTGCTCCTAACCAGATTGCTTCGATTTCGGCTTCATTGATTCCTTTCTTGGAACATGATGATGCGAACCGTGCGTTGATGGGATCTAACATGATGCGTCAGGCAGTTCCTTTGATCCGTCCTGAAGCTCCGATTGTTGGTACAGGTTTAGAGCGTCAGGTAGCTTCAGATTCTAGAGTATTGATTAATGCTGAAGGAGATGGAACTGTTGAATATGTTGATGCTAATATCATTACTATCAAATACGACCGTACTGAAGATGAAAGAATGGTAAGTTTTGATGCTGATGAAAAAACATACAACTTAATTAAATTTAGAAAAACCAATCAAGGTACAAGTATCAACTTGAAACCAATCGTAAGAAAAGGTGACAGAGTTGTTCTTGGACAAGTATTATCAGAAGGATATGCTACTCAAAATGGTGAATTAGCTTTAGGTAGAAACTTAAAAGTTGCGTTCATGCCATGGAAAGGGTATAACTTTGAGGATGCGATTGTAATTTCTGAAAAAGTAGTTCGTGATGATATTTTTACTTCTATCCACGTTGATGATTATTCATTAGAGGTTAGAGATACTAAGTTAGGAAATGAAGAGTTAACAAACGATATTCCTAACGTTTCTGAAGAAGCTACTAAAGATTTAGATGAAAACGGTATGATCAGAATTGGTGCAGAGGTTAAACCTGGCGACATTTTGATCGGAAAAATTACACCAAAAGGAGAATCAGATCCTACTCCGGAAGAGAAATTGCTTCGTGCAATCTTCGGGGATAAAGCAGGTGATGTAAAAGATGCTTCATTAAAAGCTTCTCCATCTTTACACGGTGTAGTTCTTGACAAAAAATTATTTGCAAGAGCCGTAAAAGATAAACGTAAACGTACTCAGGATAAAGATGCTTTAGGCGCTTTAGAAATGGAGTTTGAAACTAAATTTGTTGAATTAAAAGACAGATTAGTTGAAAAATTATTCTTGATCGTTAACGGAAAAACATCTCAGGGTGTAATGAACGATTTGGGTGAAGAAGTTTTACCAAAAGGTAAAAAATATACTCAAAAAATGCTTTACGCAGTAGAAGATTTTGCTCACTTAAGTAAAGGTCAATGGGTTGCTGATGATGCTACTAATAAAATGGTTAATGATTTAATTCATAACTATAAAATTAAGCTGAACGACTTACAAGGATCTTTAAGAAGAGAAAAATTCACTATTACAGTTGGAGATGAATTACCATCTGGAATCTTGAAATTGGCGAAAATTTATATCGCTAAAAAACGTAAACTGAAAGTAGGGGATAAAATGGCAGGACGTCACGGTAACAAAGGTATTGTTGCAAGAATCGTTCGTCATGAAGATATGCCTTTCCTTGAAGACGGAACACCAGTAGATATTGTATTGAATCCACTTGGGGTACCTTCACGTATGAACATTGGTCAGATTTATGAAACTGTTCTTGGATGGGCTGGTATGAACTTGGGTAGAAAATTTGCTACTCCAATTTTTGACGGTGCTTCTTTAGATCAAATCAATGAATTAACTGATGAAGCTGGAGTACCACGTTTCGGACATACACACCTTTATGATGGTGGTACTGGAGAACGTTTCCATCAAGCAGCGACTGTGGGTGTAATTTACATGCTTAAATTAGGACACATGGTTGATGATAAGATGCACGCACGTTCTATCGGACCATACTCGTTGATTACTCAACAACCACTTGGAGGTAAAGCTCAATTTGGAGGTCAGCGTTTTGGAGAGATGGAGGTTTGGGCACTTGAGGCTTATGGCGCATCAAGTACTCTTCGTGAAATCTTGACAGTTAAATCGGATGACGTTATTGGTAGAGCTAAAACTTACGAAGCTATCGTTAAGGGTGAGTCTATGCCAGAACCAGGATTACCTGAATCATTCAATGTATTGATGCATGAATTGAAAGGTCTTGGACTTGACATTCGTTTAGAAGAATAATAAGTATTAGGAAGTTTTCAGTCCCGATTTTTATCGGGGCTGATTACTCATTTATAGAAGTTTTTAGGATTTATACCCGTAACCCGTTCCGATTTTTTATATAAACCCTAAGCGTTTTATAATTAGCACTTCAAAATAATAAGGTTTGAAGTTTAGAGAAGTAACCCGAGGTAGTTATAGTCAAAAGTCAAATGTCTTAAAGTTTATCAAGTCTTAACCGACTTTCGACTTTCGACTTTGAAACTTTCGACTTAAACAAGAATCAATTTTTTAATTGCAAATAAATCAATAGTAAAAACTATGATGAATAATAGAAATAATAATAAGGATAAAAATCCAGTTAAAAGATTTAATAAAATCTCAATTGGATTAGCTTCACCAGAATCTATCTTGAAAGAATCAAGAGGAGAGGTGTTGAAACCAGAAACAATTAACTACAGAACTCACAAACCAGAGCGTGACGGACTTTTCTGCGAAAGAATCTTCGGACCTGTTAAGGATTTTGAGTGTGCTTGTGGTAAATATAAAAGAATTCGTTACAAAGGTATTATCTGTGACCGTTGTGGTGTTGAAGTTACTGAGAAAAAAGTACGTCGTGACAGAGTAGGGCACATCAACCTTGTTGTGCCAATTGCTCACATTTGGTATTTCCGTTCTCTTCCAAACAAAATTGGTTATATCCTTGGTCTTCCATCTAAGAAATTAGATATGATTATTTACTACGAAAGATACGTAGTAATCCAAGCTGGTATTGCTAAAAATGCAGATGGAGAATCATTACAAAGATTAGATTTCTTAACTGAAGAAGAATATTTGAATATTTTAGATACTCTTCCGCAAGAAAACCAATATTTAGACGATATGGATCCTAATAAATTTGTTGCCAAAATGGGAGCAGAGTGTATTATGGATTTATTAGCTCGTATTGACTTAGATGCTTTATCTTATGAATTAAGACACAGCGCTAACAACGAAACATCTAAACAACGTAAAACTGAAGCTTTAAAAAGATTACAAGTTGTTGAGTCTTTCCGTGAGTCTAACTTAAACCGTGAAAATCGTCCTGAGTGGATGATTATGAAAGTGGTTCCAGTTATCCCACCAGAATTACGTCCGCTTGTGCCTCTTGATGGAGGTCGTTTTGCAACTTCAGATTTAAATGACTTATACCGTCGTGTAATCATCCGTAACAACCGTTTGAAAAGATTAATGGAGATTAAAGCTCCAGAGGTTATCTTAAGAAACGAAAAACGTATGTTGCAGGAGTCTGTAGATTCATTATTTGATAATACTCGTAAAGCTTCTGCTGTTAAAACAGAATCTAACAGACCATTAAAATCATTATCTGATTCCTTAAAAGGTAAGCAAGGACGTTTCCGTCAAAACTTACTTGGAAAACGTGTGGATTATTCTGCTCGTTCGGTAATTGTTGTTGGTCCTGAATTAAAATTATTCGAATGTGGATTGCCAAAAGATATGGCATCTGAATTATACAAACCTTTCGTTATCCGTAAATTGATTGAAAGAGGTATTGTTAAAACAGTAAAATCTGCTAAGAAAATTATAGACAAAAAAGAGCCTGTAGTTTGGGATATCCTTGAAAATGTAATTAAAGGACATCCGGTATTACTTAACCGTGCTCCTACGTTACACAGACTTGGTATTCAAGCTTTCCAACCAAAATTAATTGAAGGAAAAGCGATCCAATTGCACCCATTAGTATGTACGGCTTTCAACGCCGATTTTGATGGGGATCAGATGGCAGTTCACTTGCCATTAGGACCAGAGGCTATTTTAGAGGCACAATTATTAATGTTGGCTTCTCACAATATCCTGAACCCTGCAAACGGTGCTCCAATTACTGTACCTTCTCAGGATATGGTCTTGGGTCTGTATTATATGACCAAAGAACGTATCTCTACACCAGAACACATAATTTTAGGTCAAGACTTAACTTTCTATTCTGCTGAAGAAGTAAACATCGCATTAAACGAAGGAAGATTAGAATTGAATGCTCGTGTGAAAATTAGAGCAAAAGATTTTAATGACGCTGGAGAATTAGTGTTCAAAATTATTCAAACAACTGCAGGACGTGTATTATTTAATGAAGTAGTACCTGAAGCAGCTGGATATATCAATGATGTATTGACTAAGAAAAACCTTAGAGATATTATCGGACACATTTTAAGTGTGACTGATGTACCTACTACTGCAGCTTTCTTGGATAATATGAAAGATATGGGTTATAAATTCGCATTTAGAGGAGGTTTATCATTCTCTCTTGGTGATATTAGAATTCCAGAACAAAAAACAAAATTAATTGCAGATGCCAGAGAGCAAGTTGAAGGTATTTCTGTGAATTATAACATGGGTCTTATTACAAATAACGAACGTTACAACCAAGTTATTGACGTATGGACTTCAGCAAATGCTCAGTTGACAGAATTAGCAATGAAAAATATTAGAGAAGACCAACAAGGTTTCAACTCTGTATATATGATGCTTGACTCTGGGGCGAGGGGTTCTAAGGAACAGATTCGTCAGTTAACTGGTATGCGTGGTTTGATGGCTAAGCCTAAAAAATCTACTGCTGGTGGTGGTGAGATTATTGAAAACCCGATTCTTTCTAACTTTAAGGAAGGTCTTTCGATTCTTGAGTACTTCATTTCTACTCACGGTGCTCGTAAAGGACTTGCGGATACGGCTCTTAAAACTGCCGATGCTGGATACTTAACAAGAAGACTTCATGACGTATCACAAGATGTTATTGTTAACATTGAAGATTGTGGAACTCTAAGAGGTGTTGAAGTTTCTGCTTTGAAGAAAAATGAAGAAATCGTTGAATCATTAGGAGAAAGAATTTTAGGACGTGTTGCATTGCAAGATGTTATAAATCCACTTACTAATGAAGTAATGGTTCAATCTGGTCAACAAATTACTGAAGCAATTATGAGAACTATCGAAGCTTCTCCAATTGAAAAAGTAGAGGTTAGATCTCCTTTAACTTGTGAAGCTTTAAAAGGTATTTGTGCTAAATGTTACGGTAGAAACTTAGCTACTGGAAAAATGACACAAAGAGGTGAAGCAGTCGGAGTTATTGCAGCTCAGTCTATTGGAGAGCCAGGTACACAGTTGACACTTCGTACGTTCCACGTTGGAGGGGTTGCTGGAGGTATTTCTGAAGAATCTAGTATTGTTACAAGATTCAACGGTAGACTTGAGATTGAAGATTTAAAAACTGTTAAAGGTGAGGATAGTGAAGGTAATGCGGTTGATATCGTAGTATCACGTTCAACTGAATTAAAATTGGTTGATGAGAAAACTGGAATCGTTTTAAATACACACAATATTCCTTACGGATCTAGTATTTTTGTTAAGGATGGTGAATCAGTTACTAAAGGATCTGTGATCTGTAAGTGGGATCCATATAATGGTGTAATTGTTTCTGAATTTACTGGTAAAATTGCTTACGAGGATTTAGAGCAAGGACAATCGTTCATGGTTGAAATCGATGAGCAAACAGGATTCCAGGAAAAAGTAATTTCTGAAGCTAGAAATAAAAAATTAATTCCAACTTTATTGGTTTACGGTAAAGAAGGTGAATTGATTCGTTCGTATAACTTACCAGTAGGAGCACACCTTATGGTTGAGAACGGTGAAAAAATTAAAGCAGGTAAAGTATTGGTTAAAATTCCACGTCGTTCTTCTAAAGCGGGCGATATCACGGGAGGTTTACCAAGAATTACCGAGTTGCTTGAGGCTCGTAACCCTTCAAACCCGGCAGTTGTTTCTGAAATTGACGGTGTTGTTTCTTTTGGAAAAATCAAAAGAGGTAACCGTGAAATTGTTATCGAATCTAAATTTGGTGAGATTAAAAAGTATTTAGTTAAACTTTCTAGCCAAATTTTAGTACAGGAAAATGACTTCGTAAGAGCAGGAGTACCATTGTCTGACGGTGCAATTACACCAGATGACATCTTAAGAATTCAAGGTCCGGCTGCTGTTCAACAGTACTTGGTAAATGAAATTCAAGAGGTATACCGTCTACAAGGGGTAAAAATTAATGACAAGCACTTTGAGGTAGTTATTCGTCAAATGATGCGTAAAGTAAGAGTTCAGGATCCAGGAGATACATTATTCCTAGAAGATCAATTGATTCATACTAAAGATTTCATCGTTCAAAACGATAAATTATATGGTATGAAAGTAGTTGAAGACGCTGGAGATTCTGCGGTATTGAAACCAGGTCAAATTATTACACCTCGTGACTTACGTGATGAAAACTCATTGCTTAAACGAAATGATAAAAATCTGGTTGTAGCCAGAGACGTAATTACTGCAACTGCAACACCGGTTTTACAAGGTATTACAAGAGCTTCGCTACAAACTAAATCATTCATCTCTGCTGCTTCTTTCCAAGAAACAACAAAAGTACTTAACGAAGCTGCTGTAGCTGGTAAAGTAGATGATTTAGAAGGATTAAAAGAAAATGTAATTGTTGGACACAGAATTCCTGCAGGAACTGGTATGAGAGAATACGATAACACTATCGTAGGATCTAAAGACGATTACAATGAAATGATGGCAAATAAAGAAGAATATATTTATTAATTAGGAAACTATGAGTAATCCGAAACAACAACAAGAGCAAATTAATATCGAGTTGGATGAGACTATTGCAGAAGGAATTTATTCTAATCTTGCAATTATCAACCACTCGTCATCAGAGTTTGTTTTAGATTTTGTGAGCATTATGCCAGGTATTCCTAAAGCCAAGGTAAAGTCAAGAATTGTTTTGACACCACAACATGCTAAAAGATTATTGAAGGCAATAGGTGAAAATATTCATCGTTTTGAAGTCGCTCATGGCGAAATTAAAGACACTGAGCAAGCACCAATTCCACTTAATTTTGGTCCGGCAGGACAAGCATAAATTAGAAAAGCCCCAGTAATGGGGCTTTTTTTTGCTTGAAATTTAACGTTAAATGCACTTTAACCGATTTAATTTTACTTTCATCGACTAAATTTCCTTGGTGTACGACATTGTTCTAAATTAGTAGTTCCTAATAGAAAAAAATTATTTTTTGGAATATAATGACTTAGTAAGGTTGGTTTAATTCAAATTAAAAAAAAGCGCTAATTATATAATTAGCGCTTTTTTTATGATATTATTCAAGTTGAAGAATTTAATCAAATTCAGAAGTGAAAAATAATTTTACACTTGGATATTTACTTTGCGTCATTTGAATTGTAAAATCAGAATCAGCTAAGAATACCAATTGTCCGTATTTATCGTGTGCTAAGAACTTTTGTTTGATTCGTTTAAATTCTTTAAACTCGTCATTTTTTGCATCGTCAGGTTTGACCCAGCAAGCTTTATGAACTGGGAAGTTTTCATAAGTACATTTTGCGCCATACTCATGTTCTAATCGGTATTGAATTACCTCATATTGAAGTGCTCCAACAGTTCCAATAACTTTACGATTGTTCATCTCTAATGTAAATAACTGAGCAACACCTTCATCCATCAACTGATCTACACCTTTATCCAATTGCTTGGCTTTCATTGGATCAGCATTATTAATGTACCTAAAATGTTCTGGAGAAAAACTTGGAATTCCTTTGAAACTCATTATTTCTCCTTCTGTTAAAGTATCTCCAATTTTAAAGTTTCCTGTATCATGCAAACCTACGATGTCACCGGGATATGAAATGTCTACAATCTCTTTTTTCTCAGCAAAGAATGCATTTGGGCTAGAGAATTTTAGATTTTTCTTCTGACGAACGTGGTAATAAGGTTTATTTCTTTCAAAAGTTCCAGAAACAATTTTGATAAAAGCTAAACGATCTCGGTGTTTTGGATCCATATTGGCATGGATTTTAAATACAAAACCAGTCATTTTTTCTTCTTTTGGATCAACTAAACGTGTTTCAGAATCTTTTGGTCTTGGAGAAGGAGCGATCGTTACAAAGCAATCTAACAATTCACGAACTCCAAAATTATTTAGAGCTGAACCAAAAAAGACAGGCTGAATTTTTCCATCTAAATAATCCTGACGTTCAAATTTTGGATAAACTTCATCGATTAACTCTAGTTCTTCACGTAATTTATCTGCAGGCTTTTGTCCAATTATTTTTTCTAATTCAGGATTTTGAACATCTGAAAAAGCAATAGTTTCTTCAATGTTTTTACGGCTGTCACCACTAAAAAGATTGATGTTTTGTTCCCATAAATTATAAATCCCCTGGAAATCGTAACCCATTCCGATAGGAAAACTCAAAGGAGTAACTGTTAAACCTAATTTCTGTTCCACTTCATCCATTAAGTCAAAAGCATCTTTTCCTTCACGGTCTAATTTATTGATGAAAACAATCATCGGAATGTTTCTCATTCTACAAACTGCAACCAGTTTTTCAGTTTGTTCCTCAACCCCTTTTGCAACGTCGATAACAACAATAACGCTGTCTACAGCGGTTAAAGTTCTAAAAGTATCTTCGGCAAAATCCTTGTGTCCAGGTGTATCAAGAATGTTGATTTTTTTGTCTTTATAATTAAAAGCAAGTACAGATGTAGAAACCGAAATACCTCTTTGGCGTTCGATTTCCATGAAATCACTTGTTGCTCCTTTTTTTATTTTATTGTTTTTTACCGCGCCAGCTTCCTGAATTGCTCCTCCAAACAACAATAATTTTTCAGTTAAAGTTGTTTTACCGGCATCGGGATGCGATATAATTCCGAATGTTCTTCTGCGTTGTATTTCTTTTAAAAAGCTCATATTTTGTATAAATAGGTTTGCAAAAGTACTATTAATTACGGCTTAATAAAAATATTCACTTCTATAATTTAGAAGTCATTACTTTATGAGCAGAAACTTTTAAGCAAAAAAAAGACTGTTTTTTTAGAACAGTCTTTAAATTATTGTTTTGGAGAATTATTGATTAATAGACCAAACTGAATATCCTTTTGGCGGACATTGAATTTTTACCCATTTATCTGCTTGAGTAGTTGGGTACCAAGTTGAATTTCCTGTAAAATCTTTGATTTGGGTATTTGCCCAATTTGTCTGAATCCATCTTTCTTGCCAAACCGTTGAGTTGTTAATATAAACTACCAATCCTGGATTTCCATTATATCCATTTCTTCTTGCTACATATTCATCATTATCTGAATATAAAATAGAAGTGTTTCCAGTGGCTTTATTGTTGTGAATCCAAATCAAGTTATTTAATTTGTTTTTGTCTAGCCATTCTTCGTAATCTCTGTAAAAGATTGTTGGATATCCTTCATGTGTTAGAATGTATGAATAAGCCAATAGTTTATTTGAAATCTCATCAGTATCATGATTTGCAACAAATGTTACAGCTTTGTATGGATTTCTTTTCCACATCATATCATCGTTCAAAAGAGCTAAATTATTTCCGTCAAAAGCATCATTCATTTTGTAATAACAGGCAAAATCAAATACAGAACTGTTAGCACTATTAGCCCAGTTGTTTAGGATGTCTACGTTAGAATCCCATAATTCACCAACAGAAAATCCACCTACGTTTGCATTCCAATCATAAACAACCCAAGGAGCAAAACCTTTTACGTAGTCAAATCTCCAGCCATCAAATTTCATTGTATTTTTATAATATTTACCAACGCCGTCAGCTCTTTTCCATAACCAGTCTTGCACATAAGGATCGGCATGACATAAATCTGGAAAACCTCCAAAGGAGCCTTCATCGTTATTACCATAACTATTTTTATAAAAATTTACATAAGTACGTTTGAATTTTCCAGATGCAACTCCATTAAAATTAGTCCAGGTGTTGGTGCCAGTAAAAGGATTAGCTTCTGATTGTCCTCCGCTATTGTGATTAATTACAATATCGGCATATACTTTCATGTTTTCAGTATGCGCTTTTGTAATTAAACTTACTAATTCTGTTTTCGAACCAAATCGGGTTTCTGTAGTTCCGTTTTGATTGTAATCTCCAAAATCAAAATAATCAGTTGGGTCATATCCCATTGAAAAGGGACCATTTTGTGCTTTAGAAGCAGGAGGAAGCCAAATTGAACCAATTCCGGCATTCGACCATGCAGTTACTTTTCCGCTAACAGTATTCCACCAGGTTCCACCAGCAGGAACATCCCAATAAAAGGCTTGCATCATAACACCTCCACCTGGATTATCAACATACTTTCCGGTTAGTGAAGATTTAGTTCCGGTACTGAAAGGCTTTCCATCATGATGTGTGACATTAATAATTTCAAATTGTTGACTTGCAACTCTTGAATCAACTTCATTTGTTTCATTTGGCGAACACGAACAAAAAAAGGCCGTGATTGCCGTCATCAAATAGATTTTTGCATTGTGGTTTTTCATAATTTAGATTTGGTTAAAAGGTTAATAAAGTTTGTAATTATTTGTTTTCAGGCACTTAAAAGTGATATTTCGTAATTTTAATACCCTGAAATTATTAATTACGCATCTAAAGTATGTGTTTTTTAATTCGGTTTGTTTTTACAAAAAAATAGTTATACAACGAAAACGTTGTAGTGTTTAAAACTTTTTTTTATTTCCTTGTATTTTAGCTATTTGTATTCTCGATAAAGTAATTTCTGAAAAAATACAGGAATGAGGTTTAGCCCTCTTTTTGATGAATAAGCTGTGAGAAATCGGTTCTATTTATGAAATTAAAATGCGGGCCATATAATTTTTTGTTAATAGTATGGCTGATAGTTGTATTATGTGATTGAATTGTTATTTTTGTTCGTTATAAGTTAAAAAGAACTAGATCTTAATTATTTAGTGATTTTTGGTTTGAAAACGAAATACGAAGGCAAGATCTTTACATTCAAATTAAATTTAAAATAATGTTATTAAAAAAATTACAGCTAAAAACAATTGATTACAAACTAGTGTTGACAATGTGTTTTTTACTTTTTTTCAACTCAGTTGTTTCAGCTCAGGAAATCATTCCGGATGTTGTGGCTCAAAAACCAGTTGAAGTTCCTTCTGGACAGAAACTAAAAGTTGACGGTATTATTGCTACTGTTGGAGATTATATTGTTTTAGATTCAGATATTGATAAAGGATTTTTAGAAATTGCTGCTCAGGGTGGGAATGTAAAAGACATCACAAGATGTCAGATGCTTGGTAAGCTTTTAGAAGATAAACTATATGCACATCAGGCGATTCAGGATAGTATTATAGTTAGTGATGCAGAAGTTAGGGGGATGATGGAAGACCGACTGAATTATATGGTAAAACAAGTTGGTGATATTAACAAAGTAGTTGAATATTACAAAAAAAGTTCAGTAGAAGAATTTAAAACCTATTTTGCGGATATTTTAAAAGAGCAAAAATTATCTTCAGAGATGCGAGATAAAATTGTTGACGGTGTACAGATTACACCTGAAGAAGTTCGTAATTTCTTTAAAAAAATACCAAAAGAGGATTTGCCAACTTTTGGAGCTGAGATGGAAGTAGCACAGATTGTGGTAGAACCTAAGGTCTCTAAGGAAGATAAACAGAAAGTAATCGATAGATTAAATGCTATCAGAAAAGATGTTCTTGAAGGCTCAAGTTTTGCTACAAAAGCCGTTTTATATTCGCAGGACCCGGGATCTTCTTCTAATGGAGGTTATTATAAAATGAATAGAAAAACTTCTTTCGTTAAAGAATTTAAAGACGTAGCATTTAGTTTGCAAGAAGGCGAGGTTTCGGAGCCTTTTGAAACTATTTACGGTTTTCATATTATTATGGTAGATAAAATTAAAGGGCAGGAAGTGGAATTACGTCATATTTTAATAGCTCCGACTGTATCGGAAGATGCTTTGAAAGAAGCCAAAGAAAGAATTACCAATATCAGGAATAAGATAGTGGGTAATGAAATTTCTTTTGCTGATGCAGCAAGAACTGAGTCTGATGAAAAAGAAACTAGAGCAAATGGTGGAATCCTTATAAATCCTAATACACAAGATACACGTTTTGAGTTGACTAAGATGGATCCAACATTATACAGTCAGGTTTCAAATTTAAAGGACACTGAAGTTTCTCAGCCACTTTTAAGTACAGATGAAAAAGGGAAGAAAACGTATAAATTAATTACGGTTACGAATAGAATTGATGAACACGTTGCTGATTATGCTAAAGATTATACAAAAATTAAAGATTTGGCACTGAAAGAAAAACAGATTGAAGCAATTGGAAAATGGTTCGATACTAAGATTAAAGATACGTACATTAAAATTATTGGAGAATACAGAGATTGTGCTTTTGCAAACAATTGGTTGAAAAAATAATTTTTATTAAATAAATAAAAAGAGTTAGTTTTATGAATTCATAGAGCTAACTCTTTTTTAATTTAAAAAACATACTTAAATGTCTGACGTAGCAGCAATTCATAATTTAGTTCAAAAGAGAAACGAATTAAAATCAGAAATAGCAAAAATCATTGTAGGCCAGGATGCAGTTGTAGATCAAATTTTACTGTGTATATTTTCAGGAGGACACGCTCTTTTAATTGGGGTTCCGGGTTTGGCAAAAACGTTAATGATAAACACTTTGTCTCAGGCTTTAGGATTAGATTTTAAAAGAATTCAGTTTACTCCGGATTTAATGCCTTCGGATATTTTAGGAAGTGAAATTCTTGATGAGAACAGACAGTTTAAATTCATCAAAGGACCCATTTTTTCAAACATTATTTTAGCAGACGAGATCAACAGAACGCCGCCAAAAACACAAGCAGCTTTACTTGAAGCCATGCAGGAACGTTCGGTAACTATTGCTGGTCAAAACTATAAATTAGATTTACCATACTTTGTATTGGCAACTCAAAACCCAATTGAGCAGGAAGGAACGTATCCATTACCGGAAGCACAGTTAGATCGTTTTATGTTTGCTATAAAATTAGAATATCCAACTTTTGAAGAAGAAGTACAGGTTGTAAAACGTACAACATCTGATGCTAAAACAACGATCAATCCATTATTTACTGCACAGGAAATTATCGATTTTCAACACTTGATCCGCAGAATTCCTGTTGCTGACAATGTTATTGAGTATGCTGTGACTTTGGTAAGCAAAACTCGTCCAGACAATAAATTATCTAATGATTTTGTAAAAAACTATTTAGACTGGGGTGCCGGACCTAGGGCTTCTCAAAATTTAATTTTGGCAGCAAAAGCACATGCAGCTTTTCATGGTAAATTTTCTCCGGATATTGAAGATGTAAAAGCTGTTGCAACAGGAATTTTACGTCACAGAATTATTAAAAATTACAAAGCTGATGCTGAAGGAATAACAGAAGATATTATTATTCAGAAGTTATTGTAGAGTAATATAAAAAGATAAAAAAGTCAAACAAATCTAAAATTGTTTGGCTTTTTTTATGGCTAAACTTTAGTTGTTTCATTTACCAGGCGAACAGGTTTGTTGTCAAATAATTTGATCAAAAGAACTTCTATAAGCGAAGTGTACTTTTTATTATTGCATTCATACCACCAGTAAGAGTAATATTGAATTTGATTTTTCTCCATTTTAACACGCCAGATTTTTTCATTTCCTTTTTTAACTTCTTTTGATTCGATTATTTTATATCCCGCACCCGTCCAGCAGACCAACGGTCTATGATTGGAGGTTTTAATATAAACCAGTTTGTCTGGTGTTACGATTTTAAATACTTCCTTATTTAGCCAAATTCCTTTTTTATTTTTATATTCTTGATTTAGGTTTTCAAGTAAATTATAATGTTGTTCTTTTTTAATTTCAAAACTTGTTACGAATATCAGTATTGCAGGAAATATAATGAAGAAAATCGGGTAAAGATTCTTCTTTATTTCGATATCTTCTTTTTTCGGTTTAAAGAATCGGATTAAAAAAAGCATTGGTATAATTTGATAAAATATGAAACAGATTATTCCAATAGTATGATGTAATACATTTTCTTCGGTACAATTAAATAAAATCAAAGTGATGATTCTGAAATAATTTGAAATAATATTCAGCGCAATCAAAAGACAGCAAAAAAGAAAAATTTGTATAATGCTGAAATACTTATGATGTTTCTTTTCTTCCAAAGTCAGTAAAAGCGCTCCAGACAATAATCCAGTCTTAAACATGGATAGCCCCATACAGGCAGTGTCGACTGTAATTTTGGAATTGTTGATATAAAAATTGACACCCTCTATTTTATTGATTGGAATAAAGTTTTTCAATGTTACATACACGTAATAGCAAAGAGATTGTTTTATTTCCGTTGTCATATAATCGAAAAAGGTATTAAAGAGCGAAGAAAACAACAAAATACAGATGAATGCAATAAAAGAAAACTTTTGGGTTATGTTATAATATATAAGGCAGATAAATAAAGCCAAAGCTAGAAAATGTATCGATTTGGTATGCAGACGGTAGCTGATAAATTCTAGTATAAAAAGCATTGCAAAAAGAGGGAAGTTTAGATTTAAGGTCGTTTTTCTTCCCCCAATAAAAAATAACGCTATTGAAAATATAATTCCGAACAAATTGCTGTCAAGTCCTGTCAATACAATCTTATAATTTACAATCAAAAGACAGAAAACAATAAAGATGCTGATCGTTTTTTGGTATTTCAATAGATGATTCATTTAAATAGTCTGTTTTTTGTTTTTTCTATAATAGAAGTAAAGTGTTATAGTTCCTATGATAATTAAAAGCCATTCATGTGGTTCCGGAACCGAACCGTCATTGTTTATAGAAGCATTTCCTAGCGTATTTACATTTTTCTCAATACCGTTCTTTTTGTAATCGTCGTCGGTTTCAAGAACAATTAAAGAGGAGATTGGTGTAACGATATTAGCGTCTTTTGCTATTTCAACATATTGATTATTAGCCAAAGTGTCTCCTTGGATTTCTACATGTTCTTCCAGAACTTTTCCAAATGCATACATTCTGTAAATATGATTTGTACCATTACTTTTTGAAATACTATCTTTTATGTTTTCCTGAATAGAAATTTGTGCAGGTTCAATATTTACTGTGTTTTTTGCCGATTTAAACAAAATGAATTGATGTTGCTCAATCATTTTTAAGCTGTTTTTTAAACTCGTCTGAAAGTAATCGGCATATTTTTGTTCTTTAACTGTTTGCCAAAATGGGTTTATGTCAGCGGAAATATTAATAACCTTGATGTTTCTTTCTTTGGTTTCTGTTTTAATTTTTTTCAAGTAATTTGAGTTTTCTAAATCTTCAAAATTGGCTGAAAATGTTCCTGATTTTGTAACAATCAAACTATTTTCGGCAAGTTTGTAAAGTGGTAATAAAGAATAATGAAAATCTTCAAAATCTAACAGAATGGCTTTAAAATTTTCTTTATTAATTGCTGTTTTTTGACCATTAATAAAAACGTACATATTTTTTTTATCAAGATTTACAATGGACTCGATTTGCTTGATAGTCCAATTGGTGTTTAAATCGAGAATAATTTCAGAAGGAGTAAAAGGAATAACGGTTTTCTGAATGTCTTTAACTTCATAAATGTTGTTTTTCCAGGCAAATGAATTATGGTTAATTTTGTTTAAAGGCAGAGTTGCCTGCCAATCGTCCAGTCCTTTTGATTGATTTATGAAAAATCCATTTTTGAGTTCGAAGTCTTTGCTGGTCTCAATTTTTGTGTTTCCAACTACTTGAATTCTTGAAATTGTTTCTGAATTTGAAATATTCGGACCTTTTATAGAAAGGCTCTGATAGTTCATTTGATGATCTTGTACTTTTAAAGGAGTTGTAAAGCCACATTTAAATGTTCTTGGTGTTTTGTTGTTTATGGGAAAAACTCTTACTACAACTTTGTTTCCTTCTTTCCATTGCATTAATGAAGGATCACGGTATTCTACACCAACAATTTTTGTGTATGCTTTCTTTGCTTTTTCTTTAGTAGTTAAAATACCTTTTCGCTCAATTCCGTTTACCCAAAGAGAAAGTGAAGTAGCAACGGATCCTTCAGGTAATTGAAAAGAATAAATAGCCTCCTGATTTTGCCATGAATTTTCTGCGGCAGCAATATTCATTGTGATTTCAGTATAAGCTAAACGAGAATCAGAATAAATTTTTATATCTTCTTTAATGCTTTTGGTAAAGAGATTTTCACCGCTCCACAATTGTTCTTCCGTTTCTAATCTTTTGTCAAAATTAGATTTCAGTATGTTTATTTTATCATCATTGCTCAGACCAGGATCTTTGCAAAATAAATAGGCAATACTAATAAAAGGATTGTGGGTTTTTCTTTCGTTGAATTGCTGATTGCTAAAGGAATTAAAATTGTCAAATGAAAAAAAATCATCAGGGCCTGTATAAACAATATCTTTCTTTAATAGTATTTCATTAAAAAAATTTGGCTTTAGATTTTGTGAAACAGCAATATAATTGGGTAAATCATCATTGTTATTAAAGGATTTCACCATTGCAGTCTTTGCTATTCTATTACTTTCAAGACTTAATCCTATTGTGAAAACCAGTAAACTAATTACCACAATTGAAAATCCAGCACTGAAAGAAATAAAGTAAATTCGGTTTCGCGCTAAATAACGAAGAACAGTTAGTGTGTGAATAATAATAACCAGGGCGGGAACCAAACCATAAAAGCCTAATCCTAATGCAATGATTCCGATAAAGGAATAAGGCATAACCGGAATAAGATATAGTGCGAAGTAAAGTATTATGGTGAAAGAAAGTCCATTAAAGAAAAAGTAATAAGGAGTATTTGCGCTTTCGTCTGAGTTTCTGTATATAAAGAAATTAGAAATACAGAAAGTAAAAGTTGCTATATAAACCCAAATAGGCAAATCCTCAAAAATTGGAATCAAAGTATTAAGACTGAAACATCCAATAAACCAATTCAATATTAAAAAGGAAGTAAGATGAATGTAGGTTTCTTTATCTCTTAAAATTAAAAAAGAAAGCACTGTTCCATAAACAAACTCAAATATTAAACTTGGTATAGCAATAGATTCAGAATTGTGAAAATGGAATTCACTACTTACAAGTGAACTGATGAAAAAGATAGTACTGAAGAGTGTGACTACTAAGCTAATTAGAACTCCTGGTTTTTGAGCGTAATAATTTAAAATTTCTATTTTGTATTTCATAGTTGTATTTATTTAAAAGTACTTTGAAACACAAAGTTAATAAAAATTTTGAATTACAAGATTTTTTGTTTCATTTTTTTCGAAAGCCTTTTTAGAGTTTCGATTTCTTCCGGATGAACGTTTAAAAAAGAAGGAAAAAACACAACTATAACGTTATAAATTCTTATTTAGAAAGATTCTTAGTGAAAAACGATGTAAAATCTCACTTCATTTCTAACAACAAATTTCGACTTTGTTAAAGAAAAGATTTTAAAATACCAATAATTCATTATTTTAATATAAAATTGATATTTTGGCAAAAAGAGGCGGTCAAAATCGTTTTTTAATAATAATAATTTTTAAAAAGGCGACTTCCATTATATTTTTTTTAATTCTCGCCTTTAATAGCTAAATTTGCGAACAAAAAAATAAAAATACCTAGAAAATACCTCCATTATGAACATTTATAAGGATTACATCCAAGAAATTGGAGAAAGAAAAACACAAGGGCTTCACCCAAAGCCAATCGATGGTGCAGAATTATTAAGTGATATCATCGAACAAATTAAAGATTTGAATAATGAGTACAGAGAAGATTCTCTTAACTTCTTTATTTATAATGTGGTACCAGGAACTACTAGTGCTGCTGGTCTTAAAGCTAAATTTTTAAAAGAAATTATTCTTGGTCAATTCGAGGTTAAAGAAATAACACCTGCTTTTGCTTTTGAATTATTATCACACATGAAAGGTGGACCTTCTATTGAAGTTTTATTGGATTTAGCGCTAGGTAATGATGTTGCTATTGCAAAAGAAGCAGCAAATGTTCTAAAGACACAAGTTTACCTTTATGAAGCTGACACAGACCGTCTAAAAGAAGCATTTAAAAATGATAATGCAATAGCAAGAGAAATTCTTGAAAGCTATGCAAAAGCAGAATTCTTTACTGCATTGCCAGAAGTAGTTGAAGAAATTAAAGTGGTTACTTTTATTGCTGGTGAAGGTGATATTTCGACAGATTTATTATCTCCTGGTAATCAGGCTCACTCGCGTTCTGATCGTGAACTTCATGGTAAATGCATGATTACTCCTCAGGCACAAGAGGAAATTCAGGCATTACAAGCAAAACACCCTGACGCAAGCGTTATGTTGATTGCTGAGAAAGGTACAATGGGTGTGGGGTCATCAAGGATGTCAGGTGTAAATAATGTGGCACTTTGGACAGGTAAAAAAGCAAGTCCGTATGTTCCATTTATCAATATTGCTCCAATCGTTGCGGGAACAAATGGTATTTCGCCAATTTTCCTAACAACTGTTGATGTTACTGGTGGTATTGGTTTAGATCTTAAAAATTGGATTAAAAAACTAGATGTAGAAGGTAACGTTATTCGTAATGAGAATAATGAGCCAATTCTGGAAGAAGCATATTCTGTTGCTACCGGAACTGTACTTACAATAAATACAAAAACAAAGAAACTTTATAACGGGGACCAAGAACTTATTGATATTTCTAAGGCATTCACGCCTCAGAAAATGGAATTTATAAAAGCTGGAGGATCATACGCAATTGTATTTGGTAAAAAACTTCAAACATTTGCAGCTAAAGTTTTAGATGTTGAAGCTCCTCTTGTGTTTGCTCCATCAAAAGAAATTTCTATTGAAGGACAAGGTCTTACAGCAGTAGAAAAAATCTTTAACAGAAATGCTGTTGGAATAACTCCGGGTAAAGTATTACACGCTGGTTCTGATGTTCGAGTAGAAGTTAATATTGTAGGTTCACAAGATACGACCGGTCTTATGACTGCTCAGGAATTGGAGTCTATGGCTGCTACAGTAATTTCACCAATCGTTGATGGTGCATACCAATCTGGTTGTCATACAGCTTCAGTATGGGATAAAAAAGCTCAGGCAAATATTCCAAAATTGATGAAATTTATGAACGATTTCGGATTAATCACAGCTCGTGACCCGAAAGGAGTTTATCATTCAATGACTGATGTTATTCATAAAGTTCTTAATGATATTACAATAGACGAGTGGGCTATCATTATTGGTGGTGACTCTCATACAAGAATGTCTAAAGGTGTTGCTTTTGGTGCCGACTCAGGAACTGTTGCTCTTGCACTTGCGACTGGTGAAGCTTCAATGCCAATTCCAGAATCAGTAAAAGTGACTTTTGTTGGAGAAATGAAAGGGTATATGGACTTCCGTGATGTAGTTCATGCTACACAATCTCAGATGCTTAAAAAGTTTGGTGGTGAAAACGTATTCCAAGGTAGAATTATCGAGGTTCATCTAGGAACTCTTACTGCTGACCAGGCCTTTACTTTTACAGACTGGACTGCAGAAATGAAAGCAAAAGCTTCTATTTGTATTTCTGAAGATGATACTTTGATTGAATCATTAGAGATTGCAAAAGGAAGAATCCAGATCATGATTGACAAGGGAATGGACAATCATAAACAAGTTCTTCAGGGGTTGATCAATAAAGCAGATAAGCGAATTACAGAGATTAAATCGGCAGAGAAACCGGCCTTAACTCCAGATTCAAACGCTAAATATTACGCTGAAGTAGTAGTTGATCTTGATCAAATTATCGAACCAATGATTGCTGATCCAGACGTGAACAACGTTGATGTTTCTAAAAGATATACTCACGATACTATCAGACCTTTATCTTTCTACGGAGGAGATAAAAAAGTAGATCTTGGATTTATTGGTTCTTGCATGGTTCATAAAGGAGATATGAAAATCCTTGCTCAGATGCTTAAAAATATAGAAAATCTACACGGGAAGGTTGAGTTTAAAGCGCCACTTGTAGTGGCACCTCCAACTTATAACATTGTAGATGAGCTTAAAGCTGAAGGTGACTGGGAAGTTTTACAGAAATACTCAGGTTTCGAATTTGATGACAATGCACCTAAAGGTGCGGCGCGTACAGAATATGAGAAAATGCTGTATTTAGAGCGTCCAGGTTGTAACCTTTGTATGGGTAATCAGGAAAAAGCGGCAAAAGGAGATACTGTAATGGCAACTTCTACGCGTCTTTTCCAGGGAAGAGTAGTTGAGGATACTGAAGGTAAAAAAGGAGAATCATTGCTTTCGTCTACACCGGTTGTGGTATTGTCTACAATCCTTGGTAGAACTCCTACTTTAGATGAATATACTGCTGCAGTAGATGGTATCAATTTGACCAGATTTGCACCTTCTCATAAATTATTAGTTATGTAATCATCAGATTAGTTAATTATATGCAAAAGCCCGAGTTATTCTCGGGCTTTTTCTTTTATGGCTACTCTATTTTTTGTATCTTGTCATGTTCAAAATAAAAATAAAAAAACAATTATACTTATGGCTTTTGATATTGAAATGATTAAAAAAGTGTATGAGAACATGCCAGGTCGTGTTGACAAAGCACGCGAGATTGTAGGTCGTCCACTTACCTTAACGGAGAAAATTTTGTACAATCACCTGTGGGATGGAGATCCAACGAAGGCGTTTGGAAGAGGAGTTGATTATGTTGATTTTGCACCAGATCGTGTCGCATGTCAAGATGCAACGGCTCAAATGGCATTACTGCAATTTATGCACGCTGGAAAGCCTAAAGTAGCAGTTCCTACAACAGTGCACTGTGATCACCTGATTCAGGCAAAAGTAGATGCTGCAACCGATTTGGCGCGAGCAAAAACACAAAGTAACGAAGTTTTCGATTTCTTATCGTCAGTTTCTAATAAATACGGAATTGGTTTCTGGAAGCCAGGAGCCGGAATTATTCACCAGGTAGTGCTTGAAAATTATGCATTCCCGGGCGGAATGATGATTGGTACCGACTCTCATACTGTAAATGCAGGTGGTTTAGGAATGGTAGCTATTGGTGTTGGTGGGGCTGATGCCGTAGACGTTATGTCTGGTATGGCTTGGGAGCTTAAATTTCCTAAATTGATTGGTGTAAAATTAACTGGTAAATTATCAGGATGGACTGCTCCTAAAGATGTTATTCTTAAAGTTGCCGGTATTCTAACTGTAAAAGGTGGTACAGGTGCTATTGTTGAATATTTTGGGGAAGGTGCAACTTCTATGTCTTGTACAGGAAAAGGTACTATTTGTAACATGGGGGCTGAAATTGGAGCTACAACTTCAACTTTTGGTTATGATGATTCAATGAGCCGTTACCTGCGTTCTACAAACAGAGCTGATGTTGCTGATGCTGCAGATAAAGTAGCATCTTATTTAACAGGAGATCCTGAGGTATACGCTAATCCGGAAAAATATTTTGATCAGGTTATCGAAATCAATTTGTCTGAATTAGAACCACATTTAAACGGTCCTTTTACTCCGGATTTAGCGACTCCAATTTCTAAAATGAAAGAAGAAGCAATCAAAAATAACTGGCCATTACAGATTCAGGTTGGTTTAATTGGTTCTTGTACAAATTCTTCTTACGAAGATATCGCCCGTGCCGCTTCTTTGGCAAGACAAGTAAGTGCTAAAAACTTAAAGACCAAATCTCAGTTTACAATTACGCCAGGTTCTGAAGTAGTTCGTTATACAATTGAAAGAGATGGATTTATCGATACTTTCGAGAAAATTGGAGCAACTGTTTTTGCTAATGCCTGTGGACCATGTATTGGTATGTGGGACAGAGAAGGAGCAGAGAAAGAAGAAAGAAACACTATTGTTCACTCTTTCAATCGCAACTTCTCAAAACGTGCAGATGGTAATCCAAATACTTTAGCTTTTGTTGGTTCTCCGGAATTGGTTACTGCTATGGCTATTGCTGGTGATTTAGGCTTTAATCCGTTAACAGATACTTTAATCAATGAAGATGGAGAAGAAGTAAGGCTTGAAGCTCCAACAGGAGATGAATTGCCTCCAAAAGGATTTGATGTTAAAGATCCGGGCTTCCAGGTTCCGGCAGAAGATGGATCTGGAGTTCAGGTTGTTGTAAGTCCAACATCTGATCGTCTGCAATTATTAGCTCCTTTTGATGCTTGGGATGGTAAAAATATCACAGGTGCAAAATTATTGATCAAAGCATTCGGAAAATGTACTACTGACCATATTTCTATGGCTGGGCCATGGTTGCGTTTCCGTGGGCATTTAGATAATATTTCTAACAATATGTTGATTGGTGCTGTGAATGCCTTCAATCAAAAAACAAACTCGGTTAAAAATCAATTAACAGGTGATTATGATGCAGTTCCTGCTGTAGCTCGTGCCTATAAAGCGGCTGGAGTTCCTTCTATTGTTGTGGGAGATCATAATTATGGAGAAGGTTCATCTCGTGAACACGCTGCTATGGAGCCACGTTTCTTAGGTGTAAAAGCAGTATTAGTAAAATCTTTCGCTCGTATTCATGAAACCAACCTTAAAAAACAAGGTCTTTTAGGATTGACTTTTGCTAACGAAGCTGATTATGATAAAATTCAGGAGAATGACACTATTAATTTTACTGATTTAACGGAGTTTGCTCCAGGAAAACCACTAACATTAGAGTTTCTTCATGCGGATGGTACTAAAGATATTATCCTGGCAAACCATACTTACAACGCAGGTCAAATTGGCTGGTTTGTTGCAGGTTCAGCATTAAACTTAATTGCTGCTGGAAAAGCTTAATCTTTAAGATTTAATTATACTAAAAACGCTCTGTAAAAACAGAGCGTTTTTTATTTAGGAAACGACTGCTAACCAAAAAAATATTGTTCTTGTTCAGGTAGCAATTTGGTTTTAAGTTGACTTTTAAAGAAAATGACATGTGTATAATTGGGTTGTAATCAATGGTTTTTGGTTTTTATTATTTTTAATTTGTCTCTTTTGGGAAAATTAAGTGTTAAAAAATGTGCTTTTTGTGCTTAAAAAAGTTAAATTCGCTTTCCCCCAAAACACAATTCGTTTTTTTAAGTTTGAAATAAACAGATTGAACTTGAGATTACGAAGGATTAAATTGAATAAAATGGTTTTTAGATTAATATTAGTATTGTTTTTTTTTAGTGTAAGTGCTTTTTCTCAAGAGAAATATATTAAACACAAAATTTCAAAAGGAGAAAATCTTACTGTAATTGCTAAAAAATACGGAGTAAAAGCTAAAGATATTGCAGAGGCAAACCCAAATGCTCCTAAAGTTTTAAAACTAAATTCAATCTTATTAATTCCAAATATCAATCAGGTCTCTGAAATGAAACCAACTGAAACGGTTTCAAATACTACTCCGGGTGTGCATGAAATTCAGGCCAAAGAAACACTTTGGGGAATATCGAAAAAATACAATGTCTCAGTTGATGATTTAAAAAAGGCAAATCCTTCATTAGAGACGGAAGGGCTGAGAATTGGACAGCAAATTACTATACCATCAAAATCAATAGCAGTTTCAGAAAAACCAATTGATGATCTTAAAATTGTAACGGATGTTGAGGTAGTTGTTGAGGTTCAGCCTAAAGAAACAAAATATGCAATTGCCAAAAGATACGGATTGACAGTTGCGGAATTAGAAAAGCAAAATCCATTTATAAAAGGTAAATTACCGGTTGGGTATGTTTTAAAAATTCGTACATCTAAAGAAAAGGCTGATGCGGCTCAGGCATTGATTCAGCCAATAAACCCCATTTTAAAAGATTCTTTATCGGTTCCGAATCAAAACGTGCAAATTGCTGAAAATTCAGAAATTAAAAAAGATTCTTCTACAATTATAAGAGTAAGTAATCATTCAGATTTAATTAATCAGTTGGTGATGAATGCCACTGAAAATATTGGAGTACGATATCGGTCTGGTGGAACTACAAGAGCTGGTTTTGACTGTTCTGGTTTAATGATTTCTACGTTTAGCAATTTTGATATTAAACTACCAAGAAGTTCTATTGAACAATCCCGAATTGGAGTAAAAGTTAATTCAGGTGAAGCTCAAAAAGGTGATCTTATCTTTTTTAGAACTAACGGAAGGCGACAAATTAATCACGTCGGAATGGTAATTGAGGTAGCTGATGGAGAAATTAAATTTGTTCACTCCTCTACTCACGGAGGTGTTATAATTTCTTCAACTAAAGAACCATATTACGAAAGAACTTTTTCGCAGGTAAACCGCGTTTTGGAGAAAATTTAAATGTTTAGATAAACTTTATTTCTAAATTCTTCAATTGGGAAAGGCTTGCCTAAAAAATCGGTAACATAGATGCTTTCGCTGATTTCTTTAATTTCGTCCGGATCCAATGTTGAGGAAAGTACATAAATTTGATTATCTTTCTTTAGTTCGCTATCTAGTTTAGCATACGCATTCAAAAATTCAAAGCCATTCATAACAGGCATTTGTACATCGAGAATAATAACAATTGATGGGTAAAGTTTTTTGTTAGCAAGAAGCCACTCAATGCCTTCTTTGCCATTGTTGGTTATATGCACTTCTTCTATACAAAGTACCTTTTTTAGTAATTGTTTGATGACAAGCTGATCTATAAGGTTGTCTTCAATTAATAAAAATACATTTTTAACTGGCATAGGCATATGGGATTGTTACTATGAATTTACTTCCGATATTGCTCTGTGAGCTTACTGAAATGTTTCCTTTAATGTTTTCTACCGCCTCTTTGACTATATAAAGACCCAAACCCGACCCTTTGTTTTTGTTGGTGCCAAAGTACATTTTAAAAATATTGTCTTTGTATTCATCATTAATTCCAATTCCGTTGTCAGCCACTTCAATTTTATGAAAACCATCTATATAATAGGTTTTGATGGAGACATTCATTTCTTGCTTATTACTGTCTGCATATTTAATGGCATTTGAGATTAAATTAGAAATGATGATTTTTAGACGTAAATTGTCACTTTCAATTTTATCTATTAGCAATTCTTTGGTAAACTTAATTCGATTTGCATTTTCTATATGCATCAGTTGAGAAATAGACTCGTCGAATATTTCCATTAGGCTTACAGGTTCCATAACGACTTCGTATCGTTTGTTTTTAGAGTAATCAATAATATCATTAATAAAGCGATCTTGCTTGGCAAGACTTTGATTCATTAAGTTGAGATATTTTTTAATTTGATTTGGATCATCCTCCAATTGTGTTATTTCTATAAGTCCTTTTAATGATGTAATAGGGGAGCGAAGGTCATGCGATGCGCTGTAAACAAAGCGGTCAAGTTCATGATTAACAATCATTAAGTTTTTGTTTTTAACTTCGATTTCTTTTTTAGAAACGATAAGACGTTTTACCATTATTGAGTAATACAAGCAAACGCTACATACAATCATTAGGATAAAAAAAATGTTTGTTATAATAAGTAAACTTTTTATTTGTCGAGTTCCTTCTCCTAAGGTGTTAGAGAAGTTACGTTCGTTAATGGTAAGTTTGTCGCTAATACCGCTAATTTTTTGAAGATATTTTTGTTGATCAGTATGGGTTAGCATGTTTCTCTCTATTTTGGCATTAATTTGTTGACCAATACTAAATAATTCAGAAATCAATTTATCACCTTGTTCCCATTCTTTTATCGCTTTTGCCAGGAATGAAACATTCTTAAAGTTTTCAAATAACCATATAACATCATCTAAGTCTTCTTCTTTATTTCGTCCTGTAAGTAATCCTTGTCGAGCTGCTTCATTATCGCCTACTTTTAAAAGTGTTATTCTTGCGATTCCATCACCTTGTGGAACTTTTAGTTCTTCTAAGTATAATTTCCATTGATTTTGATCTTTGGTGTACAAATAGGTAATCAGATGACGTGAAGCATCTTTTTGTCCTTTGGAATAGTGTGATTCACCATTTATGTAAGCTCTGTTCGCAGACAGGGTTTTGATAGTAAAGTAATTAATACATATTAATAGAGCACAAGAAACAAATACAATCAGTAACAGAATGAAAACATTCGCAAAGCGTAATTTCTTAAAAAAAGGGAACTTAAGCATAGTTTTGTATTTGTTAGTTAATAATTTGATTTCCTGGATTCTTTATGAACATCTTACAATTTTTTATGTTTAAAATAATCGTCTGGAGTAGATGATTTATTTTTTTAAAAATAAACAATTGTTAATGAAATATCTGAGTTTTTAAGACTTTTGACATCTCTTTCAAATTTAATAAAAAAGAATGATTTAGATTGAAATAGTGGGAATTTTCTTTTGTGTCTTATTTTTAGAATTCAATAATCTGATAATTAGGTATTTGGCCGGTGTTTTGATTTGTTGTAAATTCTCTTAACTTAAAAATGAATTCTCCTAAAGTTTGTGTAGATCTTGTGGGAATAAAATAAGGCATCCTAAAAGGTCTTGTTTTGTTTAACTGTTTTTAATGTTTAAAAGCTGGTAAATTTGAAACAAAGAACAGTGGTGCGATGGAGATGAAGAGGTAGTTTTTTGTCGCTAGAATATAACATTTCAGGTACAAATCAATCTGCGGAAAGATCCTAATTTTCTGTTATTGATGAATTCGTAAATATTCACAATAAATCTGCTTTATTTTTGGTTATTAAGGGAAGAAGAAAAGTAACGTTCTTTAACTATAATATAGTTTGTTATTTTGGTCGATACTCAGTAGAATCTTCGTTTTCAAATTTGTTAGCAGTAATGTCTTCTTTTACAAAACTTGGTTTCGTCTCAGCTTCTGTTGTTATTTTTTGAAATTGAATGCTCGAAATTTTTGAGTTTTTGATTTTAAAAAGGGTAATACTAAAATATGCCAAACAAGCAATCCCAATTATAATCAAAAAGATACTAAGGTAAAATTCAGTTCCTTGTTTGTCTAAACTTTGAGTCAACATCAGTAGGGCTAGTACAGGAAATATAATTCCCCAATATTCCATATTAATCCAAAACAAGCCATGATTACTTTTGAAATTGATTTCTTTACCGGTTTCTTTATCAATGAAAACTCTTAAAGTTTTATTCCATTTAATTCCAAAAAAGTAGCTAAAAATTGCTGCAATATAAAGTGGAATAACAAAACTTTGGATTATATAGGTTTCGGGTAAAATTGGGATGAAGAAAAAAATGGTAATAAATAAAATTAAAAGAGAGAGAAAACCTCTGCCTGACCAAACTATCATAATTACTGGTTTTTATGTTTGTTACCGACCTTTCCCTTAAATACTATGAAGTGACATTTATCAGTCCTTTGAAAAACTGAATACCGCCAAATAAAATGGCACCCCAAAAAATAAAGCCAATGTCAGCTATAGTTAAAATGGTGCCGCCACAAAACCACAATGCGCCATAAACCATATCTTTTCTGGCTTTCTCGTGTTTTGCTTCTTGTATTTCAATTTCTACGTTTTCTACTATCAAGCCGGCAATTTCGTTGCTTAGCCCTTGTGCAATAAGTTGGTTCTTAGCTTCGTGAGTTGATTTGTTTTCGTTTAAAAGTAAATTTGCCACATAATTATAATGATGATTTGCCACATCCGGCGATTCTAAGTTGGTGGTTTCCATAACGTGGTTAGTCTTGGTTGGTTAATTTTTATAGATTTGATTTTCAAATATAAATAGTTGAAATTGTATAATGTTACGGAAAGACGTAAACTGTTAAAATTTTATTTTAAAGCTGGTATTAACACGTTGCCAGGTAATTTTTGAGCATAAAAAAAACTGCAATTTTTTAAAGTTGCAGTTTTTTGTGTTAGTTAGATTTTGTCTTTATTCTATTCTTTCGAATCCACTACCGATACCATCGTAGTTATTGTCATCAATCGAAAGTTTATTTTGCTCATAAATTTTAATGATACCGTTTGTTACAAAATATCTGCCGTCTGGGTTATTGCTCATATCACATGTTATGTACTTTTCCATCTCTCCGGTATAAATTGATTTTATTGTGGTAAGTTCATACTTTCCAATCATCACTTCTTTCCCATCTTTAAGTATAGTGAAAGTGTAATTTTTCATTAGATTCAATTGAAGAGTAGTTTCGGTCGAGGCAGGCGTTTCGTGTAAATGATCGGCAAAACCTCCGTGAGTTCCGGTCCATTTCCATTTTCCAACAAAATCGGAGTTTTGAACTTTATTTTCACTTTCGGCACCGCAGGAAATAAATGTAATTGCGGTAATTAAGATGGTTATAAACTTTCTCATAATCTTTGGTTTATTATAAGATGAATTTTTTTTGAATTGGTTGCGTTTCTAGTTCTTCTATTTTGGAAATAAATGAGTGGAGTCTTGGGGCTGTTTCGTTTTTTAATAAATTTCATGCCAAAAATGCCCACAACCATTTTTGCACTCGGTATTTCTTCTTTCCGTGTCTGTAATTTTAAAAATCCAAAGCAATGCTGTTATTGTTTTTATATTTTCACTTTTTGGAAGCAGAGGCAGCTTACTTAATGCAATTTTAGTTGGATAGGTTTTTAAAATTACAATGGGAGTATAAGCCGGCTTTAACGGAATTGTTGCTAATGCATTTTGGTACGCTTCTGTATTATAATCTGTTTTATTTGGAATAGAATTGATTATATAATTATTTAGAGTCACAAAAAGTTCATCAAAATTATATGGTAATAATTGTTGAAGACCGATTTTAAAATCTAGTTTATCTTGAGCAATTTTATTGATTATTTCTTCCATTTGGGATTTTTAATTGAACTTTTTAAAGATAAAAGCATCAATAAGAATAGGCAAGAGCATAGTTCCGATTGATATTACGAAAGTGTATATGTAATCAATTTTATATTTTGGAAATTTTCCGATTTCTGGTTCTCTATTGAATATTTTGAAATAAATATTTCTTGTAATCTGCTGAAGAATTAGAAAAATAAATAGCATTTGTGAACCAAAATAACTGAAGTTCCTCAGTTCATTATTAGAGTTGTCTTCAATTAATATTCCAGTAATAATTAATAGAATGGCAATTGAAATCCAAATGGTGAATATTTTTTTATCGTTTAATCTTTCTATTTGAAATCCCACAATAAAAAGAGGAATTGTAAAAATTATAAAAAGTAAAATATCAATATTCATTCTTTTGTTTTCAAATTATTCCAGCTAAAGTATGAAATATCCTTTTGAATTTTTAAATATAATATCTTCTTATGAAACCGAGACTCGCATGAGGGAGACGGCATCTTCCGATTTAGAAAAACAAGGCTTTTTAGCCGTAGTTTTTGTTAATTGGGAATATAGCCGATAGCCCGACCCGGAGGGACACGCCCAAATTAGTCTGATAGTTGAATATTTATTTTAGAATTGAATTGTTTGATTTGTGTTCAAAATTCTAACAATCTAATAATCGAATTAAAAAATTTCCAAAAAAAGTATATCTTTAACCAACCCAAAACCAAAAAAATGCAAGAAAACGAACAAGACCAAGAACATTTTAAAAGAGAACTCGGATTACTAGACGGAACCATGCTTGTCGTGGGATCTATGATTGGCTCCGGGATTTTTATCGTAAGCGCCGATATCGCAAGACAAGTAGGATCAGCAGGCTGGCTGACGTTAATTTGGCTAATCTCTGGATTAATTACCATTATTGCTGCTGTAAGTTACGGCGAGCTAAGCGCCATGTTTCCTAAAGCTGGGGGACAATACGTTTACCTAAAAGAAGCTTACAATAAACTGATTGCCTTTTTGTACGGCTGGAGCTTTTTTGCCGTAATTCAAACCGGAACAATTGCTGCCGTTGGAGTGGCTTTCTCAAAATTTGCCGCTTATATTTATGAACCGTTAAGCGACGAAAATATTTTATTCGAATTGGGTTCTTTCAAACTCAATGCAGCACAATTAGTGTCTATTTTTACTATTATTTTATTGACTTATATAAACAGTCGTGGAGTGAAAAACGGAAAAATTCTGCAAACCGTTTTAACGATTATCAAAATTTTATCATTGCTGGGTTTAATTGTTTTCGGATTAACGCTTGCTGCAAAGGCTTCGATTTGGGATGCAAACTGGGCTGATGCGTGGACAACACGTTCATATAATGCTGAAAGCGGGTCGTGGCTTCCAATAAGCGGAACAGCTTTGATCACCGGAATTTCTGCTGCGATGGTGGGATCCTTATTTTCAAGTGATGCCTGGAACGGAGTCACTTTTATTGCGGGAGAGATTAAAAATCCAAAACGTAATGTTGGTTTCAGTTTATTTCTGGGAACTTTTATTGTAACGATAATTTATGTTTTGACTAACTTAATGTATTTGGCCGTAATTCCGCTTGACGAAATTGCAACTGCAAAATCTGATAGAGTAGCAGTTGTGGCTTCACAATATATTTTTGGAAATATCGGAACATTGATTATTGCTATCATGATTATGATTTCGACTTTTGCCTGCAACAACGGATTAATTATGGCGGGTGCCAGAGTTTATTATACAATGGCAAAAGATGGTTTGTTCTTCAAAAAAGCAGCTGTCTTAAATGAATCAAGTGTGCCTGCGTGGGCTTTGTGGGCACAATGTATTTGGGCTTCGGCTTTATGTCTGACAGGGAAATATGGAGATTTATTAGACTTTGTAATCATCATTGTATTGATTTTTTACATTCTAACGATCTACGGAATTTTCATTTTACGTAAAAAAATGCCAGATGCGGAGCGACCTTATAAAGCTTTTGGATATCCGTTTTTGCCGATGTTATACATCATTATTGCAACAGCAATTTGTATTTCATTGTTATTAACTAAATTTTCGACTTGTGGTTGGGGAGTGTTAATTATGCTAACAGGAATTCCGGTTTATTACTTAACAAAACCAAAGGAATCATAGAAGTTGCTAAGGTCCTAAGATACTGAGATTCTAAGATTTTTTTTAAGTATAGAACACGCCTTGTTAATAGCAAGGCGTTTTTTTGTATCGAAAATCTGGTAAATCTGCGTGAGAAAATAATCTCCCAGTCAGAAAGAAAAGTAAACTTTGCGTCTTTGTGGCAAAAAAACTTGCGAACTTTGCGTAAAACCCGTGCGCCCTTTGCGGTTAAATTTCAACGCATTTCAAAAAAATTATACATTTTGAAAATCAGCATTAATTTTATTTTCTGTTGGTCTTAAAAGAATAAGATAAGCTATAACAATTAATCCAAATAGAGCTAAATCAGGTTTCAAAAATAAAATAATAAAAGCAACTCCTTCAAGAATTGCCCAACGGATAATGGAAGCAGTTTGATAAATAGGCAATTTTTCTTCGATTTTTAAATTTTGATCCGCTTGTTTTAATTGTGATTTAAATAGATAGTTACCCAGAAAAATAGACAGGAAAGGTAAGACTGCAAATACAATTGAAGAAGAATCAAGCACAGGAATTTTTAATGTTTTCATAGAGAATTCTCCAAGCATGATGTAAGTAATGATAACTCCTGCACAAATAGCAAGATGAATAGTTTTAAGAATTTTGATTTTTTCGGTCATTAGTTTTTTGATTTTATAAATGCGAATATAGAATTATTTCTGTTGAAAAATCAAAATTTGAATATGAACTAAAAACCAATATGGAAAGGTCTGGAGGGAAAATAATCTCCCAGTCAGAAAGAAAAGTAAACTTTGTGTCCTTGTGTCTTCGTGTCAAAAATATAGTAACAAAAAAAAGACACTGCTCATTTATACAAGCAGTGTCTTTTGATTTAAATAATCCAGAAACAATTGGTGATTAAACCATTTCAGTTTCTACAGAAGATTTTATAGTTGAATTAATAATATTCAAAGTAAGAGGATCAGTTTCTCCAGAGAAAAACGCATCTAATATTTCCTGAAATACAGGATTTGTGTTTTCTGCCAAAGAAAAAAGTGTCATTGACGAACGTAATTTACGAGCATCTAAATCTCCTAAAATTCCATCAGCTGATTTTCTTTTAAAAGTCAAAAACAGTTCAGAAATTTCAATAAGATGTTTCCCTAAAATAGGATGTTCTAAAAATTCAGTCGCTTCTTTTAGATCATTAATAGCATAAAGATTCGCTGTATCGCTACTTCCTAATCCTTTAATCTGAGGAAAAATGAACCACATCCAGTGTGTTTCTTTTTTTCCTTTTTTGATTTCAGAAAGAGCAGTAAGATAAAGTTTGTTTTGCGCATCTAAAAAACGCGATAAATCATTGTTTGAGTAAGCCATTATGGTATTAAATATTAAAAAAGGGTTGCAAAAATACTAAAAAAGATAAGGTCTGCCTAATAAAAGGTTCACGCAATGAGTAATTTAACTTTTTGTGGAAGAATTTTCCTTACGGTTACGAAATAGAAAACAATGTCATTTTCAGACCTTTATAAATCATAAACTTCGATGCGTTTGCCTAAAAGTTAAATTAATTCTCGGCAAAACATCTCGCGCCGTTTTAGGAACCTGATGCTGCCAAAAACTATTTGTTGTGCCGGACATCAGCAAAAAAGAACCATGGTGCAAAGGAATTTCAACCTGCGGAATCTCTTTGCTGAATTTATGACGCAGTCTGAACATTCTGGTTTCTCCAAAAGTCACCGAAGCAATAACAGGGTTTGGCCCCGTGTTGTGCTCTTTGTCGCTGTGCCAGCCTACGCCGTCATTTCCATCTCTGTATAAATTAAGGAGCACACTATTAAAATCAAGTTGTGTTTCTTTTTCTAAACGGCCTCTAATAGTCAATAATTCATAATTCCAGTCAGGCCCGTTCGGGTCTGCTCCGGGATTATCTTTGTCTTCATACCAGGAAATCATTCGGGGAACGGTATAAACTTTATCGTAAATTTCCATTTCATATTCTCTCCATTTGGTCTTTCGAAGCAATCTTTCATAAAAACGATCAGATTCTTCTTTTGTGAAGAAATTATCAATCAAAATCAATTCAGAATCAGGAATATCGAACACTTTTTTTCCTGCCAAACCAGTTGCAAATAACTCGGTGTCGTTAAATAATGTCATTGTTTTCCTTTATTTTTTGTCAATTTCAATCCATACTGGCGCATGATCGCTTGTTTTTTCCCAGCCTCGAACGTGACGATCAACGCCGCCCGAACGCAAAGCTGCAGCTATTTGCGGACTCAGTAAAAAATGATCAATTCGAAGTCCGGTATCTCGCTCGTAAGCATTTCTGAAATAATCCCAAAACGTGTAAATTTTCTCATCGGGATATAATTTTCGAATTGCATCTGTCCATCCTTGCGAAACAATAGCTGCAAAAGCCTTTCGAACTTCAGGCAAAAAAAGCGCATCCTTAACCCATTTTTCAGGTTTATAAACATCCAATTCCGTTGGCATCACATTGAAATCTCCAACCAATATTACAGGAGTATTTAAGCTTAATAAGGTTTCAGCGCGATGAGCCAAACGATCAAACCATTTCAATTTATATTCTAATTTAGGTCCCGGCGCAGGGTTTCCGTTAGGCAGATAGAGACAGGCAATCACGATTCCGTTTATCAAAGCTTCAACATAACGACTCTGAAAATCTTCTTCATCGCCAGGAAGAATTCGGGTTACTTCTTCAATTTCCATATTGCGGGCAAGAATAGCAACACCATTCCATTGTTTTTGCCCGTGCCAAATGGCATTGTAGCCTGCATCATTAATCGCTTTAAGAGGAAAATTATCCTGTGGCGCTTTTAATTCCTGTAGGCAGACAATATCAGGAGCTGCTTCTTCAAGCCAGCGTAGTAATACATTTAATCTTCCGTTGATTCCGTTTACGTTATATGTTGCTATTTTCATGGTTCATTTAATTAGTTGGATATTAAATTTACTGATTATTAAGCATTTAATTAAATTGATTTTAAATTCTTATTTTAGGAACTGCTTGTTAAAGAATACTTTACCCGGATATTTTTCTGCGTAAGCGAAAATTAACTGCACCATGTATTGATTGCTTTTGTACTGCGTGACATAATTTTTCACTTCGGATGGATCAGTAATCGCAACATCTGACGGAATATAACCCATACCATAAAAATGTCCATTTTCAACCCAGATACAGCTTCGTTCGTCTGCAGTTCTTCCTTTTTCTATAATGGCAAAAGTGGGTCTGTTGCTTAATAAAAAAGCAATAGCATTGTCGACTTGCTCGTTGTGAAGCATAACATCCGGTAGACTTTTGACTTCATTATTTTGAACAAATTCTCCTTCTTCAGGTCTGGAATACTTGCAGAATCTTTGATCAATTTCGAATTGCTCAGACAGACTCCTCAGTAAATCTATCGCATTATACAAACTATTAAATTCATGAATACAAGTCTGAAATTTGCTTAGTTTTCCAACAGCTAAATATTTATATCCGTTTCTTGCTTCATATTGATAAATCCCGAATTTCGCTTCAAAACGTTTTAATGCTCTATTGTAGGTTGGCCAAAGTTGTTTTATTTCGGTACATTCTAACAAAAGTGCCATTAATTCAGTAGGGCAGACCTCAAAGGAAATACCGTAGATATCTCTTAAAAAATGTTGTCTTTGCGGATTGATTTTATGGCCGCTAAAATGAGAAGCCACGCGTTTTTTTAAGTTGATTGCCTTTCCAACATAAATTACTTTTTTTACCTGATTGTAAAAATAATAGACACCTGGTTTTTCGGGTAAATTATTAAAATCTTCGGGAGGGAGGTTAGGTGGTAAACGCTGATCTTGTGAGGTCATCTTAACCATTTTTGCTATTTCGCCTTCGTCGTCCCATTCGAGTAATCGGGAAAATAATATTGCGGTAGCATCTGCATCTCCGCCAGCCCGATGTTGATTCTCTAAAGGAATGTCTAGCGAATAGCAAAGTTTTCCCAAGTTGTACGATGCCAATCCCGGTTTAATTTTTCTTGCTGCGCGAACGGTGCATAATTTTCTTGCAGTCCATTTAAATCCCGCTTGTTCCAATTGATGACGTACAAAAGAGTAATCGAAGTTGACATTATGTGCGACAAAAATGCGGTCAGTCAGCATTTCCAGTACTTTCTCTGAAATGTCATCGAAGATTGGGGCATTGGCGACTATTTCATTGTTAATGCCGGTTAGTCCAAAGATAGAAAGAGGAATTTCCTTTTCAGGATTAACAAGTGTTTCGAAACGATCGATTACCTTTTCGCCGTCGTGTATGATTATGGCAATTTCAGTAATGCGGCTGCCACTGGCGTTTCCACCTGTGGTTTCGATATCTACTATGGCATATTCCTGCTTTTTCATCTCTTTACTATAACGCAAAACCTCTTTTTGTTCTTGTAAAATCATCGTTGGTTATTTTTGAAATTTCATTCTGTGTCTTGGTAAGTTGATTTCATGTCCCTGCGGATACGGTTCGCGATGCGTTGAACTCACATCTTCTTTAATCTGCCGTTGTGTTTTAAACTGATCTTTGGCATCCATATACCGCGGGTCCGGAATAAAAGGCATTTTTGCCATTTTAATAATGGTAATGGTCGGGAAATGATAATCGACTTCGACATTTCCTAACAACAGATAACAGCCTCCGCCCTGAAAAGGATATTGCGCCAGACAATCCGGAAAATGTGCGGTATCAAAATAAGTGCCTTCGTGATCGATCCAGGTGCCGAAATACATGTTCCCTTTTTTGGTCGGAACTTGTTTTCTGGAGATTAAATAGGCCAGCATTCGAACTTGTTTTTTATGATACGCTACTAAATCTTTGGCCATAATATCGCCACGGTATGTAATCTGAAGCAAATCAAAAACCGTACAGGAGACGGGAAAACTCAATAATTCAATTTCATCAAAAGCATCTTCAAATAAAGAACGTTCCAAAACGGGAAGTTTGTATTCTTTCACTGGTTCCTGCAACAGCATCAAATTTCTGTTTTCAGGTTTGAAGTTGTTTAAAAGCAAACTGGCAATCACTAAAAGCTGATTTTTGGTTTTTCCTGTAAAACGAAAAGCACCAATAAAAATCAATATTTTAATGCTTTCTATCCCAATCGGAATTCGGTTGATGAAATTTTCCAAAGAAAGATACTCGCCATTTTTCTCTCTTTCTGATTCAATCAAATGAGCTGTTTTTGCTTCCAGACTCTGCAAATGCATAAATCCCAAATAAATGTCAGTGCCATAAACGGTAGTTTGATATTCACTTTTGTTCACACATGGATTCAGGATTGTACCGCCAGACATGCGTGCTTCGTGTACATAAACTTCGGTTCTGTAAAATCCGCCCTGATTGTTGATGACCGCGACCATAAATTCCACAGGATAATTAATTTTGAGATACAAACTTTGGTAACTCTCCACCGCATAAGAAGCGGAGTGCGCTTTACAAAATGAAAATCCGGCAAATGATTCAATCTGACGGTAAATTTCCTGACTCAATGCTTCAGGATGCCCTTTTCTGGCACAAGACGCAAAGAAATTATCTTTTACTTTTTGTAAAGCTTCTAGAGAACGCCCTTTTCCTGACATCGCACGACGGAGTATATCTCCATCTGCGGCAGGAACACCTCCGTAATGCTGAGCGATTTTGATAACATCTTCCTGATAAACCATAATACCATAAGTTTCGCCAAGATGCTCTTTGAAAACCTCATGGAAATACTCGAATTGATTTGGATTATTATGACGGAAAATATACTCTTTCATCATTCCGGATTGTGCTACGCCGGGACGAATGATTGAAGATGCGGCAACGAGAATTTTATAATTATCACAATTCAATCGGCGTAATAAACCACGCATGGCAGGACTTTCGATATAAAAACAGCCAATTGTTTTGCCTTGTGCTAAATGAACATTGCATATCGTTTCATCTTTAGATATAGAAGTGTTGCGAATATCCACTTTAATTCCTCTGTTTTTCTCGATCAATTTTACACTGTCATCAATATGACCAATTCCACGCTGGCTCAGGATATCGAATTTATCAAAACCAATTTCTTCGGCAATGTGCATGTCAAAAAGCACAATTGGAAAACCTTTTGGAGGCATTTCCAGTGGCGTATAATTGGTAATGGGCTCTTCAGAAATAATAATCCCACAAGCGTGCATACTGCGCTGATTGGGATATTTATTCATCATAATACTGTATTTCTGAACTAATTCCACGATAGAATTGGTTTCGTGTAATGCCATCGGATTTTTGGCCAGCATATCTAATTCTTCTTTCGGAAGACCAAAAACTTTTCCGACTTCCCTAAAAATAGATCGGTGTTTGAACTCGACATTAGTTCCACAGAATGCGACATGATCACGACCGTATTTTTCGAAGATATATTCTAAAATTGTGTTACGTTCTTTCCAGCTCCAATCGATATCAAAATCGGGTGGACTTTTTCGATTTAAATTTAAAAAACGTTCAAAATACAGATCGAGTTCGATTGGACAGATATCGGTAATTCCGAGACAATAAGCTATAATACTGTTGGCTCCGCTTCCGCGCCCGATGTGCATAAATCCCTGACTATTGCTGTATCGGACAATATCCCAAGTGATTAAAAAATAACCGCTGAATTGTAATTGGTCAATTACTTTAAGCTCTTTTTCGACACGCTTTTTTGCCAATTCATGATTTTCGCCATAACGCCAAATCAAGCCTTCCTGAGCCAGTTCGGTTAATTTTTTTATATCGCCTTCACGGTTTTCAGTAAAGAATTTTTTGTTTTTTGGCGTTTCAAAATCGTATTGAAAATCGCAAGAATCGATTATTCTCTGCGTGTTGACAATAATTTCAGGATAACTTTCATAAAAAGGTAAAAGCGATTCTAAAGGCAGCATTTTCTCTGAAGTTCTGCAATAATCAGCTTCTGTTAGTTTTGATAAAATAATATTAGTGTCAATAGCACGCAGAATTTTATGCAGATTAAATTCTCTTTTATTACTAAAAGTTACGGATTGAAGCACAACCATTTTAGCAATTTTAGTTGCATGTTTCGAAGTAAGAAGCTTTAAAACTTCGTCTGGACGAACTCCGATAAATTCATTTTCCCGAAGTATTTCCGGAGCATTTTCTAAAGTATAAATGACAAAAACGGATTTGAATTCAGGAGCAATTACAGGCAAGGCTTTTCCACTGAAATTATGATCCGTTAAAAAGCGATTCATCTCCCCTAAACCTTCGGCATTTTTAGCCAGACCAATATATCGGAATTGATGATGGCAACGAAACTCCATTCCAACGAGAGATTTGATTCCGGCTTTTTCGCATTCTCTTATAAAATCATAAATTCCGGTAACGGTATTAATATCAGTCAATGCCATCGCTTTTACACCATGCAAAACAGCATCTTTAACCAATTCCGTAAGCGGAATGGTGCCGTAGCGTAATGAATGATAAGAATGACAGTTGAGGTACATGATTATTTATTACGTTTTAGAATTTCATCTTTATTATTTGGTTTAAAATGAGCTCCGGCACAGCGCATTACGGCATCAAAACCATAACGGCTTTTCATTTTATCCATTGCGGCGTAGAGCGACAACATTTCCTCAGTATCTTCAAAAAGATTAATTTGATACGTACCGCGAACCAATCCGCTAAAGCGAATACCAATCAGGCGCAATCGCATTCGGCGTTGGTAGACTTTTTCAAAAAGCTCCATTACATTTTTGGTCAGAATATGATCTGCTGAGGTGTATGCGATTTTACATTGTTTGGTTTCGGTATCAAAATTGGCGTAGCGTATTTTAACCGCAATTGTTGAGGTTAACCATTGTTCAGACCGAAGTTGGAAAGCCAGTTTCTCGACCATTCCAATAAGTATTCTTTTGAGTTTTTCGATATCAATTGTATCCTGAGAAAAAGTATGTTCAGTCGAAATTGATTTTCTTTCGGTATAAGGTTCTACGGGAGTATTATCGATTCCGTTGGCTTTTTTCCAAATATCCAAACCGTTTTTACCAATCATCTGCTGTAAAACTTCAGGAGGCATTTCAGATAAGGTTTGGATTTTACGAACGCCAATTCGAGATAAAAGTTGAAAAGTCACTGTCCCGACCATTGGAATTTTTTGAATCGACAACGGATTCAAAAAAGCCTGTACACCGTTTTCTGGAATTTCTAAATTTCCTTTTGGTTTACCTTCGCCGGTAGCAATTTTAGAAACGGTTTTATTGATGGATAATGAAAAACTAATTGGCAATCCGGTTTCTTTAATTACAGATTGAGCGAGTTCATTTGTCCATTTATAACTTCCGTGAAATTTATCCATTCCGGTAATATCAAGATAAAATTCGTCGATGCTGGCTTTCTCCATAATCGGTGCTTTTTCCTGAATGACTTGCGTAACATCATGTGATAATTGCGAATATAATTCCATATCGCCTTTGATGATTTTGGCTTGCGGACAAAGTTTCATCGCCATGTGAATAGGCATCGCAGAACGCACTCCAAAGTAACGTGCTTCATACGAGCAAGAGGCTACAACACCGCGATCGCCACCACCAATAATCAACGGAATGCCGTTTAATTTTGAGTTAGTTAGCCTTTCGCAGGATACAAAAAAGGTATCCAAATCCATGTGTACAATCGCCCTTGCCATTTCCTTTGTTTTTGTACAACAAAATTAATACAGATAATAACAATTTTTTGTATATTTGGTGTTCCAAATTATAACAAATTAATTATGTCCTTATTTTCAGATAACATTAGAGCACTAAGGGTTAAGCATAAAATATCACAAGAGAAATTAGCTGGAAACCTTAAAATTACACGAGGAAGATACGTTAAGTACGAAGATGGAACTTCAGAAGCACCGTATGATATTTTAAAGCAGATTGCTTTATATTTTCATATGAGTATTGACTTGATACTGTCTGTCGATATACGCAAAATAGATGTGGAAAATTTGATTAAATTAGAGGGAAACCGACTCATTTTGCCGATACAAGTTGATAAGTTCGGAGAAAATTTTATCGAAATTGTAAGTCAAAAAGCAAAAGCAGGTTATCTAAACGGATATGCTGATCCGGAATATATTGAAAGTTTACAGCAGGTTTCGCTTCCGTTTTTAGGACCAGGTAAACACCGAGGATTTCCTGTAGAGGGCGATTCAATGCCGCCACACGAAGACGGTTCGATTATTATTGGGCGTTATGTAGAAAGGCTGGGCGAGGTTATGGATGGAAAAACCTATATCCTGATTACTAAAAATGAAGGAATGGTGTACAAACGTCTCAATAAAAACAAAAAGAATGCCTTGGTTCTGGAATCAGACAATCGCTTTTATCCAAATTACGAAGTGAAAGCCTCAGATATTTTAGAAATCTGGGAATACGAATGCAACATCGGAAGAAGTGATAGACGTCATGAACAGACAGAATCGCAAAGTATGAAAGATTTGCTTTTGGAAGTGAAAAGAGAGGTTATGGAGATTAAGAATAATACTTCGAATACATAAAAAGTTTATATTAGCTTTAAATCAACAAGATTTTTATGAGTTCTGAAAGGTATAAATGGACAAAAAGATTTCTAGTCTTAACACCGCTTTTTTTATTGTTTTCCATGATTATTGCAGGTGGTGGGCATGGATTTTATCAACCAATTTTCGCTCTGTTTCCATTTGCAACTTTTTCTTGTATTTGGGAGACAGATTTATCTTTTTTTAATTTAATAGTTGCAATTCTTCAATTTCCTCTGTATGGTTTATGGATTGATAAAACAAGTAATAAAACAAGAACTTGGGGCGTAATTTTAATTCTGCATGTTTTACTTGCAGGACTGATTATTGTTTTTGCGAATGAAAATCGGGAATAATAGAAAGATAAATAAGACAAATAAGACAAATAGGAATGTATTGGCTATAAATATTATGCTCCGCTGGAGCTTTAATTTTAAGGTCTAAACCTTCAGCGTAAACCAAAATGTACTTCCTAATCCTAAATTACTTTCTACGCCAACGCTTCCGTTTTGAGCTTCAATAAATTCCTTGCTGATCGCCAAACCTAATCCTGTTCCGGATTTTTGACTGCCCGGAACCTGGAAATATTTATCAAAAACTTTGTCTTTGTAACGAGCATCAATTCCTTTTCCGGTGTCGATAACCTGAAATACGATCTGATTATTTTCTTTTTTTAATTGGATGGTAATGGTACTTTTTTCAGACGAATATCGGATTGCATTCGACAAATAATTAATCAAAACCCAGCCTGTTTTTTCGCTGTCGGCTTTTACGTCTTCCAGATTTTCATCGGCATTAATAACCAATTTAATTTGCTTTTGATCGGCCTGAACTTTTACAGCTTCTACAGCATAATTTACAATTTCGTGTGGATTGCTTTTTTCGATATTCAGCTGAATATTTCCGGTTTCCAATTGTGATAAATTCAGCAATTCCCCTGTAATTTTTAATAATCGCTGACTGTCATCTTTGATACTTTCGACCAATTGTTTTTGATCGTCGTTCATGTCGCCTGTTTTAGTATTTTCAAGCAATTGAAGACTTAGTTTAATAGACGCAATTGGCGTTTTTAATTCATGCGAAACAGTCGCAATAAAATTGGTTTTAGCAAAATCAAGTTCTTTAAAAAGTGTAATATTTCGCAGAATAATCACATCACCAATATTGATTTCTTTTTCTTCGCCTGTTGGGATTATTGTAATATTGAGAATTTCTTTCTCGAAATAACTTTCCTTTCCGTGTGCGTAAATTTTAAGCGGTTGTTTTTTAGGAGAATCATTTTCTTCTTTTACGATCAAAGACCGAATTAAATCATTTGACAAGGCCAGAGTAAAAGCCGATTTTCCGATAACATCTTCTAATTTCATTCCGATAATCTTCAGTGCTTCATCATTCATAAATAAAACAATACCTTCATTATCCAAACCAATAATAGGATCGTTCATATTATTGATAAGCGTTTCGAGTCGCTTTTTCTCAAAGAATAATTTATATAAATTACTGTCATTGTATTCCTGAAGTTTTTGCGCCATCGTATTGAATGATTTTGCCAAATCGCCATATTCGCTGTGGCTGGTAAAATGCACCCGCTCCGAATAGTTTTTATTGGCAATTTCCCTGATACTCTGTGTTAATTCTTTAATCGGATTGGCAATGTTATTTGGTAAATTAACCAATAAGTTAAAAGCGATCAAAAAGCATAAACTTCCCACAATGGCAATCCATAAATTGGCATTTTCCGCGGTATGTTTGGCAATGTCACTTTTCTGTTTTATAGCGTCCAGATTGAGTTTCATAATGGCAAAAATATCCTGTCTGATTTGCGCTTTTATGGTTTCATCGGAACTGTTTTTTTCTAAAAGCGAAAAATCATTTTCAAGTTTAGCCGTTGCTTCTTTTTCACCGGGTTCGGTAACATTTTGAGTCTGTTTTTCAAGATATTCCTTGAAAACATGAATTTTACTATCGGGAGTTTTTTTAATTTCATCCAAAGACAAAATCATATTTCGCGAATATTCCAGCGTGTTATAATTCGCTTTCAGAATATTCTCCGTGTCTGCTTTTATCAAAAAAACAGAATAGCCACTCACTAACGAAAGTATAATGATCATTAAAAATAACAATCCAACGCCCAGATTCAATTTGGTTTTAATTCTCATGATGTTTGTTTAAAACATTTAATTTTTTTTCACCATATAACTGATATAAGAAAATATAACGATGCGCAACATTAAGGCAAAGAAAAATATAAGAAAGCTTTGTGTCCTTGCTACAAGCAAAAACTTAAATGAGCTTTGCGGTTAAATTCAACGTCCCTAACTAAAATGAACTTATATAACTTATATGGTTTAAATATTTTTTTTATGATAAAATAACAAGGTCAACATTAGATAAAGACAGGCGATTTAATAAACGCCTGAAAATCGTTGTAGACAAAATTACTTTAAATAAATTCAAATGCGGTTTTCCAATGCAGACAGTTGTAATTTGTTTTTCTTCTACCGCTATTAAAATCGCATCAGCAATATTTTTGTGCTCTAATTTGATAACTTCTGCACCTAATTGTACGGCCAGTTTAAAGTTATTAATTAAATGTCTTTGTTTGTCTAATGCAATTTTGGTACTGCTTTCTTTTGGTGTTTCTACATACAAAACATACCAGCTTCCATTATAATAACTCGCCAATCGCGCCGCTTTTCTAATCACAATTTTAGCCGTTTTATCGTTACTGCTAATGCAGGCCAAAAGTTTCTCATGGCGTAAAGCATGCAGTTGAGGTACTTCATTTTCGACTTTTCGAACCACCTGGCTTGCCACTTCTTTCAGAGCCAATTCACGCAATTGTAAAATTTGATCCGATTTAAAAAAGTTAGTCAAAGCGGTCTGAATTTTATCTGGCGTATAAATTTTTCCTTCTTTCAAACGCGCAATCAAATCTTCCGATGTCAAATCTATATTTACCACTTCGTCAGCAAGACGTAAAACATTATCCGGAATTCGTTCCTGAACATCAATATTAGTAATCCGTTTTACATCTTCATTTAAACTCTCAATATGCTGAATATTCACTGCCGAAATTACATTAATTCCCGCATCTAAAATTTCTAAAACATCTTGCCAGCGTTTTTCATTTTTGCTTCCTTCAACATTCGTGTGCGCCAATTCATCAACAATTACAACTTCAGGTCTGAGGTTGATAATCGCCTGTACATCCAGCTCTTCCAGCTGTTTCCCTTTATAAAATATGGTTCGCCGCGGAATCACAGGCAAACCAGCTAAAAGTTCATGCGTTTCCTTCCGCATATGCGTTTCGATGTAACCAATTTTTACATCGATTCCGTTTTTCAACAACGAATGCGCTTCCTGCAACATACGAAAAGTTTTGCCCACACCGGCACTCATCCCAATGTAGATTTTAAACTTTCCTTTCCGTGATTTCTGAATTAAATCAAGAAAGTGCTGTGCGTTATTTTCTTTTTTCTGTTCCATATGGTTTTGCCACGAAGGCACTAAGTCGCAAAGTTTTTTTAACCATTAAGATATTAAGTTAATAAAGGCCAAGCTTAATTTCTCAAATAGCTCATTAAGACAAAGCTTAACTTTCCTAATATCTTAATGGTAAAAAAATAATTTTAATGTTTAAAAACTAATCGCCAAAGATGTTGTTACACAAGCATTCGTATCCGTTGGAAGATTATCTTTTGTAAATATTTCATCTTTACTCGAAAGATTTCTGGCTTCAATTCTAAACATTACATTATCAGTTACTAAGTAATCAAAGTTAGCTGAAAATCCGTAAGTTTTAAGACCATTTGGAGTTTCAGTTGCGATAATTACACCTTTTTCATCACTGTAATATTCGCCACGGGCAGCTAACTGAATTTTATCTGTCGGTTTGTATTGCAGAATCAAAACAGGCGAAAACCAGGTATCATATTTATTACTGTTTTTAGCCGATTGTTGCGAACCAACATCAAAACCAGCCGTAATGTTTGTTTTGTCTGTCACTTTAAATTGTCCGTAAAAGTTGTTGAAATAACGCCACTTTTTATCGATATCGGGTTGTTCATTTCCAACATATGTACTCCAGTTCAAAACCACTTTGTCTGTTGGTTTATACGTAATTTGCGTTCCAAAAGCAGGCGTATGATTTCCGTCTACTTTCTGAATACGTTGCCAGCCATTCAAATACATTCCGGCCAAATACCATTTTCCAGATTCAGAAGTGTAGCCAATTTTCACTCCCGCTTCATAATAAGGAGAATTCTCAGCCAAAATGCTTCGGGTCAAAGTTGGACAATCTTTTCCAATCGCACTTTCAAAACCAATATGCGCTGGCATAATTCCCGCATCAATCCACAAATTATGGCTTTGCGAAATCTTTACACCAACATTTGCTTCATATACATTTTTCAATAAATCCTGTTCAGCCGACATATTGTATTGTGCATAAGTTCCAGCCATCAAAGCAAAATTCCCACGGATATTATCTTTCGTATAATTCACTTTTGCCATACCTAAATTCAGGTTCACTTCATTACTTCGATTATAATTATAAAAGAATCCCGGGCGTGTATGGTTATCCGGTTTTCCAAAATCATAACTGTAATATGCTTCTACGTAACCTGAAAATGTCAACGGACTTTTTGATTCTTCTTGTGCATGTAAATTGCTAAAACCGAATGCGATTAAAGCAGTAAGTATTATTTTTTTCATTTTTGTTTGTCATTGCGAGGAACGAAGCACTCGAGCGCCAGCGAACTGAGCGTAAGCTAATCTCATCCTCATAAGTTATTTATTTAGTAGATTTTTGGGGTAAAAAAGGCGTATTAATTTTTATTAGTAGGTTTTTAAGGAGCTGTTTACTTCGTCAGTCGCTAGCGCTCGTGTCCTGCTGTCCTTCCAATCTTTTGTGCCGAACCCCGGCACAAAAGGATTTTCCCTCCCATCAGGGCTAGGGCACTCAGGGTACAAGAAGGTTTTGTTGTCCTAACAGGTTTTCAAAACCTGTTAGGTATTATTTAGGTTTCAGTTTTCCGTTCCGGTTTGTCATTTCGAGGGACGAGGAATCCCCCGTAAGAAACTCATCAAAGAAACTCTCCAATCTGTGCCGAGCTACTTGTGGGGATTCCTTGTTCCTTGGAATGACATAAAAAGCGTTAAGAAAAAATCTTAGAACCTTAGCTACTCAGAACCTCAGAACCTTGTTTTAGCGAAGCGCATCAAGCGCCACATTCAATTCCAAAACATTAACCGTTTCAGGACCAACAACAGCTGTGTTAATTTTAGATTCCACCAAAGCTTTCACTTTAGCTTCAGCTAATTTTCGTTCTTTAGCAACACGTTTCACCTGAATCAAAGCACCTTCAGGAGAAATATTCGGATCCAATCCACTTCCGGAAGCTGTAACCATGTCGGATGGAATCTCAGATTTTTTCAAATAAGGATGAACGATTAAAAACGTATCAATTCTTTTTTGAACCAAAGCTAAATAATCAGCATTGCTTGGTCCTTTATTGCTTCCTGCACTTCCTGCAGCGTTGTAATCAACAGCCGAAGGTCTTCCCCAGAAATAATTCGACTTATCGAATTTCTGACCAATTTTTTGATAACCAACTACTTTTCCGTTAACCGAAATAGTTTCTCCTTTTCCTTGATTTGGAGCCATTTGTGCAATTCCATAAATTGCAAGAGGATAAATAACTGCGAACAGAATAACAATAAGCAGCGTCAATTTTAATAATGAGAATATATTTTTCATTTTTTTCTTTTTAGAGGTTCTAAGGGACTAAGGTTCTGAGGGACTAAGAAAAAAACTTAGCACCTTAGTCCCTTAGAACCTTAGCAACTTTTATTTACATAAATAAAGCAACAAGTAAATCAATCAATTTAATCCCGATAAATGGAATAATCAATCCGCCTAAACCGTAGATCAAAAGATTTCTTTTTAAGATGGCACTCGCACCAATTGGTTTATAATCAACACCTCTCAATGCTAATGGAATCAAGATCGGAATGATAATCGCGTTAAAAATTACCGCTGATAAAATGGCACTTTCCGGACTATGCAAATGCATAATATTCAAACCTTGAAGCGCAGGAATCGCAGTAATAAAAAGAGCAGGAACAATAGCAAAATATTTCGCAACGTCATTTGCAATAGAAAAAGTAGTTAAAGTTCCACGAGTCATTAAAAGCTGTTTTCCAATTTCGATAATCTCGATTAGTTTCGTTGGGTCATTATCAAGATCTACCATGTTTCCGGCTTCTTTAGCAGCCTGAGTACCACTGTTCATTGCAACACCAACATTGGCTTGTGCAAGGGCAGGAGCATCATTCGTTCCGTCTCCCATCATGGCAACCAATTTACCCAGATTTTGCTCGTTTTTGATGTAATTCATTTTATCCTCTGGTTTCGCTTCGGCAATAAAATCATCAACTCCGGCAGCTTCGGCAATAAACTTAGCCGTAAGCGGATTATCTCCGGTAACCATTACCGTTTTTACACCCATTTTTCTCAATCGGTCAAAACGTTCCTTCATTCCAGTTTTAATGATATCCTGCAACTCAATAACACCTTGAACCTGATTGTTTTTAATAACCACTAATGGCGTTCCTCCGTTTGAAGAAATGTCGATTACTTTTTGAGCAGTATCTTCCGGAAAACTATTTCCTGATTGGGTAGCAATGCTTTTTGCAGCATCCTGAGCACCTTTTCGAATATTGGTTCCGTCTTTTAAAACAACTCCGGAAGTTCTGGTTTCTGCGGTAAATTTTATTAAAGTAGCACCTTCAATTGATAATTTATTGGCAGTTTCGGCTCCTGCCAGTTCCACAATACTTTTCCCTTCCGGAGTGTCATCTGCTAGTGAACTTAACACAGCAGATTTTATAAAATCTTCTTCTGAAACGCCTTTTGTAGGATAAAAACTGGTCGCTTTTCTGTTTCCGATAGTGATAGTTCCAGTTTTATCTAAAAGTAATACGTCAATATCTCCTGCAGTTTCTACCGCTTTTCCAGATTTTGTAATTACGTTGGCACGCAATGCTCTGTCCATTCCGGCAATACCAATAGCAGAAAGTAACCCCCCAATTGTTGTTGGAATCAAACAAACAAAAAGAGCAATAAAAGCCGCAATCGTGATGGGTGCATTTGCATAGTCGGCAAACGGTTTTAGCGTAACGCACACAATCACGAAGATTAAGGTAAATGCGGCTAACAAAATAGTTAAAGCAATTTCGTTTGGTGTTTTCTGACGGCTTGCACCTTCAACTAAAGCAATCATCTTATCTAAAAAGCTTTCGCCAGGTTCAGAAGTTACGATTACTTTAATTTTATCAGACAATACTTTTGTTCCTCCGGTTACAGATGATTTATCACCACCAGCTTCCCGAATTACAGGAGCACTTTCTCCGGTAATCGCGCTTTCGTCAATGGTTGCCAATCCTTCTATAATTTCACCATCGGTGGCAATTAAATCGCCAGATTCACAAACGAAAATATCTCCTTTTTTTAATTCTGATGAACTGATATTTTTGATTTCTCCATTTGGTAAAATTTGTCTTGCCGGAGTTTCTTCACGTGTTTTTCTTAAACTATCGGCTTGTGCTTTTCCTCTGGCTTCGGCAATAGCTTCGGCAAAATTGGCAAACAAAAGCGTTGCCAGTAATATTAAAAACACAATTACATTATAAATGAAACTGCCCTGATCTGTAGCTCCCATTACTATGGAAACACAAACAGCAAACATAATAGCAGTTCCTATCTCTACGGTAAACATTACCGGATTTTTGATCATCAATTTTGGATTCAGCTTGACAAAAGATTGCACTAAGGCTTCTTTTACCTGTTTGCTTTCAAACAATGATGCGGATTTATTAGTTGTCATTTTCTTGTAAAAAGTTAAATGTTATTTGTAAAATGTTATGCGAAATAAATTCATAAATTGTAAACATAGCCCGTGGTTTCAACCACTGGAACGCAACGTATATCACAATCTTTACTCCTCGAAATTCGTTTCCCGTGGTTGAAACCACGGGCTATGTTTGAAATATTTTACGTTTATTTTTATGTATTTAAAATATCCTGCATTTTTATTTTAGAGTAAAATACTCTGCTAAAGGACCAAGTGCCAAAGCTGGAAAGAATGATAAAGCAGCGATAATTGCAATTACGGCGAAAACCATTATTCCGAAAATTGAAGTATCAGTTTTTAAAGTTCCTGCACTTTCCGGAATATATTTTTTGTTAGCCAATAATCCTGCAATTGCCAATGGCCCAATAATAGGAATGAAACGGCTTAATAACAACACAATTCCTGTAGTGATATTCCAAAAAGGATTATTATCTCCCAAACCTTCAAAACCAGAACCGTTATTAGCGGCGCTTGAAGTATATTCATATAACATTTCGGAGAATCCGTGATTGCCTGGATTGTTTAGCCAGCCTGTTGCGTTGCCACTAAACCAATAACCCATTGCAGTATCATGTGCAGTAAAATAAGAAGCTAAGGCTGTTCCTGCTAAAATCAATAATGGATGAAGAATCGCAATAAAAGCAGCAATTTTAACTTCGCGCGCTTCGATTTTCTTTCCTAAAAATTCAGGAGTTCGACCCACCATTAATCCGGAAATAAATACTGCCAAAATAATGAAAATATAAAAGTTCAGGATCCCAACACCACAACCTCCGTAAAAGGCATTAACCATCATAGCAAGCAATTGCATCGCTCCTGAAATAGGCATTGAACTATCGTGCATACTATTTACCGAACCTGTAGAGATTACGGTTGTAGCAATACTCCAGAATCCTGAAATAGCTGGGCCAAACCGAACTTCTTTTCCTTCCATCGCTCCGGTTGCCTGAGCAATTCCCATTTTTTCTATGGCTGGATTTCCGTTAAGCTCACTGACAACAGTTGGGATGACAAGGAGTAAAAAACCAATTGTCATTACTCCGAAGATCACGTAGGATAGTTTTCTTTTCTTTAGATAAAAACCTAAAGCAAAAATCATGGCAAACGGAATAATTAATTGTGCCCAAAGCTCAACTGCATTCGTAAAATAAGTTGGGTTTTCTAATGGATGTGCCGAATTGGCTCCAAAAAATCCACCACCATTTGTACCAATATGTTTAATACCAATAAAAGCTGCAGCAGGACCGCGTGAAACTTGCACTGAATCACCCTGTAAAGTTGTAATGGTATCTTTGCCTTCAAACGTCATAGGAGTTCCGCTAAATAATAGGGCAACTGCTGCAATAGCTGAAAGTGGTAACAAAATACGAGTACAACTTTTGATGAAATAATTATAGAAATTCCCCAGTTTTTCTGTGGTTCTTTCTTTCATTGCTGTAAAAATCATTGCTGCAGCCGCCATTCCGACACCAGCAGAAACAAATTGCAGGAACATCAAAACCATTTGCGATAAATAAGAAAGTCCAGTTTCGCCTGAATAATGCTGTAGATTACAGTTTACTAGGAATGAAATTGCAGTATTAAAGGCTAAATCCGGTGTCATTGACGGATTGTTGTCTGGATTTAAAAATAGCGATCCCTGAAACAGTAAAATAAAAAAGCAAAGAAAGAACCAAATCATATTCACACTCAAAAGTGCTTTTAAATGCTGTTTCCAGTTCATTTCTTCAGTGGAATTGATTCCGCTGATTTTAAAAATAAATTTTTCAATTGGATTGAAAATCGGGTCAAAAAGGGTTTTATCTCCCAAATAAACTTTAGCAATATATTTTCCTATCGGAATAGCTAAGACTATCGAAATGATAAAAATGCTAATGACACCAAATAACTCTGTGTTCATATTTTGTTTGTTAGAAATTAAATAAAATTTGGGCTTTTATAAAAACGCAATAAGTGTTATAAAAACTAATGTCCAAGCCACAAAAACATATAGTAGTAGCTTTTTTCCTGACTGTGACTTTTTCATTTTTTAGAACTTTTCAGGTTTGATTAATACATAAACCAAATAGCCAAAAACGGCAATCGAAATAATAAATAGTGCAGTCATGATTTAGATTTTTTCAAAAAATTCAACTGATTTAAAACAAATTGCAAAAAGCACAACGGCCAATGCGAGTAAAAGAAAAGTGATCATAATGTTATTTTAGATTTTAGAGTTCAGATTTTAGATTGACATCCGATTAAACTTTTTATACGCCTGAAGCATTAACCTGTTTGATATATTCCGCTTTTAGCGTTTGAGGAAAAAGATGTGAAATGTTGCAGTGACGTACTTCCATAAAAGAAGAAACGGAGAAAACATACACATTAGAAATAGCATTTTTAGTTTCAATGCTTCCGCTAATAAATAGGCGTTCAGCAAGTGCCAGACATTTTTTTGCACGTACGATATTTCCGGAAATAATAGATTTTTTGGTTATCTCAGCAAAGCGTTCAGCTTGTTTGTAGATTGAGGTTACTTGATTTTTCATGAGAATGAATTTTTATGTTCTTCCTCCTTATGCCAAAATATGTTCCGAAAAAGTTGAGGTATAGCTAAAGTGCTGTCAATAAAAGGAATGTAGTTTTATGCCAAAAAAAAGGCATAAAAAAAGCCTATCATTTTGATAAGCTTTTATTGAAATGATAGGATATTTAATTTTAAAATTTAAGTCCCAGCGGGACGTCATATTTATAGAAAATTACAACGTTTGATAATAAAGCCCCATCGGGGTGGCATGTTTTAGATTGAAACAAACGCTAGAATGTCGCTCCACTGGAGCTTTAATCAAAACCAATTATATTTGCTATAAGCATTTTGCTCCGCTGGAGCTTTAAATTGGAATTTGGAATTTATCCTGATTGGAATTTTAAATTTATTATTGAATTCCGTACTCCTCCAATTTTCTATACAACGTCGCAATTCCAATCTCAAGCAAACGTGCTGTTTCAGCCTTATTGCCTTTTGTATAATTTAAAACCTTCTGAATGTGCAATTTTTCAATACTTTGCATAGAAAAAGCTGACATCGATTTTGTTGCTTTCTCAGGCTGATGCTGCATTTCGTAAGGCAAGACATCTGAGGTTAAAGTATCGCCATTACTCAAAATAACAGATCTTTCAATAATGTTTTTAAGTTCCCGAATATTTCCCGGCCAGGAATAACTTTCTAATTTCTGAAGAAAATCATCGGCAATATTTAAAGTTTTTTTGTTTGTTTTTTCAGAAAACTGCTTGACAAAATAATGGGCCAATACTGAAATATCTTTGATTCTTTCTCGCAAAGAAGGCAATTTGATTTCGAAAATATTCAATCGAAAATATAAGTCCGAACGAAAACGGTGTTCATCACTTTCTGTTTTTAAATCACGGTTTGTTGCCGCAATTAATCGGAAATTTGATTTTTTTGGAGTGGTATCACCAACCGGAATATATTCGCTGGTTTCTAAAACACGTAACAATTTGGCTTGAAGATCAATTGGCATTTCGCCAATTTCATCCAGAAATAAGGTTCCACCGTTTGCTTCTTCAATAAAACCTTTTTTATCTTTTAATGCACCAGTAAAAGCACCTTGTTTATGACCAAAAAGTTCACTTTCAAGAATTTCTTTACTGAAAGTACTGCAGTTTAGTGCCACAAAAGATTTTCCAACGCGATTACTATTTTCGTGTATCGCTTGTGCAAAAACCTCTTTTCCGGTTCCGGTTTCTCCAGTTAATAAAACAGTCGAATCGGTTTTGGCAACTTTTTGTGCTAAATCAATAACTTGTTCGATTCCTTTAGATTTTCCAATAATGGTATTAAAAGAATATTTATCGCCAATTCGTTTCTCGAGTTGTTGCACTTTTTTCTGTAACTGTACTTTTTCTACAGCTTTATAAAGAAGCGGAATAATTTTATCATTATCATCGCCTTTTACGATATAATCGAAAGCACCATTTTTCATGGCCTGAACGCCGTCTGGAATATTCCCAAAAGCGGTCAACAAAATAACTTCTACTAAAGGGAAACTGTTTTTTATATTCTGAAGAAAATCAACACCATTTCCATCAGGTAATTTTACATCACATAGAACGACATCAATTTCAGTTTGCTCCAGTTTCTTAAAACCTGATTTTAAATCTTTAGCTTCAAAAACTTCAAATCCTTCTGATTTTATAATACGTGCCAGCAGACTTCTAAGTTTTTCTTCGTCGTCTATAATTAAAATTTTGTGTGTCATTTGAGGAAAAGGCTAGTATCGAAATTTATTTTCGTGCTACAAATTTAGGTTTTAAATCATTTGCCTTTTTTGATTTATCGGAAATTCTTGCGAAAATTCAATTTTTAAAATCGTCCCGTTATTATTTTCCATTGTGAATTTTGCTTCCAAATCATCACTTAAACCCTTTATTAAACTCATCCCGAATGAGTTTGCTTTTGTATCTGTAAAATCAGTTTCAGCTCCAATTCCGTTATCTGAAATGGTTAATAAATATCGGTTTTCTGCTATTGCTTCGAGCGTCACATAAATCATCCCTGTTCGATCATTCGGAAAAGCATATTTAATTGAATTCGTAATGGCTTCATTCAAAATAAGTCCAAGTGGAACAGCCTGCGCCACGTCTAATTCTAAAGGAGCGACTTTTATTTCAAAACGAATTCTTTGTGCAAGAGAAAAAGACTCCTTTAGATATTCGACCAATTCTTTGATGTAATTTGGCATATTAATCGTCGCAATATTGTCAGAATTATATAATTTTTGATGAATCAATGACATCGAATGAATTCTGTGCTGACTGTTTTTTATGGCAGATAAAGCCATATCATTATCCAAATAAGCCGATTGGGAATTCAGCAGGCTTATAACGGTCTGAAGATTGTTTTTCACACGGTGATGAATCTCTTTCAAAAGCCATTCTTTTTCATCTAATAAATGTCTCAAGTTGAGGTTTTTTTGATTGATTTCTCTTTCTTTTAATTCTAATTTAGCATGATTTCGTTGTTTTAAACGATAGCGATTATAAAGTAAGCTAATCGTGATTAAAAGCAAAATCAAACACCCAATCGCCAAATTATTTAAGAGTTTTGATTTTTGTAATGCACTTTCCTGTAGTTTCGATTGGTCGTTTAAAAGTGCAATTTTTTGTTCTTTATTCTTAGTTTGATATGCTATTTTTAATTCTTCAATTTGTTTATTTTTAGTATTTCCATGAAGTGAATCACTTATTTTTTTGAAGTTTTGAAAATGGGCTAATGAGCTTTTATAATTTCCATTAATAGAGTCGGTTTTGTACAATAAACGCTGAAATGCCTCTGAATTATAAGTTGCGTTATTGATCTTAAAAAGCGCAAATATTTTATCTGTGTAAAATTTTGCTTTCTGAACTTTATTTATATTGATATAAAATAAAGACATCATGGTATATTGGTGAACAATTTCTCTAAAGGTTTCACGATTATTTAATTGTCTGGCGTAATAATCCGTTTCATTAAAATACTTTTCGGCCTGAAGATTATCTTTAATAGCCTCATAGCAATTGGCTTTTATATAAGCCACAGACATCTTGTCAAAAATAGTTTTTGGAGGATATTCTGCTGTTAACGAATTTATGTAGGCAATAGCTTCTTTATTTTTTCCTTTAAGTGATAAAGCAGCAACAGCACCATAAAAACTTTTATACCAAGTACCGGTATCTAAGGTTTGCTGTCCAATTTCAATACTTTTTCTATATAGTTCCAATGCTTCTTCATTGTGACCTATAAAATTATAGACATCACCTAATCGCATATAAAAAATATCTCCTAAAGTGTAGTCTTTTTCGGCCTCCATTCTTTTTACGCTTTTTAGCGCATAATACATAGCACTTTTCATATTTTGCTGATACAAGTCAATATAAACTATTGTGGTTTCTGCGAATTGCTGATGTGTGAAATTAATTTTTCGCAAATCAGCTAAATTTTGATGTAGTCTCTTTTTTGCTTCATCGATTCTCCCTGTCCAAAAATAGATGGTCGTAATTTTCATATAAGACTCTATTCTTTTTTCTTCCAACCCTAAGGAAGCATAAAGAGAAACGGCTTCTTGTAGTCGTTTCTCTTTCTCCGGATCTAGATTTGATAAAAGAGTTGCATATCCATCCACAGCATCAGCGAGACCAATTTTATCATCTGTTTTTCGGCATTCGTTTATAACCTGTAAAAAGTTTTTTTTGCTTTCTGCTAAGTTCCCAGCCTGGAAATAATATTTCCCAAGAAGCAGTAAACTTTGATGTTGCCATTTTTTTATTTTAATTTTATTGCTAACGTCAACTGCTTCCTTTATATAAACTTGGGCATTTTGAAGATCCTCTGGTTTTGTTCCGGGTTTGAAAAGATAAAAATTCCCTAATTGAAGCAATAACTTAATGCGATTTTCCTCTTTAGATTTAGCAAGAAGCTTTTTTGCAGAATCGATGTTTCCTTTATCAATCAAATCATTTCCAATCAAATATGATCCATCGTTAAAACCTTCGTCATAAGCTAACGAAACAGGTAATTTATATGCTTTACAGGCTAAAACTACAGAACTGTCTGCATCTATCGCACCCTGATTGGCGTTGAATAAATAGATGGAGCAAGCCTGAATCAAAAGCCTTTTCTTCTTTAAGTCATATTTGGCAACAGAAGGTGAAGTTTGTGCCAAAGATTGTATTGCAATTGAAAGGATAAAACAGAGTGCATAAACTTGTTTCATAATTTGTTTAGAATTAAGTTTTTGGATGTTTTTTATGATGAACAAATATAAATATAAACTAGTATGGTTCTTTAGAATAATATCAGGAAAATTCACATAAAAGATCTTTTTTTTGATTTAAATTTTGAATTTTTACTGTTTTAGTTCTAATAATTAACTAATTTTATACCAATATATTACGCCTATTATAATACTAAAAATACCACATTTATGGAAACGGTTTTTGACCAGCACCTCAAATCCTCTGAAACCACTTTAAAAAAACGAATTTTAATCGTTGAAGATCAATTTATTGAAGCACATGATTTGCAGTTAATTCTCGAAAAAGCAAATTATGAAGTGATCGGAATTGCTCGCTCAGTTGATCAGGCTTTGGAACAGATTGAGATTGAAAAACCGGATTTAGTTTTCCTGGATATTATGCTGAAAGGAAATCGTAACGGAATAGAATTAGCCCAAATTCTCAAAGAAAATTATATCGGTTTTATATTTATATCAGCTAATTCCAGTAAAAATATTTTAGATCAGGCAAAAATTACACAGCCTTACGGATTTATAGTAAAACCGTTTAGAGAACAAGATGTTTTAACCACTCTTGAAATCGCTTTTTACCGTCAGGAATATAGTTTAGAATCGCAATTAATGCAACAAATGCAGTTACAAAGAGATATGAATGAGATTTTAAATTCAAATCTTAAATGGGAAAATGCATTAGTATCATTCGGAAGAATGATACAAAATTATATTTCGTTTGATTATGCAGAAGTTGGTTTTGCGAACACCACACATTATGCAAATCTCGGAATCATGCGTAGAAATATAGACGATTACCAGATCATCAGTCCTGAAAAATTCTCAAAAATTGCTGATATTTCTATTAAGGAATTAGATGAAACCTATAAAAAATCAAAAATAGATTTAGAACCTATTATCTATAGTGAAGAGTCTTTGATAAATAATTTCCAGGTAGCGCCAATAAAGAGTCTGATTTCTCATAATTTCGGAATTAAATCATACTTGGTATTTCCGGTTCCAATTGAAACAATTCAAAGATTTTATTTTAATTTTTATAGCAGAAATTTTAATATTTATTCGACAGAAACCTTAAAACTTTTGGCGAACCTGGAAAATATATTTGCGCAATTTGTTACTAAAATGTTTCCAAAAACAGTTTCTGGGGAAGACCAAAAAGAAGCTATTGCTAAAGAAGTAAAACCGTTACATAAATCGGTTGGCTTTGAAGGAATTATTGGTAATAGCCCTCAAATGATTACGGTTTTTGATTATATCAGAAAAGTGGCGCCGTCAGACACATCGGTTTTGGTTTTAGGCGAAAGTGGTACCGGAAAAGAGAAAATAGCGCAAAGTATTCATGCTTTATCGCCTCGAAAAGGAAAACCTTTAGTTATTATTAATTGTGGAGCGATTCCTGAAAACCTGGCTGAATCATTGCTTTTTGGTCATGAAAAAGGAGCTTTTACAGGTGCAGTAGACAAGCGAGTTGGTAAGTTTGAATTGGCTGACGGAGGGACCATTTTTCTGGATGAAATAGGGGAGATGCCTTTGGAACTTCAGGTAAAATTGTTACGCGTTTTGCAGGAACGAGAAATTGAACGCATTGGAGGAAGATCTTCAATGAAAATTGATGTTCGAATTATTGCAGCTACGAATAAAAATCTTGAAGAAGAAGTTGCAGCCGGAAGATTCAGAATGGATTTGTACTATCGTTTGCATGTTTTTCCAATTTTAGTTCCATCATTAAAAAAACGAAAAGAAGACATCCCGGACTTAGCACATCATTTTATAAAAGTATACAGCGAGAAAATGGGACGAAAAGCACCAAACCTCTCTGATTTTGCTTTGCAACAGATTATAAATTACAATTGGCCGGGAAATATTAGAGAATTGGAACACGTAATGCAACGTGCCATTTTATTGACTGACGGAAATACAATCAAGGAAATTGAACTTTCGACTTCTTCAAAAATGCATGCAGAACAAGCTAGTGAATCCTTCTCTATAAAAACAATTTTGGAGAACGAAAGAGATTATATATTGTATATTCTGAAAAAATGTAACGGGAAAATATCAGGAGCAGGTGGTGCAGCCGAAATTTTAGACATTCATCCGTCCACTTTAAATTCGAAAATCAAAAAACTGGAAATTAAAAGAGAATTAAACTAACTGATTTTTTCGAGCCATTTTACAATAAATCCAGCAACTTCAGCCCAGTTGGATTGTCCTAATACAAAATGATTGTGACCTTGAAATTCTTTATAGCAGGTTATCGAATGAATATTGGTGTATCTTTTAAAGTTTGAATAATTGAGCGCAGCTCTAATAACCATATCGTTAGATCCGGATAAAAATAGTAAAGGTTCATGCTTTTTTTTAAAGTTGATGTGTGCCGCTTCAGTAAAAACATCTCGTAAAACTGATTTAGATTCAGGAATAACCAATTTTTCATAAGAATCTTTTTGTTCTTCAAATGACATTCCGTTTGTAAATTTGGTTTGCCATTCTCTAAATGTCATTAAATATGTTTTTTTTGCAGAAGTAAAAAAGCCTAAAGACTTCCAGATTGCTTTACAAAAAGAGAATTTCGCTTTAAAAATACCTTTTGGAGAAACGGAATGAATACAAATTCCGGCGAAAGCCAATTCTTTCTGAACCAATAACTGAGTCAAAAGTCCACCATAAGAATGTCCAATTAAAATGGGCTTTTCAGGTAGTTTCTCTATAATTTCTCTATAATAGTCGAGTAGGCTTGATAAACGCAACAATGCAATTTTTGAATCCGGGTGTTGACTCCGTAATGTTTCGATATTTTCATTTTTGTAAGGCCATGGAGGGGCAACTGTTTTGTATCCTTGATTTTCAAAAAAAACAGTCCATTTCTCCCAACAAGAAGGACTGACAAATGCTCCCGTAATAAACACAATGGTTTTCGTATTAGATAGGTACATAAAAAGCAGTTTGAGATTTTTTGAATAATAGGATGAGAATACTTTCAAAATACAAAGGGTGTGCCTATTTGTAAAGCCTTTGATATTAAACGTTTGTTAAAGAATGAAGATTCGGTAGTTATTATATTTCGTTAAAAAATATTTCAGAGTCTTGAAATATCATTTTTTTGAATAGATTTTTTCTAAAGAGATGTATCTTTAAAATCTCAAAATCAAATGCTCCAAATGAAAATACCACGATTACGAATAAAGACATTTTTATTCATTCTTGCCCTTACAATTAATTCGATTTCTTTTTGTTTTGGAAATTATGTTAAAATAGATTCATCAAAAAAGAAAATCATATCTTTTAAAATAAAACTAAAATCAGCAAAGAAAGTAAAAATTCAGGCTGCGGATTTAAAATTCAACAAACATTTAGCCTATAGTTTCACCGTTGATGATGGTTATCGTTCAGCTTATTTAACGGCTTTCCCATTATTTAATGGAGGAAAAATAAGTCCGCCAATGATAAACGAATGGAAAAATGATCAGGGCGGTGATGGAAAAACTTCAAAAGGACTTTTTTACTCAGATGGATTAGGAAATAAAATTCCGTTCAAGTTAGCTTTAGCCATTAATGGAGGAGCAATCAATGATTCAAAAACAATTCGCGGACATCTTTCGTGGTCAGAAGTAAAGGAATTATACAAAGCAGGCTGGGATATTTTGAATCACGGCTTTCATCATGCGACCAAACACGGAACTAATTTCCTGACTGAAGTAACAGAAAATACAACCTCGATACAACAAAATTTAGGATTTACAATTTCGCATTTTGTGGTGCCAGGCGGAGAAAGTGATCCTGGATATCATCTAGAATATGAAAGAGACGCTTTGACAAATGGCTCTTTTTCGGTAGCATCTTATGTTGGTGCTGGACCAGTTATTAAAGTTGATAATAAAGTAAATTTAGATAAAATGATTTACGCGAGAACTTTTATTCAAAGTTCAAAAGACACAATCGGATTTAAAACTATGGATCGTTTTCTAGCGACTTTTGATTCAGTTGCAAAATTATCGGGGCCAATTTGGTACAACGAATTTACACACGGAGTAGGAAATTCAAATTTGTGGAATTTAAGTATACGTTTCCCAGACTTCAAATATTATATGACAACAATTGCCAATAAATATGGTACAAACGGAAACGATTCAATCTGGATGGCGCCCTGGCAGGAAGTTTACGAATATATCTGGCTTCGCGATCGAATTAAAATCCATTTTGAACAAAGTGACAAAGAAGGTACGGTAACAATTGAACTTCCTGAAATTCCGGAGACCTTTCGTTACAGAGATATTTCATTAGCAGTTGATTCAAAATCAAAATTTGAAATTGAAGCAAAGCAATCTAATTTTAAAATTATTGATGATGGAAAAACAAAACATAAATTGATTACAATTCAATTGAAATAAAGAATATTGAAAAAGGCCCTAATTAGTAGAGCCCTTTTGTTTAATTAATTTCCTTTTCGTTGTCTTTAATAAAAGTATCGATATTTTTTAAATAAGGATCTACGACAATCAGTTGAGGTTTGGTTTTAAGTTTTATTTTCCCTCCGGTTTTATTGTTTTTTAGTAAAAAAGGAGAACAAAGTAATTTTCCTTTTTCATCATAAATACCAATGTCAATGGTTCTGTCATTGTCAATTAATTTTCGTTTTCCAACTTCATTTTCAGCATATTTTTCTGAATTAACATTAAATGAAACTTCATAAAATCCATTCTTTTTTTGACTTTTAACCGAAACGATTTTTGAAGAATAAGTGATAATCTGCTTAAACATTTCATCTAATTTCCAATGCAGTTTAGGATCTGTTACAGCATAAATTTTCTTTAATAAATCTTCAGAATCAGGACGTTGAATCGGATATTTATAATGATTCAGAAAATTTTTCAAAGCCTGGTTCACTTTTTCTTCTCCAATTAAAAGTCGCAATTGATGCATAACAAGCATTCCTTTGTCGTACGGTAAATGGGGTGTTTCGTAATTTGTTTTATAAAGAGAAGTTTCCGGATCGTAGCTTCTGGCGCTTAAATATAGATCTAAATGAATTTTTAAGGTTTGTAAAGCTTTCTCTAAACCGTGTTCTTTTTCATATAACATCAACTCGGTATATTGTGCTAGGGTTTCGGTCAAAATCCAGCTTCCTTCTTTTTGTTCCGGCGCAATTTGGGCATTTCCCCACCATTCGTGCGATAATTCGTGAGCTGTCAATTGATTGATAACATCTTCTTTATCTTTATTATTCAGGTTGCTGTAAAAACCAAAATTCTCTTTCATAAAAACCGTTGACGGATAGGAAGTCGCGGCAAACCCATCGGCGAAAGCGGAGACTTCGGCATAACGAATAGTTTTATAAGGATATTTCCCAAAATTGGTCTGGCAATAATCTATTGTGTTATGAATACCACTTATTAGTTTTTCGATATTTCGGGAATGTCTTTTGTCGTAATAAACTTCAATAGAAATTCCTTTATAAAGGATCTTTTTAATTTGATATTCCGCGGAAGCGAAAGCAAATCGAAACGGAATTTTCCCATTTGATTTATAATGAAAATAATTGCGATCTCCTTTTTTCCATTTTCCAATTAAATCTCCCACACCAATTGCGGTTTGTTTTTTTGATGTTGAAACGACTGCATCATAATCAATAAAATCATTCGGAATTATCGTTTTATCTTCTAATTTTTTAAGCGGAGTCTGAGCTGGTAAATGCCTTTTTTTACGTTCTTTTTTGCTTTCAATTTCGTTCGAAACCTGATAACCAAAAGTTGGAAAATAACGGCTGATTCTCATAAAAGAACCATTTTCAATTATAGAATTAAAAGCTGTATGTCCTTTAAACGGCGACCATGAAAATTGAAACGAAAAACTCATTTTTAATTTCTGATGCCGTTTCAAAGGTTTTGTTAAGCGATACCAATAATGGTTGAAGTTTGAAACATCATGTAATTTTTCTGCATTCTTAATTTTAATAGAAGTCAGTTTCGAATTTCGGTCTATATATAGGAGTAAACTATCAATTGTTTTTTCTGAATTATTAATTAATTCATACGATCCCGAAACTTCATAGCGATTTTCTTCTGGAAATAAATCTACCGTACTCTTCACAGACGTGATGATCGGCTGTGCTAAAGGAGCATATTTTTTAAGCTTCAGTTCGTATTGTTCGCTCCAATTATTTTGATCTTCTTGGGTTATATAGGGATATTCAATATTTGTTTTGTAAAAAAAATAACTTCCAAAACCAATAAAAAGAAGAATTCCCAAAATAAAAATTGCTTTTTGGATCGCATTAAATGAATTTCGTCGAAATGATTTTAAAATCGAACTATTTCGTTTCCATAAAATAGAAGTAGAGAATATCAGAATTAATGCTAGCCCAATGTTGTACAACATCGAAATGTGAAACGAAAAAGTATATTTTCCAAAACCATTCAAATCAAAATATTCTCTTTTAAAGGCATCGCCAAATCTCAGTAAAGGATGTGAAATTCCTAATTGACCCCCAATTGCGGAGCTAATTAAAACAACCGTAAGTGTTGCAACTGAAAGCCCTAAATATTTATTAGTAATGAGAGTTTGAATAAAAAGAACTAAAATCGAAATAAGTAAAATGGGAAGTCCGAGATAATACAGCATCGAAAAGTACAACCCAAATTCTATTGGAGCATTTGCATTAATGATTTGAAAACTACATCCTATTACAATAGAAACGCCAACGATAATTAGTGCAATAGAGAAAAGTGAAATCAATTTTGCTATCAAAACCATTATTTGTGAATATGGCGTTGTGTTTTCGAGCATATCAAATTTTGAATTCTCGCTTCTGTTTACTAATTCGCTGCTGTAAAAAAGAATTATCAAGATTAAAATGAAAGGCAAACGATCCATAATCGTGCTGATCATTAAAGCGGTATTGGTTATATTTTCCGCTAGCCGAATTCCGCCATCAATTTCATCTGAAATTTCAATTAATAAGAGTCCGGAAAGTAAAAGAAGAATCAGAATAAACGGAATTCCTTTTACAATCAAAAAGATATCCATTTTGATATTGCTTTGCAAAACAGCGATATTATGTCTAAAAGTCCTGAATTCTATTTGTTTTGGCGCTTCCGCAGAAAAAGAAATGCTGCCAAATTCTACTTTTTTGGACTTGCTTTTTTTGGTTTTCGATTTTCTAAAGGAAAAAATTTTATAAGAAATAAAGACTAAAAGAAGAGAAATAACCAGCCATAGAATTCGGTTGATTAAAAAATTACCGGTCAATAAAAGCAAATTGCTGTTCTTTTCAATAGACGTCCAATATCTTGTTTGTTCTAAAAAAGCCGCTAAACCAAACGGATCTATTTTTGCCGCAAAAGACATTTGCGTAGCTGATGAAGGAGAAGCATTTGCAAAAATAGGAGAGTTAGAAAACAAAGATCCTGCGATATATAAGATGTAAATTAAGAAACCGCCAACGTATATCATTAATTTGTTTGGCGTTGTCCACGCCAGAGCAGTTAATATCGAAAGACATAGAAAAATGTTGGGTAAAACAATTACTAGGTAAGGCCAGAAATAGTTGATTAGTTCGAAAGGACCAATTTCGTCTTTTGGAAGCCATGACATTTGATGGCCAAACATCATCCCAAGAATAAACATCAAAAAGGAAAGTGAAGCAATTGCAAAGGCAGTAATAAATTTGCTTGCCAAATAATTAAATTTTGAAATTGGAGTTGTGAAAATAATGGCATCAAATTTAGTTTCGTATTCTTTCAAAAAACTTTGAGCAACTTGTATGGTAATCGAAAATATAGTAGTCAACGAAATCAGGCCTATTGCATAAGTCAGTACGAAGGGACTATTTTTATAAGCACCAGAAAAAGAGAAATTGGCAAAAGCACTCACAAAAAAGCCAAATATCAGATACAGTATAAAAGAAGCATAAAAAGTCCAGTTTCGGGTATTGTTATGCCATTCAAATTGAAGTAATTTAGAAAACATAGGACTATTTTTTAGGTTGATTTTGAGATAAAACGTTGAAATAAACGTCGCTTAGATCAGGAGAAATTAAATCGAATCCGGAATCAGGACGTTGATCTGAGAAAACATGAATATTGAGTTTTCCAGAATTCAAATGAGATGAAATAATATTGAAATTATTTTTATAATCCTTCAAATCATTTTTATGAATGGCTTTCATCCAGATTTGGTCTTTTAAAGAATCGACCGCATCATTCGGATTTCCTTCTAAAATTAATTTCCCGTTAGAGATTATGGCCATTTTAGTGCATAAATCACGTACGTCTTCAACAATATGAGTGGATAAAAGCACAATAATACTTTCACCAATTTCACTTAAAAGATTATTAAAACGGTTTCTCTCTTCGGGATCAAGTCCGGCAGTTGGTTCATCGACAATAATAATTTTAGGATTTCCAAGCAAAGCCTGTGTAATTCCAAAACGCTGGCGCATACCTCCAGAGAAAGAATGTACCGCTTTGTCTTTATACTGTAGTAAATTGGTTTGGTTTAATAAATTCAAAATCTGGTCGTGTCTTTCTTTTTTGTTGACAATACCTTTTAGAATGGCCAAATGATCCAATAGACGATAAGCAGATATTTTTGGATAAACGCCAAATTCCTGCGGTAGATAGCCAAGGTTTTCACGAATAAACATGGGATTTTCAAGAATATTAATTCCGTTAAATTCAATTATTCCCGATGTTGGTTCCTGCAAAGCAGCAGTAGTTCGCATTAAAGTAGATTTTCCTGCGCCGTTTGGTCCCAGCAAGCCAAACATGCCATTCCCGATTTCAAGCGATAAATTGTCAATTGCCTTAACGCCATTCTCGTAAGTTTTACTGAGATTTTTGATTGATAAACTGTTCATTTTTTGATTGATTTAGATGATTATATAAAGATGATTTTGAAAAAAATAGGCAATAGAATGCCAGTCGGCCTATAAAAGCCGATTTTTATGTCAATAAGATTTAGATTTAAAAGAGCGCTATTCGCTTACATATTCTAGAATATCGCCAGGCTGGCAGTCCAATATTTTACATATTGCTTCCAGGGTGTCAAATCTGATTCCTTTTGCTTTTCCTGTTTTAAGTATCGATAAATTAGCAGGTGTAATTTCAAGTTTTTCTGCCAACTCTTTACTTTGCATCTTGCGTCTGGCAAGCATTACATCAATATTTACAATTATTGGCATAGTTATATAAATAAGTCTTGTTCGTTCTGAAGGTTTAAACCCTGTTTAAAAATTGCTGCAAGAAAGTAAGCGAAAACGCCAAGCATTCCGTGCAATACGATAAAAATTGATACTTCATTGTCTAACGGCACAAAAAAGAAAGCAATAAAGAGCACAATGCTTGGTATAAGCAAATTCGATAAATAAAAACGCCTTAAATGCTGGATCCCATTTTGAGTGAATAATTTTGGCTGATAAAAAAGCTTAAAAACATTACTGCTTAATAAAAAGAAAAGTCCATAGAGACTCAGAGGAGCTAAGAAATCAAAAAGGATATACGGAAGATTATAATCACCAAGCATTACCGGATGCGTAGTAAACGGATAACAAACCTGAAAATATTTCCCACCGTCTTTAAAGGTCAAGCTCCAGCCTGTAATTAAGGTTAGAAGAGAATAGCTTGCCAGTCCAAAATATACAACAGACAAAAATCGTGTAAAATAAAATAAAACTCTGGAAACGATATGAGTGGTTTTCATTTAATTTAAAGTTAGGGTTATATCGCAAATGTATAATTAATTATCGTAAAACAATAATTAATTATCATTTTTTGTATTTTTTGTCACGCGGAAAATATTATAATTCTCTTAACACTGCAAAATAAAAGGCATCAGTATAAATGAAGTAATTTTGTAGAAAGTAAAAATATATATGAAAAACCCAATTTCAATCTCCATATTAGAACTCGCTATTATTACTCAGGATAGCAACGCAACCGAAACATTTCAAAAAACAAAAGACATAGCACAACTGGCTGATAATTTAGGTTATAAGCGTTTTTGGCTGGCCGAACATCACAATATGGCACATGTTGCGAGTACGGCAACAGTTGTTTTAATAGGATATATTGCTGGTCACACTAAAAATATTCGGGTAGGTTCTGGAGGTATAATGTTGCCAAATCATTCTCCTTTAGTAGTAGCAGAACAATTTGGAACTTTGGAGACGCTTTATCCAAACCGAATCGATTTAGGTTTAGGAAGAGCGCCTGGAACAGATCAGCCAACTGCTGAAGCCATTAGAAAAGACTTTTTTGAGCAGGCGCAAAGATTCCCTCAAAATGTAACCAAGCTTCAGGATTATTTTTCTGAAGAAAATGCGACAGCAAAAGTTCGCGCTTTTCCAGCCGAAGGGAAAAACATCCCCATCTGGATTTTAGGTTCAAGTATGGAAAGTGCTGCCTTGGCCGCTGCTTATGGATTACCGTACGCTTTTGCAGGACATTTTGCACCTCGCCAAATGATACAGGCCTTTGAATTCTATCGCGAAAATTTCCAGCCGTCAACAGTTTTAGACAAACCAAAAACAATGGCCTGTGTTAATATTATTGCTGCAGACACAAATGAAGAAGCAGAATTTCTTTCAACCAGTTTGTACCAAATGTTTTTGAACTTAATACGCAACGATCGCAAAGGACTACAGCCGCCAGTTTCGTCTTTAGATGATATCATGGGCGAAGAAGAACGTTTCCATGTCAATCAAATGACCTCTTGTACTTTTACAGGAAACAAAGAACAATTAGAAATCGATCTTAAAAAGTTTATTAACTACGCTCAAATAGATGAACTTATGGTTACGAGTCCAATCTATGATCACCAGGCTAAGCTAAAAAGTATTCAAATCACAAAAGAGGTCATTGATAGTTTAAATACTATACATATATAAGTACATTTTTCTACTATTATATATAAGGTGTGTAATGTTCCAACTCGACAGTTTATTAAAATCTGCCGGGTTTGTTTTTTATACATATGTATTATGTATAAGGTGAGAAATTCTACTATAATATATAGTAAGGATTATTTGCGTTAGGCTGAGCGAAGCAATTTTCAAGATTTGGATTTTTTTTAAGGAGCTATCTCCCGCTATCCTTTCCAATACTATCGAGGCTAATGGAGCTGTTTTCAGAAGAAAATTATCGTTTTAGAGAAGTAAAAGGAAGACTTTGCGCCTTTGCGTCTTTGCGAGAACCATTGAAAACAAAGAAAAAACCAACTTTGTGTCTTTTTGAAAAGCAAGTAAACCCCAATAAACAGGGGAAAAATAAAGCTTTGTGTCCTGGCGTCTTTGTGGCAAAACCAACAAAAACAACCCAAACCAGCCAAAACCTAGTAAAAGCTAAAAAAACTTTGTCTTATAAAAACCGACATACCAGCGACTTATAAAAAAGATTGAAATTATATAATA